>RGPS01000493.1 GCA_010084195.1 Terriglobia bacterium
CCGCCAAAGCCGTACCGAACCGCCATGCGTCAGCATGCGGCCCCACTCACACCTAAATCACTGGACTCTGGGACAAAAATCCGACATACTGTCTGGATACATGCCCAGAGTGCAAACCGCTGACTCCCAGCTTCCCCTCCTGTTGCTGTCACAAGCCCGCGAACGTATGACCCAACAGGATCTTGCGAGTCGTTTGGACGTTAGCCCTCGCACAATCGCCCGCTGGGAAAACGGCGAAACCGAATGTCCGCAAATGGTCGCCCCCGCTCTGCGAGACATCGTAAATACCGCCCCCCGAACTGGCCGTGAATCCGGCACCTTTACCTTTATTGACCTCTTCGCCGGAATCGGAGGCATGCGGGCCGGGTTTGAACAGGCTGGCGGTACCTGCATTTTCACCAGCGAGTGGAACCCCTACGCCAAAAAAACCTACGTCGGAAACTACGGCCTCGAAGAAAATGCCTTCGTCGGCGATATCACCCAGGTCGACGCCAACTCTATCCCCGACCATGATGTTCTCGTCGGCGGCTTCCCCTGCCAACCCTTCTCCCTCGCCGGCGTCAGCAAGAAAAATGCTCTCGGGCGCCCCCACGGCTTTGAGTGCGCCACCCAGGGGACTCTCTTTTTCGATGTGGCCCGCATCATCGCCGCAAAACGCCCCAAGGCCTTCCTTCTGGAGAACGTCAAGAACCTCGTCAGCCACGATAAGGGCAACACCTTCCGTGTCATTTGCGACACCCTCCGGAAGGAACTCGGCTACTACGTCGAGACCCGCGTCATCAATGCCGGACATTTCGTCCCCCAACACCGCCAACGCATTCTCCTCGTTGGCTTTCGCGAGCCCACCGGCTTCAATTTTGCCGATCTCCAACTCCCCGTCGACCGACCCCGTCTCGCCACCATCCTCCATCCCGAAGATGGCTCCGAATCTCCCCAGGAACCCTACACCACAGGTCCGCTGGCCCAGGTAAACCCCAAATACACCCTCACCGACAAGCTCTGGGCCTATCTCCAGGCCTATGCTGAAAAACACCGCCAGGCAGGTAACGGTTTCGGCTTCGGCCTCGTCGATAAAGACTCGGTCGCAAGAACTCTCTCCGCCCGCTACCACAAAGACGGCTCCGAAATCCTCGTGAGCCGTGGCCAGGGCAACAACCCTCGCCGCCTCACTCCCCGCGAGTGTGCCCGCCTCATGGGCTTCCCCGATACCTTCAAAATTCCCGTGTCCGACACCCAGGCCTACAAGCAATTCGGCAACAGCATCGTCGTCCCCGTCGTCAAAGCCGTGGCGCAGCTCATGGAACCACACATCCGGGCCCTCCAACGCTACGAAGAGACCGGGGTCCTCGAACTCCCCCTCTTTGGGTAGACCCCATGAAGTCCGGCTATCTCTCCGAATTCTTCACCGGCGTCGCCATCAAAGCCCTGACCGCTGTCGAGGCCGATCCCGCCCGCAGCCACCAGCATGAATTCAACGGCAACCAGGAACTCATCCGCGTCTTCGGGCGGGCTACCGAAAAACACAGCTATCCGGCGCGTTTCATCTATC
>RGPS01000494.1 GCA_010084195.1 Terriglobia bacterium
GGGATCGTCGTCACAGCAGAGCCCCCTGGGAGGCGGTTGGTCCGGTGGGCGCGGTTCGTGGGCGACCCCGGGTACGGGCTGCCACGGGATTGCCTGCCTTCCCCACGGCATCCGCACCCGTTCCCCGGCGTGCCTCCTCGGCTGCCCGGGCGGTATTGAGGGCGATCAGGCGTCCCATGACGTCGTCACGGACGTCGTCAGGCCACCGGTAGCGGTACTTCCTTCGCCTTGGTCGTGCGCCCCGTTCCGCCTCCGCGTCCTCATCCTGCGGGTTCTCCTCGATGAATGCGCAGTCGACCGGCACGTCGTGCCAGCCGTAGGAATCCAGGACGGCGCGGTCCATGGCAAGGTGGAGCTCGCGGAGTTTGACGATCCCCGGGTCACGCTCGAGCGGGTCATGGAAGCGGTTGTAGGTGGTGGTCAGGCCCTCGTTGTTCGCCACCATCAGTGACGCCCGGAACTCGTAGTACTCCCGGCCGATAGCCTCGAGGTCAGGCCGTGTCTCCCAGTCCTCCGGGAACGGGAAGGTCTCGAAGCAGTCTGAGGGGGTGTAGGTGAGGTCGTCCTTCATCGTCGATGAGAAGGAGCGCGCCCATACCTCGTCACCAGCACCCGGTCCAGTCCGGCAATGGCGGCTTGGAGGGCTGGTGTGGTCCTAGTGAACTGCCACCAGATTTCGCGGCGGTTCCGATCATTGTTGGTTGCTCGTTCCGGCTTGACCTTCGCCTCCACAATTGCCAAGAGATCCGGGTAGCGATCCCGGCATTCGGCCTCAGACCGTTCCCCGAAGTTGATGACGTACCGCCGGTGGGCATGGACGGGGCTGGAGTTGACCTCCTCACCCCCGATGTACGGGAAGATCACCTCCCGGTAGTGCAGATGGGCTGCGAGCAGCTCCTCCATGCGCCGGACCGAGGTCGGCATGCCCGGCCGGCCATCCCCCACATGGTCATCCGAGTCGTGCTCGAACGTGAACCCCATGCCAAGGACAATGCTTCCCTGGAAACTCCGCCCTGCATTGCCCGCAAGCGGGGACGGGTCAGTGTGGACGGAACCGGGGACGAGGAACGCCGAGATGGCGTCGACCTCCTTGCCGTCAAGAATCCGTGTGCCCCAGTATTCCCCCTTGGCGATGTGGATGACACTGACGATCACCGCGGCCATCCCCGGCCAAGGCAGGCGACGGGTCGCGTGGAAGACCTCCCCGCCATGCTGGCAGATCCACGCGAGGCCGGATCCCCGGGTATCTCCTTGGGCGATCGTGTTGGTCGCGATCAGGCCGGAGGCTCCCCCATGGCGGATGAGCCCGAATGCCCGGCGGAAGAAGTGCGCGACGAGATCGGCGTTGCCATGTGCCCCAGTGTGGACGGTCTGGAGCCAGCCGGGGTAGCCAGCCACGTTGCCGTCGGCCAGGGTGTTCTTGCCTGCAAACGGCGGGTTCCCCACGATCGCATCGAAGCCGGGGTTGGTCCGGTCGAACACCTCGGGGAACTCGAGTGACCAGTGGAATGGCACCAAGGGCCGCTCCGCA
>RGPS01000495.1 GCA_010084195.1 Terriglobia bacterium
GCCTCGTTCCAGGGCACGTAGAAACCAAAAACTTTGGGTGAAGACACGCCCTCCGCCGTCCTGGGAAGTGGCTTCGTCGGATAATTGTTGGGCTCCGGCTGGTAGGCCGATTTCAGGGTCGTCCCAGGCTCCCCTTGACGTGCCCCCGTCTTTCCTACCAATCGTAAATAGAGAAGCTGGGTATCAACATAGCACTTCAATCCGCCCCTTCGCCGCCATAGAGGCCATCCTCTGACGGCGCGGAGGCGTGTCCAGGCCGAGCGTAGCGAGTTCATCTTGAGCCTGGACTCGCCGAGCACCGGCGGTATCGATCATTGCGGCGGCGAAGGGGCCCCGTGCCGCAAACACCGCGGGAGCAAGATAGCCTAGGCTGCTGTGCGGACGTTCGTGGTTGTACTCACACCGCCACTCCTCGATTTTTACCTTGGCATCCTGCAAAGTCACAAACCAGTTCGCATTCAAACACTCGTGCCGGAACCTTCCGTTGAAACTCTCCACCCGCCCGTTCTGCATGGGCCTGCCCGGTTGAATGTGAATCACCCCGATGCCGCGTTGTTCGCACCACGACAGAAAGTGCCGCGATGTAAACTCCGGCCCGTTGTCGACTCGAATCCTCTCCGGCTTGCCGCGTTGCTCGATGATCCATTCCAGAACCCGCGTTACCCTCCGGCTGGTGAGGCTGAAGTCCACCTCGATGGCTGGGCTTTCCCGCGTGTAGCTGTCGATCACAGTCAACGCTCGGATCGCACGCCCGGTGGCTAACCCGTCGGCGACGAAGTCCATCGACCATTCCTGATTGGCGCGATCCACATCCGTCATCGGTTGCGGCACCCTCGTCAGCCGCTTGCGCTTCAAGCGGCGCATCATCAAGTGCTCCTGACGATACAGCCGTTCGATCCGTTTGTGATTCGCCACCCAGCCCCGATCCTTCAGCTTGCTGGCCAACATGCGGTAGCCGTAGCGTGGATGACGCTTGGCCAGCGCCACCAGTTCTTGCCGCAGTGGCCCGTTCTTGTCGGGCTTGGGCTCGTAGCGGTAACTGCTGCGATCCATCTCCAGCAGCTTGCAGGCTTGGCGTTCGCTGAACCGGTGCTCGGTCATGACGAACGCCACGTTGGTTCGCCGGCCTACAAGCTCCAGCCGTTTTTTCGGATCACGCCCTTCAATGCTTCCTGGGCCAGGCTCAGGTTCGCCACCAGCTTTTTCAGCTCGCCGTTTTCCCGTTCCAGCTCTCGCATTCGGCGCACTTCGCTCACTTCCATGCCGCCGTACTTCGACTTCCACTGGTACAGCGTCGGCTCGCTGGCCCCCGTTTCCCGCGCCAGGTCTTTGACCTTTTCGCCCGCCTCCATCCGCTTCACTACGCCAATGATCTGCTCTTCCGTGTACTTGCTCTTTTTCATCTCAAAGCTCCTTTTCTTAGAGCTTCTCAATTATCCCTGGTAGAGTTTTCGGGGGGGCACGTCACCTGCTGTTGTTTCCTTCGCGGGGGCGGTGAGTCCCGGACTCTTCCAGTTCAATATCGTAGC
>RGPS01000496.1 GCA_010084195.1 Terriglobia bacterium
CCGCCCGGAGATATATCGTGATAAGTATCAGGTTCTGGCAACGCCAAAATTGCAGCCCGGCCGTGAGGTTTCCACTGGAATTCCACTTTGCACCCCCCGCACCGGAGATGTGATGCTCTCGCAGTCTCTAGGAGACTGGGATCAGATATTCGCGTCTCTCGACGACGCCGGTTTCCCTGACGACTTCCTCGAAGTTCGCGACCAGGACGGCCCGCAGGTCCGGGACACCCTGTGAGTTTCCGTCGCTAGGCCCCTCACTATCTGCTGGACACCAACACGGTCAGCTACGTCCTGAAAGGCCGTTCGCCGGCCATCCTGCCCGACTACGAACCCGCAGGCATCTCCGCCATCACCGAAGCCGAACTGCGCAACAGCGCCTGGCGGAACGGCCACTGGAATCTCTACGAGCCCATCTCACTCGACCTCGCCGATGCTGGCACCATCCTCGAAAAGGCCAACCCATGGTTGGGCAAGGCGACATCACTTAGTGCCAGTTCAGAAGACTCCAGTATCTACCTGCTCCGCGGCACGCCACACCGCGAAGGGCTGGAGACCGCCTTCAATCGTGCGGTCACCAGACGTAGAGCTCGTTCTCGAATATCACGCCGAAGCCTTCGCCGCAAACCTGCCCAAAGAAATGACCGAACACGGCGTTCTGCTGGGTCCGACGCACCCAGCCGGGTAGTCGGCTGGTCGGATGGTTCTTGGCGGACCAACGAGAAGGCTTCAAATTAGCCCACCGCGCAACTCTGAACGGCCACACCCCTTTGAACGTGGAACCGCAACTGATTTTCACCGCTATAATAGAGGCAAATGAGCGTGACCACCGACAGCTTGCTGGACGCCGTGAAATCCTTGACTCCGCAGCAGCAGGAGTCCGTCCGTGACTTCATTGCAACCCTCCAGAGGCAGACAGCCTCAAATCCATTCCTGGCTGCCGCTGATGAGTTCATGGATCAACACCCGGAACTCCTCCAGCGACTGGCACAGTGACCAGCTACCCGAAGCTTCAGGATGTTCTCGCAATCCACGCCCGTCTCATTGAGCGATTTGGCGGATCTCTCGGGATTCGTGATCGCGGTGCCCTGGAGTCTGCGTTGGCTCGCCCCCAGACCGGTTACTACATTGACCTGATACAGGAAGCCGCAGCGCTTTGGGAGAGTCTCTCCCAAAATCACCCATTTATTGACGGGAACAAGCGCGTGGCTGTCACCGTCTGCGCTGTTTTTCTCCGCGTGAACGGCTATCGGATCCACTTCGATGACCGCGTAGCTTACGCCTTCCTTATTTCACTATATGAAGCGAACCAATTGTCATTCTCTGAACTGGAAACCTGGCTCCGCGCCCACGTCACCCCATCAAAGCCAGAGACGGAACACTAACGCGCCTTGTTTACCACAGTCTGGTACCCCGTTTCGGCTGTCACTCTTTGACTTCAGCCAATCAAGAACTTCATTGTCAATGCGCCGGGAAATCTGTGTCTTGATAGGCCGGTAGTACCGCAGCAGTCGTCGACTTCCCCCCTGCCG
>RGPS01000497.1 GCA_010084195.1 Terriglobia bacterium
AGGGAGGCCCTGCCATGACACGAGTATGCAGCATGTTCAGTCAGATTTTGCGATGGTTCCCGCGAGGGGAGTTTGACGCGGCGGTAAGAGAGCACAAAGGGGAGCGGCATGCGAGGGGGGGGCACTTGCTGGCAGCAGTTCGTGGCAATGCTGTATTGCCAGTTGGGGCACGCACCTTTTCCCTTGATGTTGGCCCGCTACACTATGTTTAGCGCATTCCTTCTGCGCCTCTCCGGACTAATGGTGCCAGGCGGGGACAAGGTCTCGTTCAGCACGAATTCACATCATCAAATAAATGCGCTTTACATGGATCTTTATTTTTCGATTCCTAACAGCCAGCCTGGTTCAGTTTGCGCTGCTCTTGTTCCCCTTGAGGCCTTCTGCAGAGAAGTTCACTATCGGCCTTGCGGCGGTCTCCACCTGGCTCATTCAGCTATGTGGAGGGGCGGTTATTCGGCAAGGCGCAATTTTGAGTGCCCCGACTCGCGGCTTTGCCCTGGAGATCCTAAACGGTTGTAATGGCGTCAACGTCGTCGTCTTGCTGTGCGCGGCCATCATCGCCTACCCCGCAAAATGGAAATGGCGCCTGCTTGGCCTGGCCGGTGGTATCGCAGCCGTTCAAGGGTTCAATTTCGTTCGCCTCATTTCGCTCTTCTACCTTGGTCAACATAATAAGCCGCTGTTCGACTTTGCACATTTATACCTGTGGGAAACGCTGATCCTCCTGGACGCGGTCGTGGTCTTTGGATGGTGGAGTCGGCGCGCAGCATGAAGCAATCAGGGCTTGCAAAGGAACTCCAGCCAGGGCCGAATCTGATACTCACGGCCGTCGCGTCCGTCATCGTCTCTCTTGGCATCTGGTGGTTCCTGCTCAAGGGCATATCGATCTGGTTCCTGCAGCGGCTTGCCTACGTGCCCCTATTGCTGTTAATTGGAGCAAGTAGCGGACCTCCCCTCGAACTAAATCCTCAAACGGGAGGCTGGGACTTTCACGTGAGGATGAATTACAATACGACGAATCCGCAGACAGGTAAGCCAATCCACATCGATTCCATCGATTTTACGGCCGACCCCAAACTGGCCGATGCGTTTACCGGAGCCCTGTTTACTTACGCCGGACTTGCTCTCGCCGTTGGTGTGTACTCAAAGACACAATGGAAGCGGATTTTGCGAGGCTTTGGCCTGCAGCTCGCGCTCAGCGTTCTTGCCATTGCACTCTTCGCCTACACAAAGGCGTTAGCGATCGTTGTGAATGGACACACGGGATCTACCGCGGTATTGTCTGCTGTCAGCCTTTGCGAATACCTCATTACCCTCGTCGTCCCCTACGCAAGCCCGTTCGCAGTGGTAGTTATGGTCCTCCCCCAGTGGAAAAACTACTTCGCCTTTCATGTGGCCCGCACGAACAAATTGCACCGCTGATTGCCTGCTCCAGAAGCGAGAAAGTGGCAGAAGCGTACCCGATCTTGCCAGTCAGCCAGCTCGCACGCAGTCATTCCTGATGGCTTTGGCAGCTTGACAGTATGA
>RGPS01000498.1 GCA_010084195.1 Terriglobia bacterium
GTGCCGATTGTGCTGACTGTGAATGGGACGCCGACCCAGACTACTGCAACCGTGTCACTGAAGTAGACGCTGTAAAGCACGAAAACAAGAAAGAGGCTGGCGGCGACGCTGGCCTCTTTTTTGCGTTGGTGGTGGAGTTTTCAATTTGGAGTTTTTAATTTGGATCAGCTTCACCGCCATCAGTTTTCCAAGTGGTTTGGATTCCAGTTTTACTGGGCCCTGATATAGGGCGAGAGACAGCCTTCCAGCGTCCAGTTTTCATCCTCCACACTCAGTGGTCGTTGCTGAATCGAAAGTTCCTGCTGCGCCTTGTGAACGGCTGCAATGTCCTTCTGTGCCCGTGTCCGTGCTTTCCTGAGCTGAATGTTCTTCCTCAAGACCGCCACTTCATTTTCCAGCGCCCGCAGTTTCACTTCATCCGGGTCCATTGGTTTCACTTTTCTGGCGTCTTCAGCCACCATCCATTCTTTGAACGACATCATCCGGCCTCACCTCCACTTTCTGAAAGTATTTATACGGATGGAATCGGCGGGTCCAAATGGAACGGTGAAAATGCCACGTTGTGGCTCGAACAGAGCCTCACAAGTAATTAAAACTATTAGCAAAACTGGCAACCGATGCCACTCCAACAAGTTAAGCTCTAAGTACAGATTCCTGCTGGTGTGACTGCCGGAACTGCAGTGCCGATTGTGCTGACTGTGAATGGGACACCGACCCAGACTACGGCAACCGTGTCACTGAAGTAGCCGCTGTAAAGCACGAAAACAGGAAAGAGGCTGGCGGCGACGCTGGCCTCTTTTTTGCGTTGTGCCAGCACGAGTTCAGCCTCGGCGGTAGAGGCTTCCGTAGGGTTGTGTCATTTCGAGGCATCAAGCATACCTGGCCGGGGTGGATGGTGGGGGATACACAGTACTGATACGTCTGTGGTTGGGTTGTTGTTGGTGTGGGTGGGTGTGGCCAGTGCAGCAAGTGTCGGATTTGGATTTGGAAGTGCCGCCACTTACACCACCAACTGGAATCGTATAAATACTGCGGCTGCGACGACCGGAAGTCTAATAGATGAGAGTGGAAGCGCCACACCGATAACGGTTACACTGGGGAGTGCCTCCGTCGGGAACAACCAGCGACTTACTGAAACCGCCCCTTTCATTCCATCTAGATCCCCCGCCATAATATTCCCGGGCAATATCTACAAACTCGGTGACGGCGCCACACTGACGGTCACAATCACAGGATTGACGCCAGGCAGGCCCCACAGAATTTGGGTTTTCGCCTTCAGGTATAGCGGTTCAATGACACAACAAGTCACAATCACAGGCCAAGGGGCCCCTGAAGTCTTCAGTCAGACTGGAACGACTGATCAAGTTTTCATCAACGACACTCTTGGCAGCACCGCACCTTTTTCGAGCTTCTCCCCAAAGACAGTAACCTCGGATTCTGCCGGGCAGGTTGTGGTCGAGATTCAAGATAACGGTGCCGCTAATATAGCCGTTCTTGCGGGACTCTTGATCGACGACGGTTCC
>RGPS01000499.1 GCA_010084195.1 Terriglobia bacterium
CTGTTGGTAACAAGTCAAGATGTCCGGTTTTAATAATTAGTGATCTGTCCGGTTTGTGATACAAAGCGATGCGGTCGTTCAGGCCGCCGCCTTGAGTTTGGTTTTGGTCTTTGCTTTGGAAACAGCAGAGACCGCAGTCGGCGCGGTGGGAAAGTGGGAATCCCGCCGCTTGTGCGGGATTTCCAAGGGAGTGTGGGAGCCGGTTAAAACCTGCTTCTGGTTTTCCCCGGCTTCCATGCTTCCGTCTTTTCCACGGCGCTTCGGAGTTGTATCGTTCAGCTTTTCGCCTTCGCTGTTGTAGCGTCCCACCACATGGGGGCCGAACCGAATCGACACCGTCTGGTCCAGGTGCTCGTGAATCGTCACCGTGGTACCCGCCAGGGTGCTGCGAAAGCGGGTCTTGTCTATCTGCCACAGCCGGTTCCCGATAGCTACCGTGTTGTCTTTGGCCACCACCCGCTCGGTTTGTACCGTGAAGATCCAGTTCAGGTCGCTCCGACTGCTGCGCCGAAACGCCGTTCCCTTCTCCGCCGCCGCCACGCTGAACTTTGCGTTGAACTCCCCGATGTACCGATCTTTCAGGAACGCATTGGCACCGTCCACCGTCGTGATCCCCGCCAGCCGCAGTTCCTGAGGCAGGCGCCCCTGCCAGGTCCCGAAGCTGCGCTCCGACCGCCCTCGGGCCTGTGGCGAATATGCCGCGATCATCTGTATCCCCAGTTCTTTCATGGCCCGCCCCACCTGCGTCGGGCGATGCTTATCCACCTTTTCTCCTTCCTTCATCGTGACGAAGAAGTGACTGCCACGGTCGCTGTACAGCGCACAGAACAGACCCTTCGCCTCAATCACTTCGCGCAGCCCCGCCATCACCGTGCGGGTCGATTCTTCCTCCACCAGTTGCGCGTAATAGATCTCGCTGGTCGCGTCGTCCAGGATTACGATCAGATCGTGCCACCGGTCGTCGTTCAGCCACTGGTGTTTGCTGCCGTCAATATGCAGCAGCATCCCCGGCATCGGGCGTCGGGGACGCCTCCGCCGGTGCGGTCCACGCTTGCGCCGCTTCGCCACAAGCCCGGCTCCCTGCAAGGCCTTCTGCACCCATGTATAACTGAGCTCGATCTTATGCTCAGCCTTCAGCTTCTCGTGAAAATGTCGGATGTTCAGGTCGAAATACTCATCCTTGTATAGCCTCAGTACCTCCTCTGCCGTGGCCAGCGGTACCCGGTGTGCGCTCGCCTTCCCTTTGCGCCGATCTGTCAGGCCCGAGTAGCCATCCTTCTCCAGCCGTTCCCGCCACCGCCGCATCGTCCGATCACATACCCCGATGATCTCCGCAGCCGCCCACCAGGTGATCTTCTTCGCCATCGCTTTCAATAACACGTCTTGTACCTTCATCATCCGCTCCATCTCGGAGGCTGAGTATCGCTGGGCTTCTTCCACTCCCCAGCTTTACCCGCCCCGCTCTTGCGGACAGATCACGTGTTAACTCGACCGGACAACTCACATACTAACGACA
>RGPS01000500.1 GCA_010084195.1 Terriglobia bacterium
CGAACTAGCCCTAACTGGCGCTGACCGACCCCGACTAGAAACGACCACGCTAAGTGGTGCGCAATCAGCCGCGGCCGCCATTGGGGATTTCTCCCAGGCCATACTTGGGGTCACCCTCGAGCCTTGGCAGATGCATGTTTTGGAAGGCATGACGCAACAGGTCGACGGCAACTGGGTCTGCCGACAGTCGCTGGTTTCGGTCGCCCGACAGAACGGCAAAACCACGCTGATGTCTGCACTGATCGGCTGGTGGCTGGCCACCCAAGGCAGCGCCCGCGGCAAACCGCAGGTCGTCCTTTCGACAGCTCACAAACTGGATTTGGCGGCGGCCCTGTTCAAATACCTGGCACCAATTCTTGAGGCCAAGCTGGGGGCACAAGTGTCCCGGTCGTATGGCCGCCAAGAGCTGACAATGCCGGACGGGTCGCTATGGATTGTCCGGGCCGCCACGCCGCAAGCGGGTCACGGCTACTCGATCGACTTGTGTGTGGTTGACGAAGCCTGGTCGGTTTCTGAAGAGTGTGTCGATGAAGGTTTCAGCCCGGCACAGATTGCGCGGCCGAACCCGATGCTGGCCATGTTCTCAACCGCGGGCACTTCCGCGTCAACGCTCATGCTGAAATGGCGTGAACAGGGTCTGCGGCAGATTGATACCGGCGACGCAGGGCCGCTGTATTTCGCGTCATATGAACCGCCGCCCGGTTTGGACCCGATGACCCCGGAAGCCTGGGCGTATGCCAATCCCGCGTTGGGCCGCCATATCAGCCTGGACACGTTGTATGACCGGGCTAAATCCCCGAACCGCAACGCGTTTCTGCGCGGCCACGTCAACCTGTTTACGATCGCGTCGAACGCCTGGCTTGAGGCCGGACTGTGGTCCGAACTGGCTGACCCGATCGACATGCCACCGGGCGGCGTCCTGGCAATCGATTGTTCAACCGACGAATCGCGCTTTATGGGCGTGCGCGCTGTGAAGGACGGCGACCGAATCCGTGTCGGGGTCGAATTCAATTGCGACACGCAGGCCCAAATGTGGCGACTGGTTAACGAATGTGTGGCCGATAATCCGCAGCTGCGTTTGGCCCTGGTGCCGGCGCTCGAGCTGCAATGCCCGCCGGCGCTGGAACGTCGCCGCGTGATCGTCGGATACCGAGAACTGTTGAAATGGACATTGCATGTCCGGTCACTGATCATTGATAACCGGGTCACACATCAAGGGCACGCCAGCCTTTCCGAACACGTCGAACGCGCAGTCATGGTGAAGAACCAAGGCAGCATTGGGCTATCAAGTACAAAAAGCCCCGGTGACATCACACTGGCTCGGTGCATGGTGTGGGCTGTTGCGCTCGAATCTCGCCCAGGGCACGTTGGCAAACCGCTGTTGGTTGTCGCCGGGGGCTAACTTATCCGTGGACCCTCGGCACTTCGTCGGGATTTGTCGGGGGTCCACCCTTCCCTAAAGAATCGTGGCAAACTAAACACATGGCTGTTTTTAATCGCGTCAAAA
>RGPS01000006.1 GCA_010084195.1 Terriglobia bacterium
CGTATCGTCGGGCGAGCGCAACCAGGTCCAGGCGAGGGGCCACCACCCCGGATGCATGCAGGCCACGCGGCAGCGAAGCGAAGGCAAAGAGCTTGCCGGGCTGGTAAAAATAGCAGAGAGGACGGACGCCCATAATGTCACGAGCGCAACGCAGCCGGCGCTGTCGCGGGTCCCATGCCGCAAGGGCAAAATCTCCGTCGAGATGATCGGGTAAATCGAGTCCCCATTCTTCGAACGCGGCAAATACCGGTGCTTCATTCAGCGTGCGCGGGTGCCGGTCGAGCCGGACGTCCGCTGCAAGCCAGGTCCCGTCCGTGCCGACGGGTAAGGTGGCCGAAAACGTTTCCGATATGGCTGCGTTTGAAAAATCCAGTACCGCGAGGCTGGCCGGCCCCTCCACCCTCTGACGCACGCGGGGTTCCAGCCCGGGTGACGAAAGAGCCGCGATCATTCGGGCCAGAGTTATCGCATCCGCAGGCGTGCCATCCAGTTGCACCACGCCGCAAATCAGCCGCATCAGGCCACGCCGCCCAGCAATTTGTGATGGCGCAACTCGGCCAGAAATGCTTCCACCTCAGCGCCACAAGTCTCCTCGGTCACCTCGTATTCGTCGAGCAACTGGGCTATCAGGGCCGCCTGCGTAGTCGGATGTTCCAGCAGTTCCCAGATCCGGGTCGCCATCCCGTTCAGGCTGAAATACTGCCCCTTCTGTACATCCATCATTAACAACGTCTTCTCGATGTAAGCCGCCGACTGTTCGCCGGTCCGCTGAATCCTTCCGTTCATGCGATCCCATCCCCCGTATCTGCAAGTTCGTAGCCAAGCCGCGCCATGGTCGCCGCGTGGGCGCCTTCAATCTGACGCACCTGAGCTTTACTCAGGTGTTCTCGCCAGGCTCCTGAGCGGCCCTCGCGAAAGAACATTGCCTGTTTCGCGCCGCGCTCATGGAACCCCTTTTCACTTTCCTGCCGACGGAGTTCGCTGAAATCGGCGTGCCGCACCGCCCTGGAGACGGCATCCCGGGCGGCTGCCTCATCGGGAAATTCCGCCCCGAGGAACTCCAGAGAGCGCCGGAACACGCCAGAGGTATCAGCGCGCAAATCCTCGTAGCGAATCAGGCAGACCGGCAGATCCGTCTGGTCAAGCCAGCTCCGGACATGGCTGGTCCAGTCGTCCAGCTTCTGCGCAAAATGAAATTGTCCTGCGGCCAGAAAATTTCCTGGACGGTTCAACCTTTCTATAGTGCGGTCGAATGTATCTGCCTGGTGGAAGGCGAAGGAAACGGCAATATCCCTCGGGTCGCGCACGAGGTACAGGGCGGCGCGCGCTGCCGCGCCCAGCACCGGTCGGCCGTCGGGCAGGTGGCTCCAGGCGTCGTGAACCTTTACGAAGCGCGCGGTGGTGAGGGTTGCCGCTCTTGCGTCATGGACGGCGGGCAGTAGCTCTTCGATTTCGTGGGGGCGCAGCAACGAGGAATCCAGCTGAGTGAGCTCCTCAAAATCTTCACGATGACAAGCCATCCCGTCACGCAGGGAAAGATTGTTGATGTCCTCCGGAGTCTCGTTACCGGACAGCAGATTGGAGAGCAAAATCCGCATCCAGGTGTTACCCGATTTCGGATACGAAGCGAGCCATACCTGCCCCGGCGGAAAGATCATTGTGGAAGTTCCTGCCAGTGAGCGTGCAGGTCACTCACCGTCCGGGCCAGCTGGTCCAGGCCAGGGGGGCGGGTCAGGGTGAACACCGGAACATGGCTAACTACGGCGGCTGTTAGTGCGACCTGAGAGCTGCGCCGGACCATTGCCAGAGAAACGCGACGCCGATAGCTCTGCCCGTGCAGGGCCTGTGCACTCTCGAGCGGGGAGAGCCGTTCGATCACTGTCGCCCCGGATAATTTGTCGTTGTTCAGGATGTAGACAGCAGCCAACTGGAGGGGCGTGCCGGCCCCGTGCGGGAGGAGCGCAGGCGGAGCGGGAGGCTCGATATAGCATTTCCCAATTCCGGACCGCACCGCACCACGGCGCTGTGCTGCCAAATCGAGATGGGTGATGCTGTTTTCAAGGAGCTTCAATTGGCGCCCGTCCGGCCAAATCACTGGGCTGCCGGCTTCAGCAAGGCTTACGGAGCAGACATCGTCGGTTACAAAATGGGTGCCACTCCGACAGAGAGCTGCGGCGAGGGTGGACTTTCCAATACCGCTCCTGCCACAGAATACAAAGGCGCGGCCCTGCGCGTCCGCCACCGCAGAACCATGCAGGACGAGGCCCCCGCGCTGCAACAGCACGACGCCAAAACAGGTGCCAAGCACGAAAGGGAGCGCATCGTTCGGGTCCGTTCCAGGTGCGGGATCGAGGTCCACCGTCTGGCCATCGGTGCACAGCATGCCTCCAATACCAGCCAGTCGCAGCAGAAAATGACGGGCGCTGAGTTGCCAGCCGGGGCCTTGTTTGACTGGAGAGTCAAGTAGCTCGGGAACGGGGCGCAGGCGGATGAGCACATCAGGCTGCTTTTGGGGGCCCGGGACCGGATCCACACCGGGCAATTTCAGCTCAGAACCGACTATCAGACCCGAGATCCGGAAAGTCCATTTGTTCATTTGAAGTTTCATGCTAACATGTTGCTAACTGCTGGATGGCGTTGGAGGGAAGGAAATACGCACACGATGAACACGATAGAAAAGAACGACATGGAACGTGGGCCTGCGGTCGGGATGACTCAGCGGCAACCATGGGAGACACCACGGATCGAAGCTGCGGCGGTCGCATTGTCGACGCAGGTGCTGAAACATCGGCACACGTCTGAAACCACCACGGGCCAGCCTGGCTCGTAGCTAAACTGGCTTTCATTCCAGCCGCTATAAAAAAATGTATGGTCTGGCGAGAACGGTTCGGCATTTCGTATCTTGGCCGGCGTTCGAGCAGATGTTGTTTCCATTCGCTTGGCTTGGTCTGGGTATTAGCAGGCTGGTTGTAATCGCGGTTCCGTTTAGAAGTTTCGCACCCTGCTTGGGAGCCTCGCGCGAAGCTTCGTCTTGGATCCCCCTGCTCCATGCCCAAGCTGAACTTCGTGCTCTGTCTATTGGCAAAGTTGTGCGAGTCGCAGCCCGCTACACGCCGTGGACGACGAACTGTTTCCCGCAGGCGATAACGGCTGCGGCCCTCCTGACTTTGTACCGCGTACCCTACAGTTTGTTTTTGGGAGTTCAAGGAAACCCCGGCAAACTGAGTGCTCATGCTTGGGTGGCTGCAGGCCGGGTTCGGGTTACCGGTGGCCCCGGCTTCGGTAAGTTGGTCGTGGTAGGTTGCTTCACCCGCAATGTTCAAACGTCCTCGCTGCCAAGAACTCCCTGAGGGACCGCCGGGCCAGCTAGCTGCGGTCGGACCAACGGACGTCACGCCCGGAAACCCGGAAACTGACGCAAGAAGTTGATCAGGAAGATGTTTGTTGGCACTTTGCGGATCGTATAGCTCTTTTCTGGGTGCAGTGGGTCCCCTTGGCGTGTTTGTATTGCATCCACCAAGCCGCCAACATCCACCACTTCCCGAACCGGATCGGACTTCCCGATCCCCCGCACAAATTCGCGGACTCCGCTGAGTTGCCGTTTGTACCTCAAGGCGTAGTCCGGTGACCCTTGCATTTGGTGTCGACGCCACGACAACTCAGCAGGCAGGATCGCCTCGAACGCCTTCCGAACAAGATATCTCCCATATCCCTCCCGCGACTTGAAAACCGACGGAATCGCCAGGCAGTATTCGATCAGGTCTTTGTCATTGAGTGGGCAGGAATACCCCATCACATACTCCGGCGGGAGGCAGGCGCGAATCGCGCACCTGTCGCTGACGTTCGCCGTTGTCCGAAGTTGCGCCGCACCAGAGTCTGGCCAGAGGGGCGGGTATCGCCGAGTTCGTTTTGGTGCACCATTTTGGAACGCAGGGTTCAAAAGGAACACCGATCTGTCCAGCGGACGACCGAAATACTCGCGTATCTCGCCCCCAAGCAGGCGAACTCCCGAGATCCCCCGATTGACCGAGGTTCGTCTCAATTCCCGAGATAGGGTTAACCAACGAAGCCGGGTCAGATGCTCCAGAAACCGGGCTGCGGGTGTTCCGCTGACACCCATTTCGCCACCACCGCCATGGAGCAGCAACTGTCTTCCGGCGGATGAGGCGGTCTGAAAGACGGAGTCAAAAAGATAGCGCAGACCAGGCAGCCTGGGAGTCGTCTCAAACAGCATTGGATCCCCAAGGCCATCAAAAGGACCTTTCCCGGCAGAGTCCACGAACGCCAGCTCCACATTGTCAAAACATCTCAGCTTTTCCATGTAACAATTAGCTGTCTAACCCGTTCGTAGATCTCCCGTTCGTTGCGCGAAACCAGGTCCGGCCGGATCGTCGGCGTCCAATAGGAGCGAATCCGCAAGTCGCTTCCGGAAGTCACCAAAATCGAGCCCGGTGGGAGTGCATAAATCCCCTTGTGCAGGCACTCCCCAGCTTCCGCAGGCAGAGTATCGAAATCCCCAAAGGCACGCAGGGCAGTGACATTTAGCTCACGCGGACACCCTTCGGTCCGCAACATGGTTCGCATGTCTCCAGCCACCACCAGTGACTGCCCCTGCTGCCGATAAAGCAAGGGCAGTGACCCCAGATGATCGGTACAGGCCAGTACACGCCCCTGTCGGCTGTCCCGCAGCGCGAAAGCGAATTGCCCCTCCAGTTGTTGGGGCAGCTTGTCGCCCCATCGTTCGTAGGCGTGCGCAAGCAGCGACAGATCGTGGCAGTTTTCTGCCACAGCCCTCGCAATTCCGAGCGAAGTGACAAGTTCCTGGCGGTTGTGCAGTTCCACGGAACCCACAACCGCGATATGCGGCAGCCCGACAGTGGACCGAAGGCTGCTGCAAGCTGTTCCGCAATCGCGGTCGCGCCCGTAGTCAGTTTCCAGAACTGCCGAGAACGCCTCCCAGGGCCAGCATTTCGACTGCCGCCGGACCGCGTCCCGAACCATACAGCCCCTAACTCGCGGAGCCGTCTTCTTCCGGCAGGGCGACATCAGCGCCCCCTGGGTTCGGCCCTCCCAGAACAAACGACTGCAGGGATCCCAACTCAATCAACTGCGGAGGTACATAAGACTTGTTTCCACTTCTGGACAAAACGCCGGTCTGCATTGGAACCCACCTCAGGAAATTTCTGAAATATGCGGAAACGTGCAACCACACGAGGGTTCGCGCGCCAGACAGACAGTTCCACAGCGGGACACGCCGTCGTTTCTAAGG
Source organism: Terriglobia bacterium (assembly GCA_010084195.1). Lineage (GTDB taxonomy): Bacteria > Acidobacteriota > Terriglobia > Bryobacterales > Bryobacteraceae > BOG-234. The sequence continues at coordinate 5,270 of RGPS01000006.1, forward strand.
AAGCCCCGGGGACAGTGTCAAACGGTTGGGGAAGTTGCGCGCAACAATCCGGCCTGCAACAGTTCGCCCACCAGGGTTTCCAGATCCGCCTGCAGCGTTGCCGACGGAACTGAGTACTCCTCTTGCAATTGGGTGACCACTTTAGAAGGCTCCCCGAGTTCCATCAACAATTCCCACATACGCGTACCTGTATCGTTCAGGCCGTAGTACTGCTGGTTGGACATGTTGAGAAGGACCGCTTCGTCGTTCAGGCGCTGGAGGATGACGGATTCTCCGATTTCAACGCGGGACGGAAGCATGGGGAGAGTGAGCGAGAAACGCAAATTGTGAAGTTGGTGGACCTGAAGGGATTCGAACCCTTGACCTCTTCCATGCCATGGAAGCGCGCTCCCAACTGCGCCACAGGCCCACAACGACTCAACGAACTCAGTGTAACACTACACCTTCAATCGCCCGGGCCGGAACCCACCGACCTCGTAAAACTTGCTAAATTCTCGCCTGCGTGCCATACCCGAGTGCGCTCCCGGCTTACAATAAAAGTTTGATGCGCCATTCGCGCCGGGTTGCGCTCGTAGTTTCCACCCTTCTTATCTCGTGTTTCGCCAGTTCGTGCGGCCTGCTCGTGCGCTCCAGGACCATCCTGCGGCACGGCAAGCCCGTCGTTCAGGGGCAGTCACCCAAGCTCCTGTCCGCTACAAAAACGCAGTTGAACGCCCGTATCACAAATCTCTACAATCCAATCAGCTCCTTCCAGGCAACCGTGGACATGACGCCGTCCCTCGGCAGCGTCTACAAGGGCCAGATCAAAGAGATTAAGGACGTTCGCGCTTTTGTCCTCTACCGTAAGAGCGCCGATATTCGAATCATTGGCCAGACCCCCGTGGTCCGTACCCGGGCCTTCGACATGGTCTCGAACGGCATCGTTTTTCAGCTTTTCGTCTCATCCAGAAACCTCTTCGTGCAGGGCGACAACAGTGCCCCGGCAACTTCAAAGAATGCCTTGGAAAACCTGCGTCCGGATGCCTTCCTGTCGTCCATGCTGATTCGGCCCGCCGGCCCGGACGAGACCCTTCTCCTGATGGATGACACCGATGAGGAGAAGGCCGAGTACGCTCTGCTTTTCCTGAAGAAGGGTCCGACCGGCGAAGATGTGGCATCCAGGAAAATCGTGTTTGACCGGCTCGACCTCAGTATTGCCCGCCAGATCGTTTTTGATGCCGAGGGCGGAATCATCAGCGATACACGCTACGCGAAGTGGACCGTCTTTGACAACAATTCTTTCCCTGCCCACATCGACATCAACCGGCCCCAAGACGGCTACGGTGTCGCCATGGACGTGATGCAGATGCAGATGAATAAGATCTTTGCCGACAAGGACTTCCTCCTCGAACGCCCGGAGGGCTCGCAATTGCAAATTATAGGAGCAAATGGCTCCGACGCTAAGCCTGCGTCGCAGCCCCCCCCTAAATGATATTTCGCCTCGTTCTTGAAAACGTGCGCCACCGCCCCGTTCGCACCATGCTCAGTGTTCTGCTGATCGCCGTCCCTGTCACTCTGATACTGGCCCTCATTGGCCTCAGCAATGGCTTCCTGGAGGACTCCCGCAAGCGATCCGCCGGAGTCGGTGCCGACATCCTGTTCAAGGCCCCCGGGGGGTCCCTGATGACCTTCAGCACCGGTGCGCTTCCGCAAAAAATCGTCGATGTTCTGATGACGGAACCCCACGTCGTCCAGGCAACCGGCACCCTTGTCCAGCCTATTGGCGGTTTTGATTCCATCAACGGCATCGATATCGAAGCGTTCGGCAAGATGAGCGGCGGTTTCGTATACGCAGAAGGGCATGGCTTCCAGACCCCTGACGATGTCCTCGTCGACACCTGGTACGCACAACAGCGCAAGGTACACGCCGGCGGCAAGATCAATCTCCTGAATCGCGACTGGAATGTGGCAGGCATTGTGGAACCGGGCAAACTGGCTCACCTCTTCGCCCCTCTGAGCTCCATGCAGGACATTCTCGGCAGCACCGGTAAGGTCAGCCAGGTTTTCCTCAAACTGGACGACCCGAAAAATGCCGACAAAGTGGCGGCGGCCCTCAAGGTCAAATATGCCGATTACGGCATTTGGTCCATTTCCGAAATGCAGGCCCTGATCTCGGTCGACAGTATCCCTTTGCTCAAGAACTTCATCAACGTAATTCTCGGCATCGGCGTCATCATCGGGTTCGCGGTGGTATCCCTCTCCATGTACATGGCGGTCCTCCAGCGGACGCGGGAAATCGGCATCCTGAAGTCCATGGGGGCCACGAAGAGTTTCATTATGAGCATGATCATGGCGGAGGCTTTTTGCCTCGGCTTTGGCGGTACCGTCGCCGGCATTCTGTTTAGTTATGCCTCCCGCACCGCCATGCACGCGATTGCCCCGGCCTCCCTGCCCCAGGCGATTGTCTATGCCTGGTGGCCAATCGCGGGCGCTGTTGCCATGGGAGCCGCTCTTCTGGGGGCGGTCTATCCCGGCATGATGGCCGTCCGTCAGGACCCGATCGAGGCACTTGCACATGAGTAAGGCGGGAACCAATCAACGCGGCGAAATGCCCGACCCCATCATTAAAGTCCGCGACCTGTGGAAGGTCTACCAAAGCGGCAGAGTCTCTGTCCAGGCCCTTCGCGGGGTGAATCTGGATGTCCCGCTTGGAGAATTCCTCTCCATCGTGGGGCCCTCCGGTTCGGGCAAGTCCACCCTGTTCCACATCGTTGGCGGCATGACCCCACCTACTTCCGGAGAAGTCTGGGTCGGCGGCCGGAATCTCTCGGACGTTGGGGATGGCGGCAGAACCGAATTGCGCCGCACTACCGTGGGCTTCGTTTTTCAGAAGTTTAATCTGTTGCCCAACCTGACGGCACGGGACAACATCCGCACTGCTCTCCATATTTCGGGCCAGCCAACCAGTGTTTTTTCCAAAGACTTCCTGGACATCCTCGATCTTCTGGGCATAGCCGGGCGCCTGGATCACAAGCCCAGCGAGATGTCCGGTGGTGAACAGCAGCGAGTCGCCATCGCCCGCGCCCTGGCCACTCGCCCTGCCATCCTGCTCGCGGACGAGCCAACCGGCAATCTGGATTCGGCTAACTCGCTGGCCGTTCTGAAGCTGATGAGGGACCTGAACGAGCGCCTCGGGCAGACGATCCTGATGATCACCCACAATGACGAAGCCGCTCAGTACGGCCACCGGATCGTCCACATGAGGGACGGCGTCATCGTAGAATCCTCGCTTACCGCTGGCCACTGAGGCCCCTACACGGGCTTGCGGCGCCGATTCCGCTCCATGGCCTTCATCATGCGCTCCAGGCCCGCCTCCCGGTCGGGGAACAGGTCGATGTACTGCGTCTCGCGCGAGATCCTCGTCGGCACTCGGCAGGCGTCCAGTCGAATCGGGATCAAAAACACGTCGTCCAGTGGCACACGGCTCGCGCAATCCAGCGCGTAGCGGACTTCCGCCTGGAACCCTCCCCGCTTTCCCACCGAGTTTCTTGAGAAGCATGCGATGAAGTAATCGGCATTCCCGATCGCTTCCTGTATACGCTGCGGCCAGTTTTGCCCGGGCAACAGCTTCTTGCGGTCCAGCCAGGGTGCGTACCCATGAGACTCCAGGTCCTGATACAATCTCTCCGCCTTATCAACGTCCTCGATTGCATAGGCGATGAAGACCCTGGTACGATTCGAGTTCCGCAGGGATATTCGCCCTCCGTCGTCCTTCCGGAAAACGCCGAGCCCGTCAACTTCGACTCGCCCGCCCCTCTCCAGCGACTGAAAAATGACCAGTGCAAGTTCTTCAGCGCTCATGTTTTTCCTGCCTGAAGGTCCATTTCCTGCCCGGCAGAATGCTGCCGAGGCCGGGCAGATGCGCGGGTTGCCCGCTGCGCAACATCCGGAGCAAGCGATTCACCGCCGAATCCATCGCGTCCGCAGCGGCCGCAGTTGCCACCCCGGTCTCAAGAGCTATTGTTTTGGCTAGTTCCGGCTTCTTCATTTGCCTGGAGGCTAGCACCAGGAGCAACCGATACACCCACAAGTCTTTGAAAATAATTGAACAATTCCTTGTGACTCAATAATGAAGCGAATTTAATCGCCTCTTAAGGGGTCCTTCATGTAGCTTCAGCTATGATTCTTTCAGGCAGCACATCGCCCAAATTTTACAGGAGAAATACCACAATGAAAAAGCTCATCGCACTCGCAATCGGCCTCGGCCTCGTCCTCAGCACCGTTTCCTTCGCTCAGGACCACGACAAGAAGGAAGACAAGAAGGCAGAAGGCAAAGGTAAGAAGGGCAAGAAAAAGGGCGGCGACGACAAGAAGATGTAATTCTTCGGGCCGGCTTGTTTTCCGGATTTCGGGCGGCCGGCCCACCCTTTCTTTCGAGTAGTTCAGTACCCGTATTTCCCCTCCCGCAACCAAAAAGTACGCCCTCTCCCAGCCTAATTCGCACTGCCCCTTGACCTTTCCCTCCCAAACCCTCTAATCTCTACTTTTGGATGGGGATTCCTCTCCTTCCCGGAATGGGTTCGTTTTTTCATGAACGTATCAGTAAAAGGTGAGTACGCTCTGCAGGCCATTTTTGACCTGGCGCTGAACGCAACAAGCGACCCCGTCCGCATTGCCGACATCGCCAAACGGCAGAACATCCCCCAAAAATTTCTGGAACTGATCCTCGCCAGCCTCAAACAGGGTGGCTTTGTGGAATCGCGCCGAGGCGCAGAAGGTGGCTATCTGCTCGCCCGCCGGGCCGACGCCATCACGGTAGGTGAGGTGCTCCGTTTCGTGGAGGGCCATCGCGAGGAAAAATCCCGCAACCGACGCCACGGCACGTCCCCCCTCTCTGACCTGTGGCAGCGCGCCGACGAAGCCCTCGCTGCAGTTCTGGACACCGCTACTTTTGCGCAACTGGCCCGTGAATGGACCGAGCGCCACAGCCGTTTCGTACCGAATTGGGAGATCTGAACATGTACTACAACGACAACTCACTCAGCATTGGTCGCACCCCTCTCGTGAAGCTCAGCCGGGTCACCGACGGAGCCCCTGCCACCATCCTCGCCAAGATCGAAGGCCGCAATCCCGCCTATTCGGTGAAATGCCGCATTGGTGCCTCCATGATCTGGGATGCCGAAAAACGGGGCATCCTCAAGCCCGGCAAAGAGATCATCGAACCCACTTCCGGCAACACCGGAATCGCGCTCGCCTTCGTGGGAGCCTCCCGCGGCTACCCCGTCACGCTGACCATGCCGGAAACCATGTCGATGGAGCGCAGAAAAGTCCTCACGGTCTTCGGGGCCAAACTCGAACTGACCGAAGGCGGAAAGGGCATGGGGGGCGCGATTGCCCGGGCCAACGAGATCGTACAGTCCGACCCGGACCGTTACGTCCTTCTCGGCCAGTTCGACAACCCCGCCAACCCCGAAATCCACGTGCAGACCACGGGCCCGGAAATCTGGAACGATACCGACGGCAACGTCGATATTTTTGTCGCCGGCGTGGGCACGGGTGGCACCATCACCGGCGTTTCCCGGTACCTCAAGCACAACATGGGCAAGAAGATTTTGACAGTTGCTGTGGAACCTGCGGCCAGCCCCGTCATCAGCCAATCTCTGGCCGGCGAACCGCTGAAACCCGGCCCCCATAAGATCCAGGGCATCGGGGCGGGCTTTCTGCCGAAAAATCTGGACCTGTCAATTGTTGATGTTGTCGAGCAGGTCACCAATGAGGAGTCCATCGAAATGGCACGCCGTGTAGCGCGGGAAGAGGGGATTCTCTGCGGGATCTCCTGCGGGGCTGCCGTCGCCGCTGCTGTACGAGTGGCGAAGCGGCCTGAGCACGCAGGGAAGACGATTGTGGTTATCCTCCCCGATTCCGGTGAGCGATACCTCACCAGCGTCCTGTTTGAAGGCATGTTCGAAGTCTGAGTGCAAGATCGATAGACTTAGTAAACTTTTTTATTGCCGGGTGTAACCTCGCCCCTGAGAAGGTCGCCTACCAATTACATCCCCGTTACGACAGCGGGCGCAAACACCCTACACCCCGGGGTTGCGCCCGCGTTTCTTTTTCTGGCACCCTTTAAATACATGCCGGAAACAATTTCCCTCCCCCACAAATTCAGCCTCTTCACCGACCACTGGCGACCCAGAGTCGTCGCCCGACTCAACGGTCAGGAAGTTAAGGTGATCAAGGTGAAGGGCGAATTCCCCTGGCACACCCACGACGCCGAGGACGAGTTCTTTCTGGTGTGGAAAGGCCACTTCCGGGTAGAGTTTCGCGGCCACATCGCCCACCTCGGCCCGGGAAATTGTGTTGTTGTTCCGAGAGGCGTGGAACACCGCACCTGTGCCGATGAGGAGGCAGAGATTCTCTGCTTCGAACCCGCCGGGGTATTGAACACCGGCGACGTGCTGGACCCGATCTTCACCGCACCGCAGGGTGCCGAGATCTAGCCTGGATGGCTCCCCTTAGCGCGTCAGTTCCAGCCACAAGGCCCGGTAGTAGCGCAGAAACCGCTCCGGATCCTTCGATTCCGCGCATTCGCACAGCGTGTAGCGATCGTAGTTCGCCTGCTTCATGAGCGTGAAGAGTTCGCGCCACGGATAATCTGCGTTCGCCAGTTCATTGATGTGCGCACTGCGAAGATACGGCTTCAGTAATTCAAAGCTCTGCTTCACCGAACCATTCACCACGTCAGTTGGGTTCGAGTTCCAGCAGGCACCCACATTACGGTGGTTCGCGGCTTTGAGAATCGCGGCGGCATTGGGTGGATTCTGCGTGTCGCGACCATGGACTTCCATCCAGATCTCAACGCCATAACCTTCACCATAAACGCCAATCTCCCGCAGCGATTCGCCAATGGTCCGCAGGGTTGTCTCGGTCGGCACTCCGGCAGGCAAGCCGTTGGGCCGAACCTTGACGGCCCACGCCCCCGTGTCGTGCGCCAGTTCGATCCACTTTTTCGCCAGGTCAATATTCTTCCGGCGGACAGCGGGGTCAGGCGATTGAAACTCGCACGTTGTTCCGTAGCTCACCAGGCGAACCTTGCTCTGCGCAAAACGGGCTTTTACCTTCACCCGCTCCTCTGCAGAGATGGTCGGCTCAATCCCATGCTTATGCTCCGTGCGAAGTTCCACAGCTTCAAAGCCAGTGGTCTCCAGCAGTTTTATAATGCCTTCGAGGTCCAGGTCCTTCAGGACGTTGTAAGTTACGCAGCCAAGGTGCACGGATATATTCTAACTACCTTTTGGGCGTCCAGCCTTCTTTTACTACCTGGCGCGACCGCCCCAGTGCCAAAGAGTTCTCGGGGACGTTGTAGGTAATGGTGCTGCCGGCTGCGATATAGGCCTCGTCGGCAATGGTCAGAGGTGCCACCAGCGTGGAGTTGCTGCCCACAAAAGCATGATTCCCGATCCTGGTCCGATGCTTCTTTTTTCCATCGTAGTTGCAGGTGATGGTCCCGGCTCCGACATTCACCTTGGACCCAATAGTGGAGTCGCCCAGATACGCCAGGTGCATAGACTTCGAGCCAGCCCCAAACTCCGTGTTCTTCAACTCGACAAAATTGCCCACGTGCGAGTTTTCATGAAGGTGCGCCCCCATGCGGATCCGGGCAAACGGCCCCACGTGGACATGGGCATCCAGTTTGCTGGTCGAGATCACCGAGAACGGGTGAATCTGCGCATGGTCGCCAATCTGTGAACTGTCAATGATGGAAGACGACCCGATGTGGCAACCCTCGCCAATCACCGTATGGCCCTTGATCTGGACGAACGGTTCAATTACGGTGTCCTGTCCAATCACCACCTGCGCGTCGATGTTGACCGTCTCGGGCCGCAGAATGGTGACGCCCTCCAGCATCAGGTCACGGGCCTTACGTTCGCGCAGGATTCGATCCGCTTCAGCAAGCTCAACCTTGTTATTGATGCCCTGGAGTTCACCAGAATCGGCGGCCTTCAAAGCAGTTACGCGATGCCCGGCGCGGATCAGAATTTCCACCATATCCGTGAGGTAGTACTCGCCCGCCGGGTTGTCGGTACGGATTTCGTGAACGTGCTTCCAGAAAGCTTCGGCATCGAAGCAGTAGAAGCCTGCATTGATTTCCGGGATGGCCCGCTGCGCGTCTGTCGCGGCCTTATGCTCCACAATGGCCAGAACGTCGCCATTCTCCCCACGAACGATGCGGCCATAACCAGTCGGGTCTGCCAGATCTGTGGATACCAGAGCGGCCTTCGCACCGGTCTGCTGATACAGGTCTACCAGCGCCTGCAGCGTCTCCGGCCGAACCATCGGACAATCCCCGTTCACAACCAGCAGCAAGCCGCCGAGGCCAGCCAGTTCACTCTCACCACACATGACAGCGTGGCCCGTCCCCAACTGTTGACGCTGTTCGAAAGAACGCACACCTGCTGCGTTGGCGACCGCACCGACAGCCTCCGCCTGATGGCCCACCACCACGAAGACGCGTTCGACCGGTGCAATATGCAGAGCGGTGGAAATCGCGTGTTCCACCAGCGACTTGCCTCCCGCCCGGTGGAGCACTTTCGCCATCTTTGACTTCATGCGGGTGCCCTGCCCCGCCGCCAGAATTACAATCGCTGCGTCATTGACCATTACTTCTTTAGTGTCTCAAGACGATGCGTCGCACGTTGGTGCAGCCTGGCCATCCGGTGCCGGTGGCCCAGCAATGCAAGGCGGTAGGTCAGAGTCCCGAGGGCAGCTGGCTTGTGACGGACTTTTTCTGACTTCTGCAGGAGATCGGCTTCATAGATCGCCAGCCCCATCGCACGTAGATTATCCAGATCGTTTTCAACGGGAGACGCTTCTTGCTCCGCGTACCGCACCCGCATGGCAGGCGTGATCTTTGTCACGCTGACGATGGCGCAATCGAGCAGCGGCCCACCCGCATGGTCGTTGATGGCCTGCACATGGTCGGAGGCCCGGAAATCAATCGTCTCGCCCGGCTGCGACATGAGATTGACGAAATAGGCTTTCATGGCCGGAGACTTGCGGATCGCCTTCGCGATACCGGTGACCAGCAGGTTCGGAACCACGCTGGTAAACAGCGACCCTGGGCCAAGGGTGATGAGATCCGCATTGGCAATTGCTTCCAGCGTCTCTTTCAGCGGTCGGGCGACGCGGGGAACCAGGCGAATCTCACGAATCGGCTTTTTGCTCCGGCTGATCTTCGATTCACCGCAAACAACCCTGCCGCCCTCAAGGACGGCTTCCAGAGAAACATTGGCAGCCGTGGAAGGGTAGATCCTGCCGGCGATGTTCAGGACCTCACACGCCATCTTCACGGCATCCGGAAAGTCGCCTGTAATCCCGGTCAAGGCAGTCAGAAACAGGTTGCCGAAGCTATGACCTTTCAGGCCGCGCCCGGTCTCGAAGCGGTAACGAAACAAGCGCGACAGGAGGGCTTCATCTTCGGATAGCGCCACCATACAACTGCGAATATCGCCGGGCGGCAACACATCGAAGTCGCGACGAAGACGCCCGGAGCTACCCCCATCGTCGGTGACCGTAACGACGGCCGTTATGTCGAGCAGGGGGTGTTCCGGTGAATGGTCCGGAGACGGGTGTGCATACTTCTTAAGGCCAGCCAACAAGGAGGAGAGGCCGGTACCTCCCCCGATCGCGACAACTCTAAGCGGTTCAGCCATTGGCCGTCAAAGATTCCCGGACCCTCGTATCAAGCCACCAGGAGGTCCCGCAAATTGGGGAAGTGCTCGGCTGCAAGGGTAAAATCAGAGTCCTGCCTGGCATGGACACGATTGCGCGGCTCAATTTCAATCGCAAGTTTCAGGTTCTCATACGCCCCGGCACCATCGCCAGCCAGAGCGCAGCAAATCCCAAGCGTGTAGAGAACATGCTCGCTCCGTGGCTTAAGTTTGAGAGCGCTCTCTAAATGCCGACGCGCGTTCCCTGTATCGCGCGTATTGAGCCGCTCAACCGCGTAGTTGTAGTGGTCATCAACGGTGCGGAACTCCAGCGTCTGGCTCGACAAGCGACGCTCACAAACCTGAATATAGGAACGCGCCCGCTGTGAGACATCCATTGCAGGTCCTTTCGGGACTTCAACGAAGGCGGCCAGAGCTTCAGAAAAGTTCTGCGCGGCGAAACAGCGCACAGCCTTCTCAAAAGCCTGTACTTGAAGTTGTGCAGGAGTAAGTGCCGACACAACGGGGCGGACCTGCTGAGCGACCGGTGCCGCCGCAGGTGCCGCAGTTTTCTTGACGGAAGTAACTTTCTTAGCTGTTGCCATGTGGCGGTCCCCCCGTAGGATCGCGTTTTAAATGAGGAGTCTGAATTTATAACAAACCGGAGGTGGAAACGGCAAGCGACGCGGTTGGACTAGTCTTTTGGTTCGAAGAAGTGAGCGATGTCCTGAAACCCATTCATCGCCAGACGACAAGACATTTTGTCGCCCGCAAAGCGAGGCAGGTGGAACCGCCCGCGGGGAGCATAGACGATATCTCCCTCGTCGGCCATAATCTCCGGCACGCCTTCCATCCGGTAGCTGACCTTGCCCAGCAGGATGAACCAGAACTCAGCGCATTCTGCATGAAAATGGCCCTTCTCGTTCGGCCCGACCGGAGCCAGTTTCGCCGGGTCTCCGTAGATGATGTTCGAGACGGCGCGATCATCGGCAATAAAGCGGCCAGCCTTCTCTTTGCCTGCGGCAATCTGGTTGAAGTCGATATAAGGCTTGTTGCCCTGATCCCAGACACCCTTGCTGGCAACGGTCGTCTTTTCGAACTTAAACCCGGCCAGCGCCGGAGGCGTTACATCCACCGGATACATGGTACGAGCCTTCGCGATATTCACTTCGAAGCGAAGCGAGGGCTTGTCGCCAAGCGTTTCCATCGTATAGAAAGTCCGGTAGGGAACCTGCACCAGGAAACCCTTCTTCGCGACGAACGGCTCTACGCCGTCGATAGTAAAACGGATCTCGCCATCCCAGACCACCCACCATTCCCGGGTATCCGGATGGGCGCGGCGTGGTGTTTTGTCGCCCGGTGCGGCCTGGATGTACTCGCCATGCAGAAACTCATCGTCCACAATAGGCTCGGTCCACGTTTTCTGACCTTTGTGCGCTGCCAGAATCCCCGAGAGTTTCCAATGAGGCTTGGCGGGGGCCACCCACGGCGTCAAACTGATCGGCTTGGGAGCCCAGACAAGCTGGCTACCCTTCGTACCCATATTCTGAGACCACAGGGCCGTAAGACAAACGCCAGCTAACAGGGTGGCGGAAAGAGATTGTTTGATGAGACGTTGCATCGCTGGCCTATGAGAATATCACTTGTCAGGCCTGCGTGGATAATGCCCCGCAATTATTCGGCAGGCTTCGTCAGATTCTCCACCAGGATACGGGCTGCATCGGCAATGAAAAGGTACGCCGGATTGTCGGGCGACCAGTCGATCTTCGGAATATCCCAACAGGTGATGGCAATGGCCACCGGCCCCAGCTTGGAATACACGATACCGACATCACTGCGCAGGTGGTCGAGCGCACCAGGCTTGTCTGCAACATCCACGTCGAAGCGTCGCGGGAGGCCTTGTCGTCCCTGCTGCTTTTTCATGATGTCGAGGATTTCGGCCGAAGCAGCGGTGCTCACAAGTTCACCCCGATGGAGGCGTTCCAGCAAGGTCACCATCTCATGCGCAGTGGCGACACCGATGCCGAAGCTCTTATTGGCGGGGTCCCGCCCGGCGTCGCTAATGCCTTCCGGAATGGTACCCCGCAGAATCTTTCGCAGGGAACGTGTCTCGTGTATGCCAAGCTTTTCCAGGGTTTTGTTGACACTGTTACCAGGCACGTGGTCGAGGACCATGTTGGTGGCTGAATTGTCGCTCAGCAACATCATGTAGCGAACCAGATCCCGCAGGGGGATTTTGGTCCCGTCCGACATTTCGTTGAGGACGCCCGAGCCCCCAACTTTGTTTTCTTTGCCCAGTTCCGAGAGATCCGTCCACTTCACGCGACCTTCGGCGATGGCGGCGTAGACCCCGATGAGAATCGGCAGTTTGATGGTGCTGGCAGTGTTGACGCGGGTGTCGCCCGCCAGACTGTAGGTTGCGCCCGTCTTCAGGTTCTTCGCGTAGACGGACACCTTGCCATCAAAACGGGCGGCGAGATCCCGAACAGGGTCCTGCGCAAATGCCGTAACCGAGAGGGAAGCAATTAGAAGTGCACGAAAACCTACGGGCTTAAAAGACATACGACAGCCTGCGATTCTGCGGAGCGGCCTTCACCCACCGGACCAACTTTTTCCGCTGTTTTGAATTTCACCGAAACCTGGTCCAGGGCCAGGCCCATCGTCGCGGCGAGCGACTCGCGGATGGTCAAACGAAAATCCTTCAGCTTTGGCTTTTCCAGAATAACGGTCGAGTCGACATTGGAGATCGTAAAGCCGGCGTCGGTAGCCAACTTCACTGCGTGCTGCAAGAACTGGAGGCTGCCCGCCCCTTTCCAGCGAGGATCGGTGTCCGGAAAGTGCATGCCGATGTCCCCTGCCGCGATGGCCCCGATGATGGCATCGGTAATGGCGTGCGAAAGCACGTCCGCATCAGAATGACCCTCGAGCCCAAAATCCGCAGGAATCGTGATTCCACCCAGAATCAGAGGACGCCCGATAACGATTCGGTGCGTGTCCCAACCCTGCCCAACCCGAATCTTCAAGACTTCTCCTGGGAAAAGAGCAGGCGAGCCAGATCCATGTCGGAAGGCCGGGTGATTTTGATATTCCGCTCGCTGCCCATAACGACGCTGACTTCCACCTGGTCGAGACGCTCCACCAGACTGGACTCATCCGTCCCCGTAAAGCCGTCGGCTGCAGCCGCTTCATAGGCCCGGCGGAGCAGCTCGGCACGGAATACCTGCGGGGTTTGCGCCAACACCAAACGTTCCCGGGGAATAGTGGACCGGACCTTCGCTCCGGTCGCCTGCGCGCCGCTGACCTGCTTCACCGTGTCTACCGGCACGATGCCGACTATCGCAGCCCCATTGGCGACAGCTTCTTCCACCACCTTGCGGATCGTATCGAGTTCGATGAAGGGACGCACGGCGTCGTGAACTGCGACATAGTCGGTGTCCGGATCCAGCGCGGCGAGCGCATGCTCCACCGACTGCTGGCGAGACTGCCCCCCGGCAACAACCTTGAGGTCACCCAACAGTGACTTCGTTTCGGGTAACAACAGGTCGCGGACCCAGTCAATATCCTCTTCCCGAACAGCTACGACGATTTCGTAGACCAGGGGTGAGGCGACAAATTTCCGAACCGTATGCACCAGAATCGGCGCACCTTCCAGAAGCATGAACTGCTTCCGGCTGATCCCGCTGGATTCAGCTGGCGCAGGGACATTCCCCTTAAGCATCCGGGTCCCTAAACCGGCTGCGGGCAGGATAACCGCTAGTTTCACTTATTCTCCGACGGCCTGAGCCCGAACGGGAGCGCGTTCCTGGCGCTCCGCAACTGGTACCGGGTGGACAGCGTGACTTCGCTCATCGTACTTGCCGAAAATCATCTTTCCGGCGGTTGTTTGCAGGACACTGGTCACCGAAATATCAATTGTCCTGGAGATCATACGCCGAGCGTTGTCCACTACCACCATGGTACCGTCATCCAGGTAAGCTACCCCCTGGCTATGCTCTTTGCCTTCCTTCAAAATGAAGACGCGCATCAGTTCGCCGGGGAGTACGATTGGTCGCACTGAATTCGTCAATTCATTGATGTTGAGGACCCTCACGCCCCGAACGTGAGCCACCTTGTTCAGATTGAAATCGTTGGTGACGATGCTGCATCCATAAATTGTCGCCAGCTCGATTAACTTCATATCCACATCTTTGACGGTCGGGAAGTCCTGCTGGACTACTTCGATGGTCAGATGTGTCATCTTTTGCAGACGCTGGAGGATGTCCAGGCCACGGCGGCCACGAGTCCGCTTCATGCTGTCTGAGGAGTCCGCCACCATCTGTAATTCATGGAGAACGAATTGCGGGACCACCAGAACTCCATCCAGGAAACCGGTCTCCGCAATGTCCGCAATGCGTCCATCGATAATGACGCTGGTGTCCAGGATCTTGTAGTTTTGCCGCGCGGCATTCTCACCCGCGAAGACTTCACCAAGCGCCGAGAGGTTCAACAGGTCACCCTTGGCTGCCCCGAGTACAGCTCCAAACCAGCCAAACAGCACCAGACTGAAGATCTCGACAAGACGCAGGCCGGGGTGAGAATCGAGGCCCAGCCTCCCGAGTACCACGCTGGCCAGAGCCGCGCAGCAGAGGCCAACGAGCAGCCCGACCGCTGTTCCCAGAAGCCGTTTCAGGGATGTCTTGCGGAGGCGTAACTCCACCAGGATCGCAATACAGGCGACCAGCGCGCCGACACCTGCCGCCGCCCACAACGGAGTGGACGCAGGTCGAAACCAGGCTGCAGCTGCTGCCAGGGTTGTGATGAACAATGCCCGAATCAATAGAAAATCAATCACTTAGGCCGCCTTTAGGGACTGCGAGAGATTCTACCATCGGGTACAGTCATGTTGTTACTGGCGCTGCCCGAGATAAGCAAAATGATCCGGGTAGGACGATTCGACCTACGGTTTTACCGGTGGAATCGGGTACTCGTTGGGGATCGCCCCCAGCGAATAGTACGCGTGATTCACGACCGTCCCCTTCAGTTCGCCGAGTCGAATCCCGGAGCCTTCCGGGCCCAGCGACTTCCCGGCCGGACCGCTGGTGACCATCTCCAGTTCACCATCTTTGCCGAACGAATTCCGGTGGTAATGGCCAGCGAAGACGTAATGAACTCCGTACCTCTTCAGGAGGGCGAGAACCCGGCGGCGGGTTTCCATCGGGATGTTGAAGTACTGATCCGGCTCGTCCGCCTTTTCGAGGAAGAATGAGATGTGCTGGAAGACCACCGGTATCGCCCCGGCCACCTGCGCCTTCTTCAGTTCCACCTCCAGCCAGAGCTCCTGCTTTGCCGCTTCGGCCGTGACTTTGGCAGGAGCCTTGAATAGGCTGGAATCCAGAACGATGCCGTAGAGGGAACCCTCGCGGAAGGAATAATAATCCGGGCCGTAGGCCTTTCGGTACGCTGCCAGAGTCTCCGGCGTCGGGTCGTTGGCCACATCGTGGTTCCCCGGTACGCTGTGGAGTTTGATGGCAGGGTCCAGCTTCTTACTGATGCGCTGGTACTCGGCAATCTGGTCGGCGTTTCCTTCCTGATTGGTCAGATCGCCGGTCACCACCAGGAAGGCGGGTCGCAGACGGTTCACGTTTGCGACCACGAACTCCCAGTTAGCGGTTTCCTGGCGAAAGTCCTTGTTATTGGTGAACATGCCGAATTGAGGGTCAGAAGCATGAACCCAGAACAGGGGGGCCTGAGCGAAGACCGGAACGACGACGAGAAAAAACGAAGCCAAACGACGCATGATTTTGTTTGACATCAGACTTTTAACTCCCACGGCTTCCGATACTTACGCTCCAGATAGGGCTTCGCCTGCGGCTGAGCGGCAACTTCTTTCTCGGCATTCCAGTCGAGACGAAGCCCAGTCCGAAGCGCGATATTTCCCAGCAACGCGGTGGAGGTGGAACGGTGGCCATTCTCAATGTCGCTGACCGGCTTATTCCTGGTCTTGATGCAATCGAGGAAGTTGCGCCAGTGATCCCGCCCGTGGTTGTTTGAACTCAGCACCGTCGTTTCGGTCAGGGAACTACCTTTCTCCGGCAAAAGAACATAGCTGGCACGATCCACAAAGAGAGTACCTTTGTCGCCATGGAAGATGGTCCCGTAGGTCCGGCCGGCGAGCGGCCCACCATACAGCGCATTCCCGTTGAACATCCGGTTCTCATAGGTGGCGATCATGCCGTTCGGGTATTCGTACGTTACCTGGAGCGTGTCCGGAGTGTCGCGGTTGTCTTTGATAACGTACTTGCCGCCGATGGCGGTGACAGATTTCGGCGCGAGTTCGTCAAACGCCATTTGCGCAATATCCAGAACGTGGACACCCCAGTCCGTCATCATGCCGCCCGCATAGTCCCAGAACCAGCGGAAATGCGAGAAGGCGTTGGGGTCCACCCCGAAGCGGTTCTTGTTGAACGGGCGTTCCGGCGCGGGCCCGAGCCACATCTGCCAGTCCAGATCGGACGGTGCCGCCGCGTCAGCGGGGTTCCCGATACCTTCCGGCGAACCATTGCCGTAATTAAAGGTCCGGATAAAGGTGACTTTGCCGATGGCACCCTCTTTCACCAGTTGGGTGGCCTTCTGAAAGTGAACCCCGGAGCGCTGTTGGGTGCCAACCTGCACGACGCGGTTGTACTTACGGGCGGCCTGCACCATTTTGCGACCTTCGTCCACGGCTACCGAGATGGGCTTCTCGACGTAAACATCCTTGCCGGCTTTGCAGGCTTCAACGGACATGTAGGCATGCCAGTGGTCCGGGCTGGCGATGCAAACCGCGTCAATCGACTTATCGGCCAGGACCTCACGGAAGTCCTTGACGCCTTTGGCTGGCTGACGAGCTCCAGGTTCACCATTCGGGCCCCGGGCGCTGCGGGCCTGCGCTTTCTCCAGGTTCGGCTGGTAAATATCGCAGACGGAGGCGACCTCAACTTCCGGATGCGCCATGGCGGAGCCCATGTTGCCCTGGCCCTGGCGACCGGTGCCGATAAATGATACGCGAATACGATCATTGGCACCTTTTACGTTCCCGGTAAAGATGGCTGTGGTGAACGCGGCGGCCCCTAACTTGATCAGGTCACGGCGTTCAAAATTCAGGCGGCTGTCAGGCATAATACCCTCCACTGGCAATTATCCACCCGGAGGGTATCGGCCGGAGGGTATCGGTTCGGCTTTAGCCTGCCGACCGCGCCTGTCGATAGCGTTCAATCAAGGCGTTCGTCGAACTGTCGTGCTGCAATTGCGAATCGCCGGTCAACTCGGGTTGAATGCGGACCGCCAGAACTTTGCCGAGTTCCACGCCCCATTGATCGAAGGAATCCACCTGCCAGATCACACCCTGGACGAAGACATTGTGCTCGTAGAGCGCCACCAGTTTGCCCAGCATCTCGGGGGTCAACCTGTCAGCAAGCAACATGTTTGAGGGGCGATTGCCTTCGAAGACCCGGTGGGGCACCAGCCATTCTTCGTTCCCTTCCGCCCGAACTTCGGCCGCAGTCTTGCCGAACGCGAGCGCCTCGGCCTGGGCGAAGAGGTTGGCGATCAGAATGTCATGGTGGGGGCCATGCGGATTCAGGGAATTAACGAAGCCAATAAAGTCACACGGGATGAGCTTAGTGCCCTGGTGAATCATTTGATAAAAAGAGTGCTGCCCGTTGGTGCCCGGTTCACCCCAGTAGACAGGACTGGTTTCCCAGTTTGCCCGTTCGCCGGAGAGCGTTACGTACTTCCCGTTGCTCTCCATAGTGAGCTGCTGGAGGTAAGCCGGGAAGCGCTTCAGGTATTGATCATAGGGCAGGACGGCGAGGGCCTGGGCTTCAAAAAAGTTGTTGTACCAGATAGTAAGCAGCGCCATCAGGACGGGCAGGTTCTGGTGAAACGGGGCGGTCCGGAAGTGCTCATCCATGGCGTGGAAGCCGGCCAGCATGGCCCGGAAGTTGTCCGGCCCCACGGCAATCATCGTGGACAGCCCAATCGCCGAATCCATGGAATAGCGGCCGCCGACCCAATCCCAAAAACCGAACATGTTGGCGGTGTCGATACCAAACTCCGCGACTCTCCCGGCGTGGGTAGAAACCGCAACGAAGTGGCTGGCAACTGCTTTTTCATCACCCAGAAGGGCTAACGCCCAAGCGCGGGCAGACCGCGCATTCGTCATGGTTTCCAGAGTCCCGAAGGTCTTCGAAGCCACGATGAAGAGCGTTTCCTCGGGGTTCAGATCCTGAATCGCCTCGGCAAAATCGGTACCGTCCACATTGGAAACAAACCGCAGGATGAGATCACGTTGGGAATAGTGGCGCAGGGCCTCATACGCCATCACGGGCCCCAGATCGGAGCCGCCGATGCCGATGTTCACCACATTCCGGATACGCTTGCCCGTGAAACCACGCCATTCACCGGAACGAACACGATTGGCAAACGCGCTCATCTGGTCCAGAACTTCGTGGACTCCATCGACGACATTGACTCCGTCCACCATGACGGAACTGCCTTTGGGCGCCCGAAGCGCAGTGTGCAGGACCGGACGCTTCTCGGTGATGTTGATGCGATCGCCTCGGAACATCGCCTCAATGGCTCCAGGCAGGTTGGACGCCTGCGCCAGTTCCGTCAGCAACCCGACCGTTTCAGAAGTGATGCGGTTCTTGGAATAATCGAGAAGAATCCCTTCCGCCTCCAGTGAAAAACGTTGCGCCCGGCCGGGGTCGGTGGCGAACAGGTCCCGCAAATGCAGGGGCTTTACCTGCGCCGAGTGACGCTCCAGCGCCTGCCAGGCAGGAAGGGAAGTGAGTGGATCCATCTTTACCTAAACTACCGCAAACAAGCTAAACTCCTGTTAACCGATTTTCACGACTGCCGAGTGAAGCCTCCCGCTTACCCGACCCGGGCCGGCCGGACGGCATGTCCCTGTGGCACTCGCAACGCGGTCACGGCACTTTTTTCACGGGCTGGTGAATTAAAAAGTACGCACGTTTTCTGCACAAGCAACGCACAACGATACTGCTGAGGCGAAGAGTTTGGACGCCGCAGCCGGAGCGAAAACTATTCACCCGGAGTCGGGTGCCGGTTGGGATACCATTCGGATAATGAAGCTGAAGCCAGCGGTGGCGATCACACTCGTCACCATTTTCGCCCAAACTCTCTGCGCCCAAACCTTTGGTGCCCAGACTTTCCCTGCGGCCGCCGAACTCGACACCGTCATCGGGGATGCCATCCGTGAGGACCGAATTCCCGGTGCCGTTTTGCTGATCGGCCATCAGGGGAAAGTGGTTTACCGGAAGGCCTACGGGAACCGTTCGCTTTCGCCGACGCGGGAGCCGATGACGGCGGACACCATTTTCGATGTGGCGTCGCTAACTAAGGTTGTCGCCACCACTTCCTGCATGATGAAGCTTGTGGAACAGGGCAAAGTCGGCGTGGACGAACCTGTGACGAAGTACCTGCCGGAGTTTCAGGGCGGGAAGAGTGCCATTACGATCCGGGACCTGATGACTCACTTTTCGGGATTCCGCCCGGACGTGGACCTTGTCCCGGTCTGGAGTGGGTACGACACCGGGATCCGCCTGGCACTGAACGACAAGCCCGCCAACCCTCGTCTGACGAAGTTCGTCTATAGCGACATCAATTTCATTCTGTTAGGTGAAATCGTCCGTCGCGTAGGGGGCGCTCCGGAAAACGAGTATGTGAAGAAGATCCTGCTGGACCCTTTGGGGATGAAAGACTCCGGCTTCCTGCCGCCAGCGAGCGCCAAAACTCGCATTGCGCCCACGGAGATGCAGAAGGATGGCTCTATTTTGCGCGGCGTCGTCCATGACCCGACAACACGTTATATGGATGGAGTCGCCGGACATGCCGGGCTTTTTTCGACGGCTGACGATCTGGCAAAGTTCTGCCAGATGTTACTCGACGGAGGCAAGGGAGTATTTTCCCCCGCCATCATTAAGGAATTCACCACCCCTCACACCCCGGCGGATCAGAAAATCCAGAGGGGCCTTGGCTGGGATATTGATTCGCCCTATTCGGGAAATCGGGGAGACCTGTTCCCCATAGGATCATTTGGGCACACCGGCTTTACCGGAACTTCCATCTGGCTTGACCCGGCGTCGAAAAGCTACGTAATCCTGCTGGCAAATTCTGTGCACCCGCATCAGCGGAAACCGATTACTCCGCTGCGCCGCCAGGTGGCGACGCTTGCGGCGAAGGCCCTGGGATATGCGCCAACGAAAGCAACCGCGGCTCCGATAGGCACACAAACGGGCCTCGATGTTCTGGTGGCCGCCAACTTTGCACCCTTTCAGGGCAAGAAGATCGGCCTGATCACCAACCACTCCGGGATTGACCGCCAGGGGCGCCGCAACATTGACCTGATGAAGCAGGCCGGAGTACAGATCACAGCCATTTTCTCACCCGAGCATGGTTTTGCCGGGGTTGAGGATCGGGAAGGAATCGGTAACACCGAAGATAAATTGACGGGCATTCGGGTGTGGAGCCTGTACGGAAAAACGCTTCGCCCTACTCCGGAAATGCTGAAAGGGGTCGATATTCTGGTGTTCGACATCCAGGATATTGGCGCACGCTTTTACACCTACTCTTCCACAATGCTCTACGCCATGGAGGAGGTCTCCAAAACAAAGATCCCATTTTATGTTCTGGATCGCCCCAATCCTCTTACGGGTCTGCACCCGGAAGGCCCGATGCTGGACCCGGACAAAACCTCTTTTGTGGGTGCATTTCCGCTTCCGTTGCGTCACGGCATGACGCTTGGTGAGCTGGCAAAGCTGGAAAATGGCGAAAAACACCTGGGGGCCGACCTTCACGTGGTTGAACTCTCCGGCTGGAAGCGTTCGGACTGGTTTGACGAAACCGGGCAGAAGTGGGTCAACCCGTCGCCGAATATCCGCAGCCTGACGACCGCGATCCTGTATCCGGGAGTAGCCTTGCTGGAGTATTCCACCAACTATTCGGTGGGAAGAGGTACGGATGCACCTTTTGAGGCAGTTGGAGCGGAGTGGATTCGAGGGGCAGAACTGGCGGGCAAACTCAATTCGCGAGAGATTCCGGGAGTTAAGTTCTACCCGGTGACGATGAAACCAACGTCATCGCACCTGGCAGGCAAAACAATTGAAGGGGTTGGGTTCGTTCTGACAAATCGAGACACGTTCGCCGCAGGCCGATTCGGGCTGGAGTTGGCAAGTGCGATGGCGAGGCTATATCCCGGAAAAATTGACTTCAGTGCTAACTGGAAACTAATTGGAAACGCGGGTGTGATTGAAGCACTAAAGGCGAGTTCCGACACACAGGAAGCCGGCAGCCGCGGCCTGGCCGACTTCCTGAAGGTGCGCGAGAAGTACCTCTTGTATCGTTAAGCCCTTGAATCGTTAAACAGCCTGCGCTGCCAAGGCTGCCTTTTGGGGGGCTGTCTTATTCTTGCTTCCGGGGGGACGACCGCGCTTCTTTGCCTCCGACATCCATGTCGGCGGCCTTCCGCGGCGACGACCGCGCCCGCTTGCGAGGCGTTCCAGACTCATGATCACCGCCTCCAACTGTGCCCGTTCCTGACGCAATTCGTTCAGGGTCCTGGTTACGTCCATCGGTAACTCCTGGTGATTAGGGTTCAGCCTGGCGAAATTGGCTTCCAGCCGTTGGTTCCGGATCGGGAACGAAAGCAGCAAAATACTAACCAAGCCTGGATAAATTTTAATCGCAAAAATAAACGCATTGCAAGCGCTTTTTTTCGCGAATAGAACTAAATTTAATTATCCGGTACCGGAACCAGGAACAACAGAACGTGAAGAAAGAAGCTAAACGGCCTTCTGCGCACGCTTTCGCCAGTAAAAATAGAGCGGCAAACCGAGCAGCATCAGGGCAATGCCCAACAACGCCTGCGTGGGTTTGTCGCGCAAAGTCTGGACTTCCAGAATGGTGGCCCCAACTAGAAATAGTCCGGGAACAACAGGATAGCCGAGGGTTTTGTAGGGCCGTTCCAGATCCGGGCGTTTCCTGCGCAGAACAAAAACGGACGCGGTAGCCATCGCGTAGAGGATCCAGCTCCCGAAGATGACGAAGTTGTACAGGTCGTCATATTTGCCGGAAAGAACGAGAAGTCCGGACCAACCGGTCAGCATGATGATTGAGACGCCCGGCGTTTGGAAAACGGGGTGGACCCGGGCGGCAGACTGGAAGAAGAGACCGTCCCGGGCTGCCGCGTAGGGAACACGGGCACCTGAAAGGATGGAGCCATTCAGGGCGGCAAAAATGGAGATCATGGCGGCAATGGAGACGGCGGCTGCGCCGGTGGGCCCCTGCACGCGGAGCATCATCTCGGCCGCGACTAGTTTGTGCGAGGCGACTTCAGCGGGAGTCAGAACCCGAAAATAGGCCCAATTCGCCAGCATATAGATGGCGATGACAAGAACCGTGCCCCCGATTAGGGCCAGAGGGAGGTTGCGTTTTGGATTTTTGACCTCAGATGCGACCATGCCGACGTTGTTCCAGCCGTCATAGGCCCAGAGGGCGGCCACGAGGGCGGCGATAAACCCGGTACGAAGTGGTGGGATATCTGCCAGCGGGGTACTTACAGCGGGGTGGGAATAGAACAACCCCGCCGCGATGACGAAAGCTATCAGGGCGACTTTCAGGACGGTGACAGCAACCTGGACGCCTCCACCGATGCGAACTCCAACGTAATTCACGCCGCCAAGGGCCAAAATGAGACCGAGAGCAAAAATCTGCCCATACTTGATGGGCAATGGGCCGATTGAGAACCAAACTCGCTCAAACTCGGGAATAAAGTGTGCCGTGTACTCAAAAAAGGCCGTAGCCAGCGTGGCAATCGAGCCGCTTTTGGCGACCGACAACTGAGTCCAGCTGTAGAGATAGCCCCAGACGGGGCCATACGCCTCCGTGAGATAGACGTATTCGCCGCCGGCGCCAGGCAAGGCGGCTGCCAGTTCGGCGTAGGTCAGGGCGCCGGCAAGCGTCAGGGCACCACCGACCACCCAAACAAGGAAAACCATCTCCACCGACCCGACATTTTGGATCATGGTCTGGGGAACCCGGAAGATTCCACTGCCGATTACAGTTCCCACGACGATAGAAAGGGCTGCGGCCAGCCCCAAAGCTCTGCGTAGTTCGGTCATACACGTTTTCTCCAGCCAAAAAGGATACTGGCGACGTACCCGGTCGCAAATGTTGTGGTGCTGCCAATCATTACCCACCAGGTGAACGGGATTTTGGTGCCCAGTTTCACGAAGAGCATCATGATGGCCCCGGCGATTACACCCGCAATTGCGGCCCGCTCATCGGGTCGACGGGTGAGCACGCCGAGCAGAAACACGCCCAGCAGAATTCCAAGTGTCACTGAGGCGATGGAAAGGCCGGATTCGAGGACGGAGCCCCATTGGCTGGCAACCAGCGCGATCGCGATAAGGACTGCACCCCAGGCTACCGTGGCCAGGCGGGAGATTTTAAGGTAGTGCGCGGGGGAATGGCGGTCGTGCGTCATGGGCTGATAGAAATCGATCACCGTGGCAGAAGCCAGCGAATTGAGGGCAGCCGAGAGATTCGCCATCGCAGCGGCAATGATGGCCGCCATGGCAAGCCCGGCGATCCCGACCGGCAACGCCTCCCAGATAAAGGTGGGGTAAAGGCGGTCCATGGGCCCGGCAGGGGCCTTGCCTTCCTTCAGCACCCAAAGCAGGACACCAATGGTGAGAAACAGGCAGAACTGAACGAAGATGACGCCCCAGCTGGAAAGCAGAGCGAGACGGCTTTCGCGTTGATTTTTGGCACTGAGCAGGCGTTGGACCACCAGTTGATCGGTGCCGTGGCTGGCAGTGGTCAGGAAACAGCCGCCGACAAGGCCCGCCCAGAATGTGTAGGGCGTGGTCCAGGACCAGTGGAAATCGAAAACCTGGAACTTACCGGCTGCCGCAACCGTGTCCAGGGCCGAGCCAATCCCGCCCGGCAGTTTGTCACCCAGAACAATCAGGCTGACGACGGCACCGAGGACGTACATGCCCATCTGCAGGACATCTGTCCAGATGACGGCCGTCATCCCCCCTTCAAAGGTGTAAAACAGTGTCAGGCAAACGATCACCACAATGGATGTGAGGCCCCCGGTATGGAGAATGATTCCGATCACAATGGAGATGGCGAAGACCCGGACACCTTCCGCAAGCGAACGAGTGATGAGGAAAATTCCGGCCGTTACCTTCCGCACATTGGGGCCAAACCGGCGCTGCATCAGTTCGTAGGCCGTAAAAAACTGCCCGGAAAAGTACTGGGGGAGAAAAATAGTGGAGATGACAACCCTGGCCAGGAGATAGCCGAAGACCACCTGGAGGAAGACGTAGCTGCCCCCGAAGGCCAGCGGCGGAGTTCCAATAATGGTGAGAGTACTGGTCTCCGCGGAGACGATGGAGAGCGCAATCGCCCACCAGGGAGCATTTTGGCCTCCCAGGAAGTAGTCTTTCAGGGTCTTCTGGGATTCTTTGAAGCGCGCGCCGAACCAGGTTACACCAAGAAGGTAGGCGGCAATTATGGCTAGATCTATCAGTCGCAAGGGCTTCCGGCGATTGTAACAACAAGCTCAGGAACTTCTGTAGCGACGCCAACGTCCAAAACGGCGTGGGCAGGTTTTACCCGGCAGCATTTTACCCGGCAAAGACGGGAACGATTGCCCGGAGCGGAACGTGTTCGATATACTCCGGTTTTGCCATGTGTCTTGATGTATTCTTTTAAGACTGGTGAAATTCGTGGGACACGGTTTCTCAGTGAATGGCTCATAGCAGCGGGAGGCAATGGAAAGTGGATTTTCGTCTAGTTAGAACAGCATTGGTGGCAGCGGTGCTCGCCGCTTTACCGTCGACCGTTTTGGGCCAGTATAAGGACCAGGCGGAGAGCGATGTCGCCCAGGCCGCGGGCAAGGAAACGGATCTTCAGAAAAAGATCGACAAGCTGAAGGAATGGGAACAAAAATACCCGGACAGCCAGCTCAAGGGCCAGCGCACGCTCATGGTTGCCCAAGCCCTGCTCGGTCTCACCACGCCTGCATATGGCAAGGCCGGCCCTGCCGAGCTCCTCGATGGGTCTGAGAAGGCTGGCAGACAGTTGGCAGACAACCTGGATAACTTTTTCGCAACGAGCAACAAGCCGGCTGCCGTGACGGATCAACAGTGGGCCGATGCCAAGAAGCAGTTCGGCATGGGCGTCCACTCCTCACTCGGCTGGATCTACTACACCCAGAAGAAGAACCCCCAGGCGGAAACCGAATTCAAAGCTGTGCTGGGCATGGATCAGAATCAGGCACAGGTTTCTTATTGGCTGGGAAGCGCGATCATCCGCCAGAACAAACCGGAGCGGTACTCGGAAGCTCTTTACTCCTTCGCGCGCTCGATCTCAGTGACGGGCGCAAGCGCCCTGGCTCCGGCTGCGGCTACGGCTGCGGACGCCTTTCTGAAGAAAGCCTACGTGGGTTATCACGGGGACGACTCTGACCTGGACAAGCTGAAGGCTGCCGTCGCCGCCGGTCCGCTTCCAGCCGCGGACTATCACATCCGTAGTATTGAAGAAATCGAAAAAGAGAAGTTCGCCAACGAAGATGAGTTCAACAAGGCGCATCCCGATGTTGCCCTGTGGCGCCAGCTTCGCGGTGCACTGAAGGCTGACGGGGGAGATGCTTACTTCGCGAACGTGAAGGAAACGCAGATTCCCCCCGATGCGATCGGGATGTTCAAGGGCAAGATTGTCGCCGTGAACGACAAAGACCTTGTGATCAATGTTGATTCCGCCGCAGGCGATGCGACGTTGAAATTTGACAAAACGGTAAACGTCAACAAAGCGGTAATCAACGTTGGCGACGCCATTGAGTTCAAGGCCGTGGTGGATGCCTTTGCCAAGGACCCTTACATGCTGACCATGTTGGTGGACGAGCCGAAGGACAGCATTAAGGGTCTGGCCGATAACGCGTTCGCAGCTCCGGTTAGTGCGAAAAAGCCGGCGGTCAAGAAGGCTGTGGTCAAAGCCGGCCCGAAGGGACCCGCCAAGAAGTAAACCGTACCTTACCTCAGGAGAAGATTACCCGCCGCCGGACGCGCCTCCCGCTTCCGGCGGCGGTTCCTGTTTCAGCCATGCCACTTAACGAAACTTTCCTGCATAACCGCCTTGTCGTCCGGCTGGAGAACGACCAGATTCGCGTCAGCGTCACGGTTGAGGGCGGCCACATTGCCGAGATCCTCGACAAGGCCACCGGGGTCAACCCGATGTGGCTGCCACCCTGGCCCACCATCGAGATCAGTCAGTGGTCGCCGGAAACGTATCCCGAGTACGGCAACGACTCGGAAAGTAAGCTGCTGGCGGGCATCATGGGGCATAATTTGTGCCTTGATATGTTCGGTCCACCTTCGGAAGAGGAAGCGCGCGCAGGGATGGTGGCACACGCCGAAGCCGGGATCGTTACATGGAAGTTTACCGCCACAGACGACGGCGTGAGCGGGCGCTGTGTGCTGCCTGCATCCCAGCTGGCGTGCACGCGGACGCTGCGCCTGGAGGGCCGCAGGGTCTGTATCCAGGAAACAATCGAGAATTTGTGTGCGCTGGACCGACCGATTGCGTGGACGCAGCACGTGACGCTGGGGCCTCCTTTTGTGGCCAACGGGAAGACCGAATTCCGCCTGCCTGGGACAAAGTCCAGAGGCATTGGGGAGACCACCGATTTTGAATGGCCGATGCACCCAATGGCTGACGGCAGCGTGCGAGATCTCCGGGTTTATCCAGAGGCCGCCTCATCTTCCAGTTTCACGACACACCTGATGGACCCGAAGGCGGATAACGCCTGGTTCGTTGCCTGGTCGCCCGAGTCGAATGTGGCGCTTGGATACGTGTGGAGCCGGGCCGATTTCCCGTGGCTCGGGATATGGGAGGAGAACTGCAACCGCCCCCATGCGCCATGGCTCGGCCGGACAAAGACGCGGGGCATGGAATTCGGCGTCTCGCCATTTCCGGAGACCCGCAGGCAAATGCTGGAACGCGGCACGATGTACGGGGAAGCAGGCTACCGCTGGATACCGGCGGGAGGTCGCCTGACGGCGCAGTACTACGCCGCCATTACCCCGGCAGCGGCTATTCCGGAGTCGCTGGAGGCTTTCGAAGCCTTGCTCTAAGGCCCACGCCCCCCCAAGAGCGCACCCGCGTGGGGCCCTATCATCTAATTCGGCAGCTAATGACAACAACCTCCAACCCAACCGGCACAACCCCAACGCATACCAGGTGGGACGCATGGCTCTACGCGCTGACCATCTTCATCTCCGCGTTCCTGTTGTTCCAGGTGCAACCGATGATCGCCAAGATGATTCTGCCGTGGTTTGGCGGTACCTCGGCTGTCTGGAGCACCTGCATGCTGTTCTTCCAGATGGCATTGTTGTTGGGCTATGTCTACGCGCACTGGCTGCACGCCCTGCCCCCGCGACGCCAGGCCATTGTCCACTCGTGCCTGCTGGTTCTGAGTCTGGCGGTGCTGCCGGTATTGCCCAACGCGACATGGAAGCCAACGGACGCCAGCGACCCGTCGTGGCTGATTCTGGGCCTGCTCAGCGTCACGATCGGCTTGCCGTACCTCGCGCTTTCGACGACCAGCCCCCTTTTGCAGTCGTGGTACGCGCGGCGCGCCGGTTCAGTGCCCTACCGCCTGTTTGCGCTGTCCAATTTCGCGTCCATGCTGGCGCTGCTCAGCTATCCGATTCTGATTGAACCAGCGTTCACTGTTCGAACGCAGAGCTGGGCCTGGTCCACCGGGTACGCGGTCTTCACCATCTCCTGCGCTGCGGCGGCCTGGATCGCAGCTCGCGGGCAGGATTCGACACGAAAAAACGAACCGAGAGTGACAGTACCTGAGGGCCCCGCCCCCACAGCAGCGCTTCGCACCCTCTGGATCGCACTGGCCGCCTGTGCCTCCACCTTGCTGCTGGCTGTCACGACATTCCTGACCTCGGACATCGCGGCGATTCCGTTCCTCTGGGTCTTGCCGCTGGCCGTCTACCTGATTACCTTCATCCTGTGCTTTGAATCGAATAAGATTTATCACCGGGGTGTTTTTTATCCCCTGCTGGTGGGGGCCCTCGGGTGCTTCGCTTATTTCCTGGATGACGATTCCATGGGCTCGAACATGGTTCTTATCATCGCCCTGCTGGCGCTGTCGCTCTTCGTCTGCTGCATGGTCTGTCACGGTGAGCTGGCGAGGCTGAAGCCGCATCCCAGTCGCCTGACGGGCTATTACGTGATGATCTCGATCGGCGGGGCAATCGGAGGTCTCTTCGTGGGGCTGCTGGCCCCGAATGTATTCAACGGATACCACGAATTTCCCTTGTCACTGGGGCTTTGTGCCGGCCTCGCGGCCTATTTGCTGTTTCGGGACTGGGACAATGTCGGCCCGGCGAAGTATCGCCAGGCAGTGGCGTTTGTCCTGATCACGGCGGTTGTCGGCTATGCAACCTACGTGGTGAAGGTGGAGCGCTATAAAATCAGTGGTTACAAGGCCATCGCCCGGAACTTCTATGGTCAGCTTCGCGTGGAAGACGACGGTAAAGTAACCGAACCGGACGCATACCGAAAACTGCTGCATGGGCGTATCGATCATGGGATCCAGATGCACGACCCCAAGTTGCGGCGAACTCCCGTGGCGTATTTCTGCGAAGCGAGTGGCATTGGCCATGCGATGCAGGCTCGTCCGGTCGGGGTACCGTGGAAGGTGGGCATTGTGGGCCTCGGGGCCGGAGCCCTGGCACCCTACGGCAAGCCCGGCGACACGTTCCGGATCTATGAGATCAACCCTTTGGTACTCGACATGGCCAATGAGTGGTTCACGTACCTGAAAGACACGCCGGCCAAGGTTGAGGTGGCGCTGGGTGACGGTCGTCTGGTGCTGGAGCGGGAACCCTCCCAGCAGTTCGACCTGCTGGTAATGGATGCCTTCTCCGGAGATTCGGTCCCGGTTCATCTGATCACGAAAGAGGCTTTCGACACCTACTTCCGCCACCTGAAGCCGGGTGGAATCCTGGCCGTGAACACCAGCAATCGGTACCTGGACCTGCAACCAGTGATGGAACGGGCGGCGACGGCGTTCGGCAAGAAGGCGATTAACTTCGATTATTGGGCTAAGGATGACGAACTCCTGTGCAGTTCTTCGTCCTGGGTACTTCTGGTGGACGGCAGCCTGGCGGCGTCATCGGAAGCCCTCAAGACAGGAAAAGTTCTGACTCCGTTCACAAAGTTCCGGATGTGGACTGACGATTTTTCCAACATGTTGAGCATCCTGCAATAGCGCTCGCGGGGGCTTGCCGTTATCCTAATAGCTTGATCGTTACCCTGACCATGAATCCGGCGATGGACCGGACCATCAGCGTGGATCGTCTTGCCTTTGACGACCGCGCGTATATTCTGTCGAGCAATGATTCGCCGGGAGGCCGCGGGATCAATGCTTCCTGTGTGATTCATTCGTTCGGAGGCTCAACCCTGGCCATCATCCCGACCGGAGGGGACCATGGGGAACGCTTCGAGCATTCGCTGAATAGCTGTGGCTTCCAGGTGGCCACCGTTCCGATTCGGAATGACATCCGCCTGAATCTGACCATCACAGACCGCCACGGCCTGACCATCAAATTGAACGAAATTGGACCACGCATGGCCCAACTGGAGATTGACGACGTTGAAAAAGCGGTGGTCAGCCGGCTGGATCAGGCTGAGTGGCTGGCTCTCTGCGGCAGCCTGCCACCGGGTGTGCCTTCTGATTTTTACGCGCGGCTGATTGCACGGGCAAAGGCAAAGGGGGTGAAAACACTGCTCGATACCGACGGTGAAGCCCTCTCGCAGGGAATTGAGGCCGGGCCCACCATTGTTACGCCGAACCAGCAGGAAACCGAGCGGTTGCTGAACACCGTTTTGCTGACCAAAACGTCGGCGATCGCGGCAGCGAAGCGCATCCACACGCTGGGGGCCTCGACAGTAGTCATTTCCTTGGGGAGCCGAGGGGCTATTGGCCTGATGTCAGAACCCGGCCTCGCCATGTGGGAAGCGATACCACCCCGGATCGATGCTATTTCGCCGATCGGAGCGGGTGACGCGATGGCTGCTGCCATCCTTTGGTCGTTAGCGAAGAAAGATGAGTTCGCAGATGCGTTGCGTTGGGGAGTCGCCGCAGGTACAGCCTCAGCGAAACTACCCGGAATGAGCTTTGCTTCGCTCGAACAAACCGGCGAGGTCTACCAGGAAGTAGACGTCAGGCAGATTCAGCTGTAGCGGCGCACGTGCCGTAACTTACTCGGCGATCTCGTCTTTCAGCTCGTTGTATACGCAGGCGGCTTCGGCGTCGTCGTGTGTCTTCTGCGCGTCAACTACCTGCAGCCACTGGCCGAGAAGCTTGGCAGGGTCACCGGCGAGGTCGATCCGAATGGAGTTCCGGACTTCATTTTTTTCAAGAAAAACGGCGTCTATGCCGGTAGCGGTAGGCCGCAGATCGAGGCGTTGACTGAGGGCTTCGAGACGAAGGGACGCCCCCAGCCAGAAAAGGCCAATGCGAACGCGGCGCTGGTGGCCGGCGACCGCGGCCTGACGCATCAGTTTGGCCGTCCAGTCGGCGGTCTTCAGCTTTTCAGCCCAGGGAGCAGCTGCACGTTCATCGTTCCTGCGCGCAGTTCTTTGATTCGAGTCTTCAAACCCCGAACCCTCGTTACCCTCAAGGGCTTTTAGGTTATTCTCCAGATTGTCGAGGAAGCTCATCAGTTAAACCATTGTCTCGCGTCGCCTTGTGCGGCAGCAGGATTCTGTGCGATGTGGAATAAACACCCGATGTCGTTCCATCTGGCATTGATGCGCGACGACTGACAGCAGAGGGCACACCGGGGGCTGAGGGCTCTGGACGATTCGCGCCGTTGTTCCGGATCTGACGAACGGCAAGACCTGTCCTCCGACAGCTCAGCACGCCATTCGACAGGGTAAGATTGTGGCCAGGAACATCGCAGCAACAATCGATGGCCTGCCGCTGAAGCCGTTTGGTTTCAAAATGTTGGGAATGCTGGCGGCAATTGGACGACGGACCGGCGTGGCACAGATCCTCGGCTTCCGATTCTCCGGCTTGATTGCCTGGTTCCTCTGGCGGACTCTACCTGGCTAAACTACCGAGAATGGAGAAGAAGGTCAGGGTAGCTCTGGACCGGACCCTGGATCTGTTCTTCAGCAAGGACATTGTGCAATTTCAAACACGGCGTTTGGACGGAGGCCATACTGTGGGACAGACCGGTGGGACAACCGACCAAACTGTGTCATCGTGACACAGGCCCGGGCAACAGCGCTACGCCGGGAAGATTGCAGGCGAGTTACTTCCATTTGGAATCAATTACTTACAGACTACGCAACTTGGCTAGCCATTTGCTACTGTAGAAGGCGAATCGTTTGAAGTACTTACAACCTGCCCTCTTCTGCAACACGCTGGTGCCAGGGATAGTGAACGTGATTATGGGCTTTCGGGAGCACATAGTCGAACAAAGCGCCACTATCCCCCATCTGATGGTGTTGCAGTGAGAGGGGTTTTTATTTACTGCGACGATAAATGCCGTCAAAGAGCGGCGTCCACGTCTTACCTTCATCCGCTGAACTCTCCCAGAGCTGACGAATTGTGCCATCTGAATTTGGCGTGAAGCTCATCCGGGTGCGGGTTCCAGGCGGGGCAGATCCGGGCATACTGGTGAACCGCATGGCTCCGTCTTTGATTTCCCCCTCCAGCTTTGCCAGCTTGCCGGCACTCATCCAGGTCTGCTCCCATTTTCCCGTAGTCTGATTGAGGACATTCCAGCTCTTGCCAGGCGGCGCGGCCAGAGGCATCCAGTTTTCCAGGATGATGCAGCCATCCGCCAGGCTCTGGATACTGCTGTGAGCGATTTTGGCTCCGGCTGACTCGACGTCCCATTGGCCCAGCCAGAAATCAAATTGCCGGAAGATGGGCATGGCGATGCAGGGTTTGGAATTGAGTTCCACGCGGCTTCGGATTGCCACGAACCAGGGTTCGGTACGGAGGGGAGCAAAGGCAGCGTCGGTGTCGAGAATGGTCCCTTGGGCGAAGCGTGCAGTGGCGGCCTTCTCCATATATTCCTGAGCGTGCTCCAGAACGTGTTCCTCTGCGAATTCCCGCCCGATCAACATCTGGGCAAAGGGGACCTGGAAACCATTCGAGGCGGCCTTTCCGAGAGCGTCACGGGACTCGGCGTGGCGATACTGCCAGTGGAGACTGCCCGCCAGCCGAAACCAGGAACGGCCATCTGCCGAGTTGGAAGCGATGGCGTTACGGTACGCAGCTTCGGCCTCCGTCCACTTCGCGGCGGCGAAGAAAGCATCGGCTTCAGGCGTCGGGGACTGGGCAACTGCGAAGGAGGCGAGAGCAAGGAAACAGACGAGTCGGGTCACGATAACCAAGCGTGACCCGACTTACCCTCTGGCTGTCAAGGTTTTTGGGGCAAGCCGGGCATCCGGGTGCCATCGCGCATTTCATCGGTGGCGCGTCGGACCACCATATCTCCGGCGTGGAGGTCGCCGGCGACTTCGAGGAGATCACCATCGGCCACGCTTTTCTTCACATTCACCCATTCGACGCGACCATCTTTGTTGCGGATGACAAACGTCCGCTCAGTAGTAGTCACCACTGCGGTTTTTGGAACGAAAAGCAGGGGGCGGGGGCGCTTCACCGGCCATTTCACAGCGGGGTACATGCCGGGGGAGAGGGCGGAATCACGATTTTGGACGTCGAGTTCCACCGGCATGGTGCGGGTCTTTGGGTCGAGAGAATGGGCGTTGCGGGCAACTGTACCGGCGAAGGTTCGCTCCGGATATGCAGGGACGTGGAATTCCACGCGGGTTCCCATCGCAATTCCGGCGATGTCTGTTTCGGGGACCGCGACCACCAGGCGGAGTTGAGAGATTTGCTGGATGACGAGCAGGGCGGGGGCGGAGCCGGTGCCGACAAGCGCTCCGGGGTGGGCCAAACGGTCCGTTACTACGCCATCAAACGGCGCTGATATGTGCAAGTAAGCCTGGAGCTCCTGCTGCGCCTTGACGACGGCTTCCGCAACCAGACCGGCCTTCTGTTTCGCCTGAATCAGCGCCTGCAGAGAGGCCACATGCTTCTGCGCCTGAATGACTTCGTTACCGGCCACGGCACCCGGGGTTTCGGCAGCCTTCGCGAGCCGATCTGCCAGGCTTTGGGCTCCGGCCAGTTGAGCCTCTACCTGAAGGCGCTCACTTTCTGCAGCCTGGACCTTCGCCTGGGCCTCGGCCAGTTGCGCCTTCATTTCGGGCGCGGACAGTTCAGCCAGAAGCTGGCCTTGTTTCACGATACTGCCACGGTCTACGAGGATTTTTTCTACATAGCCCCGAACCCTGGCATGAATCAGAACGCTTTGCATGGGCTGGAATTCGCCGGGCAGTTCGATGGTTCGCGAACTCAGTTTGGAGACTACGGCAACCATATCCGGAGCTTGTGCCCATACGGACGTGGCGAGGAAGAAGGCGGTGGCCAGGATCTTATTGGGCTTCATAGTATCGGCTTTCCGGATCTCCAGGATTTAACGAGGAAGAGGTAACAGAGGCCCGCGCCTGCAGGATGGCGTAGATAGCGGGCAGGATGGTGAGGGTCGTAAAAGTAGAAACGAGCAGGCCTCCAATGACGGCACGGCCCAGAGGTGCCGCTCCTGTTTCGGAGGTACCGAGCGCCATGGGAATCATGCCGAAGATCATAGCCGCTGCGGTCATCAGAATGGCGCGGAGGCGTCCGGAGGCGCCATCGGCGGCAGACGTGAGGGCGGTGCCACCCTCTTTGCGCGCCTGTTCCGCAAAGGTGACCAGCAGGATGGAGTTGGCCACTGCGATGCCGATCGCCATGATGGCCCCCATGAAGGACTGTACGTTCAGAGTGGTGCCGGTGACCAGCAGCATCCCGAGAACGCCGCAGATTACGGAAGGAATGGTCAGGATGATGGCGACAGCCAGGCGCAGGGACTCAAAGTTGGCAGCCAGCAGCAGGAAAATAACCAGAACGGCCAGCGCCAGACCGGTCCGGAGACCGTCGAGTGTTTGGATGAGTGGAGGAATCTCGCCACGCAGTTTCACGCTCAGGCCGGTTGGTGGTGCCCCCGCGGCTTTTATGGCGTCCTGTAGTTTGGTGGCAGCTTCGCCGAGCGTGATGCCGTGGAGGTTGGCAGTCATGCTGACGATGTGCTGGCCGTTGTAGCGTTCAATCAGGCCGGGCATGGTGCCGGGCTTAAAGGTTGCAATGTCGGTCAGGCGAGGCTGGGATGCGCCGCCCTGCATGACGGGCAGATCGCCGACAGCCTCGACCGTCTGCATCTGATTTTGGGGCAGCTGGACCTGGATCTGGAAGGCGTTGCCGGAGGCAGGGTCGCGCCAGTAGTTGGGCTGGGTGAAGCGCGATGAGGAAGTGGCCGGGACGACCGAACGTGCGACATCAGCCATGGTGAGCCCGAACTGGCCAGCGCGTTCACGGTCAATATTGATATCAAGAGTGGGAAAATCGCCGGCCTGCGCGACTTGCAGATCGCGGAGAAAGGGAAGTTTGGCCATCTCGGCCTGGACTTTTTTCGCGAAGGCGTAGTCGTCGTTGAGGCTGACACCCTGGACGGCTACCTCGATGGGAGTGGGAGAGCCGAAGCTCATCACCTGGGAGACGATGTCGGCGGCTTCAAAGGAGATTTTGACGCCAGGAAGCGCGGTGGTCAGTTTCGCACGGAGTTTTTCGCGAAGGGCCTCGCCGTGTTCGGAACCCGGCTTCATGGCAATCTGGATGACCGCTTCCTGCGGCCCACTGGTGAACAGGTGGATCAGGTTGACGGGATAGCTGGACGCGACTACGCCGACGAAGTCACTGGTCAGCGTGATGTTATTGCTGCCTGCTTCCTGCCGAATCAGGTCGAGGGCCCGGAGGACGATGCGCTCGGTTTCTTCAATGCGGGTCCCCGTTGGGGCGCGGAGGCGCAGCCGGACCAGCGGGACATTGGAATCCGGGAAGATTTCGGTGCCAAGTTTCGGGAGCAGAACCGTGACGCAGCCGACCGCGGTAACCAGGTAGATCAACACCAGGGGCCAGCGGAGGCGCAGCGTCACTGCCAGATAACCCTCGTAGGTGGTCCGCAGCCAGCCTTTGGCGGCTTCTTTGTGACCGGGACGCATCAGCCAGGTTGTAAAGACCGGCACCAGCGTACTGGAAAGAATAAACGAAGCCATCATGGAAAACCCAACGGCCAGGGCCAGGGGTACGAACAACTGGCGCCCCACGCCAACCATGAAGAATGAAGGCACGAAGACGGCCAGCACGCACAACATAGAAAGCAGGCGGGCGGTGGCGGTACGGCGGCAGGCTTCCAGCACGGCTGCGGCGCGGGAAACACCGGGCACCATCCGGGTATGGATATTCTCGATCTCGACGGTGGCTTCGTCCACCAGAACACCGACGGCGAGCGCCAAACCGCCCAGCGTCATGATGTTGAGGGTTTGGCCTGTCGCCCAGAGGGCTACCACCGCAGCCAGCAGCGCGAACGGGATGTTCAGGACGACGATCAAGGCGGCGCGCCAATCCCGCAGGAAGAGGAGAACCATCAGGCCGGTGAGCGCTGCACCGAGCAGGCCTTCGTTGACCAGGCCCCGAATGGCATTACTCACGTTAGGGGATTGGTCGAATTCGAGGCGGACATCGACATCCGGCGGGAGAACCTTCTTAAACTCCGGGATGGCGGCCTTCACGGCGTTGATGACGTCGAGGGTACCGGCGTCAGCCCGTTTGGTCACCGGAATGTAGACGGTGCGCTTGCCATCGACGTGGGCGTAGGCGGTCACAATGTCGGTAGCACTTTCGATGGTGCCGATATCGCGAAGATAGACCGTGGTGCCGGAGCCGGGTCGGATGGGCGTACTGAGGAGTTCCGGCAGGTTACCGCCCAGCGCGGCATTGGTGCGGGTGATGCGCGAAAGCGTGCCCGAAGACATGAGGCCGGAAGGCATCACCAGGGTGGCCTTGTTGACGGCTGAGATGGCCTCATCCGGAGACACGCGATACTGGCGAAGTTTGTCGGGATTCAGGGTCACGACGATGGTGCGCTGGTTGCCGCCCAGGGGTGGTGGGGCAGAGACACCAGGCAGCGTAGCGAACAGGGGACGAACGCGGTTCAGCGCGAAATCCTGAAGTTCGCCCTGGGTTCGCGTAGCCGAGTTGAAAACTAATTGCCCGATGGCTACGCTGCCGCCGTCGAAGCGCGTGATGAACGGGGGCACGGCTCCCGGGGGCATGAAAGCGCGAGCCCGATTGACGTAGCCGACAGTTTCGGCCATCGCCTGGCTCAGGTTTGTCCCCTCATGGAAGACGAGCTTCATGAGAGCGGCACCCGGGATACTTTTGCTCTCTACATGGTCAATGCCGTTGATGTAGAGGAAATGATACTCGTAGTAGTAAGTGAGGTAGCCCTCCATCTGAGCGGGGTCCATGCCGCCGTAGGGCTGGGCCACGTAGATGGCTGGTTCGCCGACCTGCGGGAAGATGTCGACGGGCATGCGCTTTACCGCGAGGATGGCACAAAGGGCAACGCTGATGAGCGCGACAAGGACGGTGATGGGGCGGGAGAGAGCGGCCAGGACCAGCTTCATTTGGCCACCGTTTCCGCGATAAAGGGCTGAATGTCACCCGCCGCAGTCGCCACGGCCAACAAGCCGCGCCAGACGCTGAGCTTCGAGAGAGACTCGTCAATTTCCGCCTGAGTCAGCAGGCGCTGCGCTTCGGCAACTTCACTGAAGTTTCCAAGACCTGCCTGATACCGTGCGGTGGCCTGCTGCACGGCGGTGCGGGCTGCGGCTACCTGAACGGGCAAGTTTGCGGCGATGCGGCGTGCCCCGCCCAGGTTCGCCACCGCCCGATTCCACTGCGCCCGGAGTTCAAGGGCGAGTTGTTCCGAGCGGGCTTTTTGGGCTCGAATGGACGCCCCCTGTGCCGCTTCTCTGGCCCGAAGGGAGGGCAGGTCGGCGACAGGGAACGTCATGCTGAACCCGACACCATAGTTCTGCGTATTGGGGGCCAGGCCATTCAGCCCGCCGAGGCGTCCACCGTTGATTTCGGCACCCGAACCTCTGGCATAGGCCGCGCCCTGCAGGTAAAATTTGGGAAAGTAAGACCGCTCCAAAACCCGGAGTTGCGCCTGCGCCTGTTCCACGGCGGCTGCCTGTTCCTGCGCTAGAGGATTGGCGGTAGTGCCGGCGAGAGGTGATGCATCGGGGGGCACTTGCAACAACTTGCCCGGCTGAAGTGCCAGCTGTCCGGGTTCTCCCCCGGCGAACTGTGCCAGCGTAGCTCTGGCCACATCGGCGGCCTGTTGGGTCTGAAATAGCTGGGTCCGGGCAGCGGCGAGTTCGGCCTCGGCGCGGGACTGATCGGCCCCCGGCCGCAGTTGCGCGTCCACCTGAGCGGCGATGATTTTGCCCAGAGCTGCGGCACGGTCAACACCCGCCTGTGCCGCTTTGATGGCCTCTTCCGAAGCGACGAGCGTGAGATAGCTGTCGGCAGTATTCACTGCGACTTCGAATTGTGCGCGCCGCAGCGAGGCTTCGGACTGCGCCTTTGTCGCATCCGCTACCGCTACATTCGCGTTGCGGAGGCCGAAATCAAAGGGCTCCCACGAGACCAGCACGCCAATGCCACTACCCCAGACACTGCCGAAGTTGTTGGTGCCGATCACGGGCCCGGAGATGGAGGGCAGGGTACTTTGGGGCATGATCATGCCGAAGACGTTGTTGCGGGTACCGCGGTCCACCTGGGCTGTCGCATCCACTTTGGGAAGGTAGGCGGTTCGGGCGAGGCGAATACTTGCACTTGCTGCATTGATCTGTTCCTGGGAAACCCGAATCGCCGGGTAGTTGTGGAGAGCCTGGTCGACCGCCCGAGACAGCGTTAACGGTTGTTGCGCCAGGGCCGGCATGGCGACCCAAATAATCATGAAGTACATCACAGCTTGTGGCAGAAGTGCCGGGACCCGTGCGACGACCCACGGGATGGAGTTTACGGGCACGCCGACACCTCGTCCCTCGGGTTGCGACGGCAGGGCACCGTGGCGCTCGCAACACGACCCACGCCGCTTTTGGCACAGACTATTAAGCACAGATTTGTGCCGCCACACGGCTGATGGTTTCCGGAGCCAGCAGAATCCCGTTGCGGTAATGGCCGTAGGCCGCCCAGACACTACTTTCACCCAACTGCCCGACAAAAGGCATCTCGCCCTCCACCCAGGGGCGGAACCCATTCCAGCGTTCTGTGGGAACTTGACCCGCAAGCGTCGGCAATAGTTCGCCCGCACAGGCCTGCAGGGAGGCAACAGCAGCTTCATCCAGGGTCCGGTCAAAACCGACGTGTTCTTTCGTGGCTCCTGCCAGCAGAACTCCCGAGCGGCGCTGTAACAGGTAGGTGGAACGGTGCCGGAGGATAGGCTCGATCAGCCCAGGACGCAAGTGCCAGGCTACCAGGTGGCCGCGCACCGGAACCACGGGGGGAAAGTTGCCGGGGAGCCCAGCCAGGAGTTGCGAACTCCAGGCGCCTGCCGTAACCAGCGTCAGGCTTCCGTCGTGGACGCCCCCGGCAGTCCAGACCCTTCCATCAGCAGAGATCTTTGTTACCTGTTCGTCTTCGAGGAGGCTCACACCGCGTCGCTGGCAGGCTCGCCGCAGCGCACGCGTCAAGTCACGGGGATCAACCATGGCGTCATCGGGAAAGAACCGCGCTGGCCGACCTTCGTGGATGCAGGCTTCAGAAGGGATCCCGCAGGTCGCCTGAGCCGCAGTCCGAACTTCCAGCGCGCAGGCTTCTTCCTCGGAATACGCAACCTCAATAGCACCAGAACGGCGGAAGTCGATGGTGACGCCGGACTCCTCTTCGAGTTCCCGGATGAAGCCGCCGTACATGTCGAGGCTGCGAAGTGCGAGAGTGGCCAGCGCGGAGGGTCCGAAGAACTCCCCCCCGGGGGCCAGCATACCGGCCGCAGCCCAGCTGGCCTCGCGTCCGGCGTCGCGGGCATCAATCGCCAGAACATTCACGCCCCGCTGCGCCAAACGCCAAGCGCAACCGAGGCCGATGATGCCTGCGCCAACAATGTTGATGCGTTCCACTACTCTTAAGATTACGGCAGACGCCGGATTATAAGCCGGTTTCTGTACTCCTGTCCCCTTGCGGGAACAAAAGCGATAGCCATTCATCCAGGCCACACATTACTATGTGGCTCCAGCGACCTACCCGGAAGTATGACGGAGCGAGCCGCTCCTCCTCCCCTATTTGGTCTTGCTCCGCGTGGGGTTTGCCCTGCCAGCCGAATTACTCCGACCGCGGTGCGCTTTTACCGCACCATTTCACCCTTACCTCCGAACCCTTACGAATCCGGCGGCGGTATATTTTCTGTGGCACTTTCCGTAAAGACCCCTTATGAGAGGTCCCCCCCGGTCGTTAACCGGCACGCTGCTCTGCGGAGACCGGACTTTCCTCTCGCCCCCACTCTGTCGAAACAGAGTCAGGCCAGCGGCTATCCATCCGACGCCTGCCAA
This sequence comes from Terriglobia bacterium, assembly GCA_010084195.1. Classification (GTDB taxonomy): domain Bacteria; phylum Acidobacteriota; class Terriglobia; order Bryobacterales; family Bryobacteraceae; genus BOG-234. The sequence continues at coordinate 44,605 of RGPS01000006.1, forward strand.
CTTCAGTGTTACATGTGCTAGCCTCTCCCCCATGCGGTACATTTCTTGCCTCTGTCTTTGCGGAGCTTTATTTGCCACTGAACCCAATGCGGCGACGAAAAACTGGTGGGTTCACACCACGGCACTTTCCAATGATTCGATGAAAGGACGCGAGGCGGGCACGGAGGAGTATCAGCGTGCGGCCCGATATGTAGCCACACAGTTCGAGAAAGCAGGTTTGAAGCCTGCCGGGGAGAAAGGCTACTTTCAAGGCGTACCGCTCCATCAGGTCCGCTTCGACCCGGGTGTCTCTACGGCAGAATTGATTCGGGCTGGTTCAGCTACAAAGCTGAAATGGCTGCAGCAGATCGCGTTTCGGATGCAGGAGCAACTTCCCGGAGGCCTGGAAGCACCCTTGGTATTCGCGGGGACCGGTGAAGCTCCTGTTGGATTTCAGGCGACAGGAAAGATTATTGTTCAATTGACGGGGCACACCTCGCGAGCGGTGCCAGGTGGCGCAGTGGCAATGCTTGGGATCGATAACCCCGATGCCGCCGAAACGCCCCGCTGGCCGGTTCAATATCTGGTTTCAATGCGTCTTGCGGAGAACAAGGCAGCCGCCCCTTCGGCGATGGCATTCCGGTTTAACCCAGCGGAGGCGGAGGTCTTGTTTGCGGGCTCCGGCCACACATACAAAGAGCTTCTGGAAGCCGCGCGCGCGGACAGGCCCCTACCCTGGTTCGAACTACCCTCCCGGTTGAAAGTCAGCCTGGCAACAAAAGCTTCGGACGTGTCTTCTGACAATGTTCTGGCAGTGCTGCCCGGTTCCGATCCGGCACTTTCGAATGAGTATGTGGCGATCTCAGCGCACCTGGATGGCTACGGTCTGGGTGAAGCCTGGGGCAAAGACAATATCTACAACGGCTCTTTCGACGACGCGGCCTACGTGGCGACATTGATCGATTTTGCCGAGAAACTAAAGGCCGCCGGAAGAGTGACCAGGCGCTCGATTCTGTTCGTGGTGGTGACAGCGGAGGAGAAGGGCATGCTTGGGTCCAGCTACTACGCCCGCCATCTCACAGTCCCGAAAGATCACATCGTGGCGAACGTCAACCTGGACCAGCTTCGCCCGATTTTCCCGCTGAAGACCCTCACGATGCTGGCGCTGAACGAGTCGACACTAGGGGAGACGGCGCGGCGGGTTGCCGGGACAATGGGCATTCAGATTCGCGCCGATCTGGAGCCGGCGCGCAACCTGTTGCGGCGCTCCGATCACTGGAATTTCATGCAGATCGGAGTCCCGGCTGCGGGATTCATCTTCGGCTATGAAAAAGGAACTCCGGATGAGGCCGCTTACCGGGAATGGTATGCCAAACGCTATCATTCACCGCTCGACGACCTGAATCAGCCCTGGCTCCCGGAGGCCGCTGACAAGTTCAATATGTTCTTCGGCGCGCTGGTGGAAGACATCGCGAACGCGCAGGAAAAACCCAAATGGTTGCCAGGAAGTTCATTCACCGGGAAACAGTGAGCGAAGCAGCAGTGATAAAATATTTTTAGGGCGGGGTAGCTCAGCTGGCTAGAGCGACGGTCTCATAATCCGTAGGTCGGGAGTTCGAGTCTCCCTCCCGCCACCAAATTCTTCCTTCGATTTTCTCGAACACTCGTGTTCCCGTCCAAAGCCGGTTTGCGACATGCTGGGAGCATGAGAAAGTTTGCCTTACCGACGGCAGCAATCCTGCTGCTGGTGTCCCTAACTCCCGAAGTCCAGGCTGCCCGAAAACCCTTGGAACTCAGGTGGAGCGAACTCGCAAACATGGTCGTTGGACACAAGGTGGCCGTTACGCTCACGGATGATCTGATCGTGGGTGGTGAAGTTGCTTCGGTTCGGGACGAATCCATCGTGCTGGATGTGACGGCACCCACGAAGGGCTTTCCACAGGGTAATGGCGTCGTCCCACGGGCGACAATCAAGCTGATCAGCCTGGAAACGATGACGGGCTCGGTTGGTCGGGCTGTGGGGACAACACTCGGCGTGCTGATGGGGATGCCGCTGGGAGCTTTGGCGGCTGACAAAGTCGGGGGTACTGGCCCGCGACTGACGGCTTTCTTTCTGGTCGCGGGCGCGACCAGCACAACCGGCTATTACCTCGGGCGCGAGTTGGGCCGTCGCATCACTCAGATCAAAATCATTCCGTAGCCCAGCCAAACTCATATATAATTCGAAGCGCCTACCTAAAGGAGATCTGTCTCATGTTCCTATGCGCTTCGCGTTTCTCGATTGCAGTTGCCCTCGTGGCCTTGCCGGCCCTGGCTGCCGGACCCACGTTTGTCCCCGATTACACGTTCAAAGGTGCTGCTCTGACCGGCTGGCACACTTCCGGGGCCGCCACCTGGAAGGCGCAGGATGGTGAGATTACCGGGACCCCTTCGGCGGCCGCCGGGGGATGGCTCACCCTCGACAAGTCATTTCAGGACGTGGGCGTCTATGCGTCGTTCAAGTGTCCGGCGGGCTGCAAGGCCGGGATTCTGGTCCGCGCGGAAAAGACACCCACTGGGATGAAGGGGCAGTTTGTTTCGCTCACCGAAGGCGACCAGGCCATCTACAACGTCACCCTCGACGCGAACGGCAACGAAACATCTCGTGAAAAAGTGAAGCCGGTGGCTTCCATGGTCCGCGTAGCTGTGACGCCTCCGGCACCTCCGGCAGGCGCGGCGGGTCGGGGAGCAGGACGTAGTCCCGGCGGTCGCGGTGGCTATCGACCGGGGGAATGGAATTCTGCCCAGGTGATTGTGGATGCCGACATTGTGCGGGCGAATCTGAATTCCGTCAACGGCGCACTGGGTTCCGGGGCCACAGAAGACAAGATGGAAGGCTTCGGCCCCATCGCGCTCTATTCGGGCGGCACTGCGGCCGTTTCGTACAAGGAAGTCGGGTACAAGGATCTCGGCGTTCGGGTGGCACCTCCCGAGGTGACCTCGACGAAGTTCCGCATGCAGCGGATCGACGAGTTTTACTACTCGTGGGGCGTTTCTGCAGCGGATATTAACCACGACGGAGTGCTCGATGTCGTTGCCGGACCCTACTACTACCTGGGACCGAACTTTACAGAGAAGCGCGAGATTTACATGGCATCCACCGTGTCGCCGTCGGTTCAGTACTCGGCGACGATGGTGAACTTCTCGCACGATTTCACCGGCGACGGCTGGCCCGATGTGATCACGACGACCGCCGGCAAACCCGTCATGCTGTACGTAAACCCAAAGGGCGAAGCCAGACGCTGGAGCAAGTACCAGGTAGTGCCGACGATTATGACGGAAATCTGCCAACTGCGGGACATGGATGGCGACGGGATGCCGGATTTGATCACCGGGGTCGGCGGCGTTCTGTCGTGGGCAACACCGGACAAGGCGAATCCAACCGGGCCGTGGGTTATCCATAAGATCTCGGGGCCTGCCGGCGTGGTGGCGCACGGCATGGGTGTTGGGGACGTTAATGGTGATGGAAAACCGGATGCGCTGTCGAGTCTGGGGTGGTATGAGCAACCTGCGAATGCGGCTGCGGCAACCGAACCGTGGAAATTCCACGAACAGACGTTCGGTACCGGTGGCGCGGAAATGGCCGTCTACGACGTGAACGGCGATGGAAAAAATGATGTAGTGACAGCTCTGGCCGCACACGGCTACGGCCTGGCGTGGTTCGAGCAGAAGAGGGACAGCTCTGAATCAACAGGAGCGGGCCGGATCTTCTTTGAACAGCACATGATCATGGGCGACCTGTCCGACAAGAATGCCGGCGGCGTGACTTTCACCGAACCGCACGGGGCAACGTCCGGCGATATGGACGGCGATGGTGTGCCGGACTTCGTGGTGGGCAAGCGATACTGGTCCCACGAAGACAGCTATACGGACCCTGATCCGTTTGGCCCACCGGTGCTCTATAGCTACAAGACAGTTCGGAACAAGACGGCACCAGGCGGGGCGGAATTCGTGCCCGAGCTGATCAACAATCGCTCCGGAGCTGGTTCTCAACTTCTCGCAACGGACCTGAACAAGGACGGCGCGGTTGATATCGTAACCTCGAATAATCGTGGCACCTTCATTTTCTGGGGTACCGCAAAGAAGAAAAAATGACGACTCGACGTATTTTCACCGCTGCGGCCTTTGCCGCCCTTCTCATTGCACCTGCCACCGTACCTGCAGCCACGCCGATCAAAGTCATGCTGCTGGATGGAGAGAGCGGTGGTCCGTACCACAAATGGCAGATTGTGACGCCGGTACTGAAGAAGCAACTGGAAGATACCGGGTTGTTTCAGGTAGATGTGGTGACTGCTCCGAAGGCTGGCGAAGATTTCAGCAACTTCCACCCGGACTTCGGGAAGTACAAAGCGGTGGTGGCGAACTACGATGCGGCCGAATGGCCTGCGGACCTCAAGGCCAGCCTGGATACCTATATGAAGAATGGTGGAGGCTTGTCGATTGTTCATGCAGCTGACAATGCGTTCGGCCAGTGGACCGAGTGGAACAAGATGATCGGCGTGGGTGGCTGGCGCGGACGGACGGAGAAGGAAGGCCCTCGCTGGTTCTTTAAGAACGGCAAGCTGGACAAGGACCCGTCCCCGGGCCGAGCGGGCGCGCATGGTCGGCGGGTTCCGTATCAGGTGGTGAATCGGGATACGAATCACCCGATTACCAAGGGCCTGCCCGCGCAATGGATGCATCAGGGCGATGAACTCTACAATTCGCTGCGTGGCCCCGGCGAGAACATGACGGTGCTGGCCACCGCATTTTCAGACCCCGCCAACGCCGGAACGGGCCGTGATGAGCCCGTGCTGATGGTGGTGAATTACGGCAAGGGTCGGGTCTTCCACACGATTATGGGACACGATATTGTGGCGTTGAGTTGCGAAGGCTTTGTGGCAACATTCCAGCGCGGGACTGAGTGGGCTGCGACCGGCAAGGTAACGCAGAAGGTGCCGGCCACTTTCCCGACGGCGACTTCGGTGACGTACCGAACCGACTACGCGACCATGGACCCCGGGTTTAAGAATGGCCTGAACGGTTTGGATGCTCAACCGGCTGGTCGGGGCAGATAGCGCAGGGCGTCTTTTAGATTCGTAACAATTTCTTCGAATCCCCAAGGCGAGCGCAGGGCGTCCAACATAGTAAGAACCCCATGCGAATAACCTCTGCCCTGTTGGCCCTGTTGTCTTTGGCGACTTTACTTCTTCCGGCTCAAACACCGTCGGCCAGGCGGGCAAGCGCCGTACTTTCTGATTTCAGCTCCGCGCTGGAAGAGCTTTGTGCCGCCGTCAGCCCGGCAGTGGTCGAGATTGAGGTCCGGTCCAGGACGCAGATTGAGAGCAGTGACGGCAGCCGCGCTGGATTTTTCGCGCAGCGTTCGGGTAATGGCTCAGGCGTTATTGTGGACCCCTCGGGCTACATCGTCACCAATGCGCACGTCATCGCGGGATCGCGGGACATTGACGTGAGTATTGTGAACCCCGCTCTCGGTGGCGGGCGGGCGGCGCACAAACACTACCCGGCACGGGTGATTGGCATCGACAAAGAAACGGATCTGGCGGTCCTCAAGATTGAGGCAACCGGCTTGCCAACGCTTTCGTTTCGGGACTCGGACAAACTCCGACAAGGCCAGATTGTGCTGGCGCTGGGTAGTCCGCTTGGCCTCGAAAATACTCTGACGGTGGGGCATGTGTCCGCAACTTCGCGCCAGCTGAAGCCGGAAAAGCCTATCTTTTACGTGCAGACCGATGCCCCCATCAACCCGGGCAACAGCGGCGGCCCGCTTTTGGATACGGACGGCAAGATTGTGGGAATCAACACGCTGATCCTTTCGCAATCCGGAGGCAGCGAAGGTATCGGCTTCGCGATTCCGGCAAACCTGGCGCGCCGTATCTACGAGCAACTGCGTAAGGACGGCCATATTTCCAGGGGAACTATCGGCGTCATCGCGCAAGACATCACCGCCGTGATGTCCCAGGCTCTGGCCCTGAATCGCCACCCCGGGGTGATCATCTCCGATGCAGTCCCAGGAGGGGCTGCATCGACAGCAGGTCTGGAACCAAATGATATTGTGCTGACTCTGAACGGACGCGCGGTTATTGAGGCGCGCAACGTACAAGAAACCGTGCTTAATGGAAGTGCCGGCGAAAAGCTGGTGTTCACCGTTCTGCGCGGAGGGGAGACGCTGGAAAAAACAGTCACGATTCAGGCCCGGCCGCAGCAAACCCTGCCGCTGGAAGATTTGGTGAATCTGGAGTCCAATCTGGTGCGTGAGTTGGGAATTCTGGCCCTCACGCTGGATGAGAAATTCTCCCCCAGCATGCCCCACGCACGGGGCAAAGCGGGCGTGGTAGTGGCAGCGATCCCTGCCGAGTTTGCCGCCCTGAATCCTGGGCTGCAAGCCGGGGACATCATTTACGCGCTGAATACAACGACGGTCCACACGCTGGAAGAACTCCGAAATGCGCTGAAAAACATTCACCCGGGCGATCCGGTAGCGCTTCTGACGGAACACGAGTCCACGCTGGGGTACGTAACGTTTATTTTCGAATAAGCCAACCAGAGCAACCGGGGCTGTACTCTGGCGCATCTCTATTTTTTAGTGGTACTCTGGCTGCCAACGGAAGCCACTACGGTCCCACCCTCGGCAGCGGATTCGTGGAACTTCGCGCCGTTCTTCCCCAGTACCAGAACGTAGACACTCTGTTCTTTTGTTTGGCGGTGAAACTCCAGGTGGAACCGTTCGGCGAGCAACGCGTGGAGCATGACACGAAATGCGGCTTCGGTGGTCGGTGTGACGGCCTGCCCCTGGATATCAAATCGCTCCGTTGCCAGCCAACCGGGACCAGAACTCTGCGATTCCATCACTTCCCAGGCCCCGCGGATGCAGGATTTCAGAGTGGCGTTTTGCGAATGGAGGCGGTGTCGAAAGTGGCGGCCAGGGCGGGGAGCGTGCTGAGAACCAGAACGCCGCAGTCATTACAGAGAATTGGGGATCAGGTGCCGAGGCCGGGAACTTCGAGACCTTTGGTGGCCAGGTAGCCGTCGCGCACGTCGAAGATGCCGGGGTAGCGTTTTTCCCAGCCCTTGCTGGCCGCGGGAACGTATTCGCGGGCATTCGCTTCCAGCGCGGACGTGCCGGGAATCCAGGCTGCGATCCCGACGGAATGGACCAGCGCAGCTCCGGGGCAGGTTAGGTCCTGCACGCAGCGGAACATCTTGTATTTCTGGGCCGCAGCGGCAAGCAGCAGAGTTTGCGAGTGGCCTTTGCAGGCCTTGAGCGCGACGCCCGTGTAGCCCATCTCGCGCGCGGTCAGAAGGGCATCAAGGCCGGTCAGGGATTCGTCAATCACCACTGGTCGCAGTTTCGCCACCTCAAACATTGTGTTGGCGCGATTGGCGTTCAGATCGCGGGCAGTCGGCTGTTCGATGTACTGGACTCGTGAGAAGGCTGTGGGCGCGATCTGCTTCAGGCGCAGTGTGAAATCCAGAACATGTTTGGCGCTGGGGCAGCGCTCGTTAAAGTCGAGAGAGTAGACCCAGGCCTTGAAGCCTCGGGCAGCCTGGGCTCGGGTGGTTACCCTGTCGATTTCGGCGACACGATCTGAGTCCCAAACCAGGTCAGCACCGTTGAGTTTGATCTTGATGGCGGTGATGCCGGAGTAGGGGATCCAGGCTTCGAGGGTTTCCGGCAGGCCGTCATTGAGGCTGGTGTGGGCATCGGCGGCCGATAAGGGATCGGAAGCGCCCACCGAGTGGTACATGCGAACGCGGGGGATCGGGCGGCGAGCCACGTACTTATCGAGAAACTCGCCGCGAAACTCGGGGTTATCCAGATAGTAGGCCAGATCGTGACGGACGAAGTCGCGGCCAGAGGTGAGGAAGGCATTGCGACCGTGGAGCTTTCCAAAAGCGTCGTGGATCGCGGCGTCAATTGGGCTGGCGGTGACCAGAGTGCACAGTTTTGGAATCGGCGTGGTGAGGCTGAGTTCGCGGGAGACTTCGGCGGCAGCTTTCAGCCAGGCAGGTTCCAGGTCGTGGTTGATATCGAGGGGGTGTGCGTAGCTGCGGTAGTCGCGGGTGAGGGTGGCAAGCCTGGCGGCAAGGACCTTCATGGCGTTCAGCGTTATGTCATAGGGCAGGCCGGGAAAAGCCCATATGTTGCCCATGGACATGGATGCAGAACCCTCGGCTGACTTACCCGCTTGGGTGGAAAGGCGACAGCGGACATTGAGCATGGTGACGCGATCGACCTCCCTGCCCCCGAATTTGTAGGGGGTCCGGTAGAGGAAGTCCTCAAAGGAGAGGGTGAGGTCTTCGATGCGGGCGTCGGTGGAGGGTATCGCTGCCAGAACCGCAGGGGCGGCGGCTAAGCAGAGGAATTCGCGGCGTGGAAGGGTCATATTCGGGAAATTCCTGCCAACAAGAGAGCAAAAGGGTCGCATCGGTTGCGTCCCATCATTATTTGGCGTATTTTTGAAAGATTAGCAAACGTGGAGTCCGGCGTCCACGATGGAGGAACTTTTCGATGATCACCCTGAGCAGACCGAGAACAACGTGGACCGTCGGCGCACTGATGCTGTGCGCGGCAGCAGTTGCACAGGCCGGAAGCGTGGGAAGCTATGCTGCATGCGGCAATGCCAGTTTTGGGACTTATGCCGCGTCGGGCTACCGCTGCACCTTGGGCGCGGTTGATGTCTTCAATTTCGAGTTGTACACGGTAGACGCCGCAGGGACTCCAACGGTGGCGGGCAGCGGCCTGCTGAATACCATCTTTGTGGATCCGACCTGGAGCGCCAGCACTGGTATTGCGCAGGTGATTGTGGCCGGCTTCACGGGAATGGTGGTGGACAGGTTTACAACGGAGGCCTGGATGATTCGGTTTACGATTGATCCGCCTCCTGTTGTATCCGGCGAAGACATGTCACTGGACCCACCGTTCGGCATAATTCAGGGAACCCAAAGCTATTGCGCCGATGGCCTGTTTAACACCTCCGGAGTTTGCAGTTCCGGAACGGGGGGGCTGGCCACGTTTGGTATTGGAACCCCGGCACAATTGAGATTCACTTCTCCGCTGGCAACCCTCGACACAATGACGACAATCCGCCTGAATCCGGGCCTGAACACGCCTTCCGGGTTTGACGGCGTGGTCTTCGACATCTACACGACGCAGGGCACTATCCCGGAACCGGGGACCTGGCTGATGATGGCCACAGGCCTGGGCCTCGCCGGGCTCGGCCGATCTTTGCGGACAAGGGCGTCGGAACGGTAGTTCTGCGCGCTGCCCCGATGCATTACACCCGCATCTGGCGGCTGGTAGTCCTGAGCGCCTCACTAACCGTTGGAAGCGTGTGCCAAACAAGTCTCCCCGGGAGCGATGAGTCCGGCCCTCCCCTGATTCGGAACTTCACCCCGAAGAGCTACCACGCCTCTCCCCAAAATTGGGCAGTAGTTCAGGACAGGCGGGGCGTTGTCTATGTCGCCAACACCGATTGCGTGTTGGAATACGACGGGGTATCCTGGCGACGGATTCCTATAGGTAACAACCTGGTTACCCGATCCCTCGCTGTAGACAGAGCGGGCCGCGTCTTCGTCGGGGCACAGGGAGACTTCGGCTATCTGGAGCCGGGCTCCGCTGGCACCACCCAATACCATTCCCTGACGAACCAGATACCCGCAACTTCCCGCAAGTTCAGCGATGTCTGGAGCGTAATCCCCACCGATGGCGGTGTCTACTTCGGCACTTATCAGGGAATTTTCCTTTGGCTGAACCCCAAAGAGAGCATCCGCGTGTGGAAGCCAAAAGGGCGTTTTGGCCGCTTGATGGCGGCGGGCACTCGACTCTACGTCACCACCGAAGGTACCGGCTTGCATTGGCTCCACGGCGAGAACCTGGAACCAGTGCCCGGGGGGGGCGAACTGGAGCGAGGCGAAGTCCGCAACATCATGGAAACCCCTGACGGCCTCATGATCGCGACCCAAAAGGGTCTGGTGACCATCGAAAACGGAACTGCCCGGAGGCTCGACGGCGGGCTGAAAGACGCTCTCGGGGGCGGCGCAATTTACTCCGCGGCCAGTCTCCGCAGTGGGATGATAGCCGTGGCCACTACCCTGTCGGGAATCCTGTTTGCAGATGGCCGGGGAACTCTCCTGCGAAGTATCGGGCAGAACAACGGCCTTCTGGGTAATTCCACGACAAGTCTTTATGAAGACCGCGAAGGCGGACTTTGGATCTCCTCCAGTGCAGGCATTGATCGGGCGGATCTGGCAATGACGCGCTTCGCTTCGGGTGAAGGTCTGGCCGGAGCTGCCTACGGGGTGGTTCGGAATGCGGGAACAGTCTATGCCGGGACAAGCCAGGGGCTGTTTGCTCTCGCCAACAGAAAGGGAGTTCCGGGGTTCGAGCCGGTAAGAGGCATTCAGGACCCGCTCTTTGCGACACTCCCAACAGCAAACGGACTCGTTGCAGGTGGACAGCGGGGGCTCTACCAGGTTGCCGGCCAGACGGCGAAGCTGGTGCCGCCAATCACCCATGTTTACGATCTGGCGATGTCGCGAGGCAGTACCGAGCTGCTCTATGCCGCCAGCCGGGGGGGCTGAATTCATTCCGGTGGAAAGGTTCGGGTTGGGTGCCTGACCGCTCCTACCCCAGTTCCGGCGAAGAGTTCCGTTCGGTCCTTGAAGATGCGGATGGGCGAATCTGGGTGGCCACCCCCAAAGACATCCTCCGGATCGACTGGCGACAAGCCGAGGGTCTGGTGCAGAGTTTCGGGATCCCTGCGGGCGTTCCGGCAGGCTTCAAGAACATTTATCGAATTCGCGGGGAGGTTGTTTTCGCTACTCCGAAAGGCTTGCTGAAGTTTGATCCGGCTGCAGCCAGGTTCGTTCCCTGGACCGTCCTCGGGAAGCAGTTCGCCGACGGGTCCCGCCCTGTATCGATCCTTCGTGAGGTGGCCGATGGCCGAGTCTGGATCACCGGCGAGGGGTATCACGGGGAGTTGCGACCCAGGGCGTCGGGCGGTTGGGATTGGAGATCCATGCCCCTCGGGCGTGCGGATCTGGCTGAATTGTATGCGGTACTACCGGAGGCTGACGGTACGGTCTGGGCTGCCGGAACGGATGGGTTTCTGGTACGCTACTCGCCTGCGCAACAACCTCCACCGGTTCCTTTCGGCGCTCTGGTCCGGCGGGTGCAATCCCAGGCGGGACCGATCGTGTTCGACGGCCTGGGCGCATTGAGGCTGCCACCCGCTGTCAGCTACGAGAATAACTCACTGCGTTTTGAGTTCGCCGCACCCTATCTTCAGGACCCTTCAAAAGTGGAGTATCAGGTAAAGCTCGAGGGCGCGGACTCGGCCTGGTCGGCATGGAGTATAGAGGCGCAGAAGGACTATACACACTTATTTGAGAGCGGCTATCGCTTTCTGGTGCGGGCCCGAAATCCGGCGGGAGTCCTGAGTCAGGAAGTTGGCTTCGCTTTTTCTATTCGTCCCCCGTGGTACCGAACGTGGGTGGCCTATGCCATTTACCTGCTGACGGCGCTCGGGTCGATTTGGGGTCTCTTCAAGTGGCGGATCAACAAGCTGGAAGCGGAGAAGGCAGAACTGGAGCAGATTGTTGAGGAGCGCACCGTTGAAATCCGTGAACAACGGGACCAAATTCAGGTGGAGCAGGAGAAATCAGAGACGCTGTTGCTGAATATTCTTCCGACTTCGGTAGCCGAGGAGTTGAAGGTGAGCGGCACGGTGCAGGCGCAGCACTATGACGAGGTCACGGTCTGTTTTACGGATTTCGCCGGCTTCACGCTGTCGAGTGAGTCGCTGCCAGCCGGGCAACTGGTGTCGGCGTTGCACGAGTATTTCACCTCCTTCGACGAGATTGTGGAAGAGTTCGGGCTGGAAAAGCTGAAGACGATCGGCGATGCCTACATGCTGGTCAGCGGCTTGCCGAAGCCCCGGGCCGCACATGCGGTGGATGCTGTCCTGGCGGCCCTCAAGATGGTGGACGTGGTGGAGGAACTGGCCGGGCGCGGGGAGGGTCCTGTGTGGCAGGTTCGGATTGGACTGCACAGCGGACCGGTGGCCGCGGGAGTGGTGGGGGTGAGGAAGTTTGCCTTCGATATTTGGGGCAACACCGTAAACCTGGCCTCCCGCATGGAATCTTCAGGCTCGGTTGGCCGGGTGAATCTGTCGGAAAGTACCTGGGCGCTGGTGAAGGATTTCATTGAGTGCGAACCGCGCGGCCATGTGCAAACCAAGGACAAGCGGGATCTACAGATGTATTTCGCGGTCGGGCTGAAGCCCGAACTGGCGGAAGCCGAGGTATTTGTCCAAAGGTATCGGACTCGATTCGGAGCAGCGCCAGGCTACACGGTTCCAGCCACGAAAAAAGTGGTACTCTGAGTTCACGGAGAAGAGAAGATGAGGATTCTGGCTGCATTATTCACCCTTCTGCCCGTGGCAGCGCTCGCGCAGTCGCGCGGTCCCGGCCTCCCACCTCCGGTTGCAGTTCGCTCCGCAGGGGCTTTGGGCGGTAGTTATGCGGGCCAAGGCAGCAGCCGACCGCTGGGGGGCATCGCTCCACCGTCGTACCAGAGCGGGGCACGACCAGCGCCGACACCGACCCCGAATGGTGGGTATCGCTACTACGGTCCCGTTTACTATGTCCCGAATGTGATTGATGTGGAAAGTGCAGATACCTCGCATTCCGCAAACGCCGCCTACCATCCGGCGCGTGAACCTGTGCAGCCTGCGTCATTGGGACGGGCAACTTCGGCGGTCCAGTTCAGTGGTGTTGCCCCGGCGGCACAACCCCAGACCGTGATTGTGAATCAGTATTTCGGTAAAGACGGTCCGGAGAATACGACAAAGGTGAGTGCCAGCACCTCCACTGGAGAGGCTTCGGTGGCTCGCGAGTACTACATGATTGCCTACCGGAACCGCAATGTCGTTACGGCGCTGGCTTACTGGCTGGATGGCGACACGCTGCACTACGTAACGGCTGAGAATGCCCACAACCAGTCCTCGCTGGCCCTGATTGATCTGGAGATGACGACCAGGCTCAATGCGGATCGTGAAGTGCCATTTATAGCCCCAGGTAAGTAATTTACCTTGTCGGCATGGAATCCGCCGCAAGCATTTCCACCGCGTTCCCGGCGGGATCGTAAATATAGCAGGATCTTGTGCCATCGCGGTGGGTCTTCAGTTCGCCATATTTTTCCGCGTCGTCGGTGACAAAACCAAGATGGCCGGGGTGTTGGCCGGGCATCACAAGCGCGATCCCGGTGTTGGCGAATTTCAACATGGCCCAACTGGCGTCCTGATACGTTACCTCGCACCTCATGTTGGTGGTGTACCAATCGACGGCTGCAGCGATATCGGGGACAACAACAGCGACATGATCCAGCCGATCCAGTTCGTTCATACTTCCATCTTAGAGCCGTTGTCAAGCCACATAGTGCGCGAACTCACGCCAGGACCCGGCTTTGTTCCGGACGAAATCGGCAATCTCGACTTCGCCACCGGTGCGGACACTATAGACGGACTTTCCGATGGGCACGCCAGGCTGCCCCCACTCCACGACGATGTTGTCGCCGTCCGCCGTCCAGGTTATCGAATAGACCGCTCCGTTGGTGTCGTGCCAGGTCCCCTGCCCCGCTGGGTACATGGCGTGACCGGCGAACAAACTCTTTCGGGAATCGGGGTCGCTGACCTCGAAGTCGAGCGAGACGAATTTCCCGGCCAGGGTGCGTTTCCATTGCAGTTGAATAGCTGCGGGCTTGCCCCAAAGCGTGCCGGAACCAGCCCACATACCGAGGAATGGGTCAAAGGCGGTAAGTTCGGCGGTGATGGCGGGCTGGGCGGCAAGCAGGCAGAACATGACGGCAGGCAGAAGGTGATTCACAGGTCCTTTCGTAGTGCTTCGAGGCGGTTCCTGAGGTAGGAGGCCTCCACGGGGTTGGTCACGAGCGCCAGCGCCCGGGTGTAGGCAGTGGCGGCATTTTCCACTTCCTGCAGCCGACAGAACAGATCTGCGCGAGCCGCATGGAACAGGTAGTATTCGTCGAGCCCCTGAATCCCGTCCATCAGGTCCAGCCCGGCACGCGGTCCGTTGGCCATGGCAACCGCGGCGGCGCGGTTGAGTTCTACCACCGGGGTTGACTGCAGTTGTCCATAGAGCACCGCGATGGCGTCTCAGTCTGTTGCCTCAGGGGTAAGAGCGCGCGCGTACTGCGCGGCAATTCGGGCTTCGATTTCATAGCGCCCGGTGGCCGGAAGCCGGGCCACCAAAGCGACCCCTTCTGCCATCTGAGCATGGTTCCAGAGCATACGGTCCTGGTGATCAAGCGTGATCAGCTCGCCATCGGGTCCCAGCCGGGCGGCACGACGGGAGTCCTGCAACAAAAGGAGCGCGAGCAGAGCGCAATTGCCGGAATCCTGTGGCATGAGCCGGGAGAGAATGCGGGCCAGTCGGATCGCTTCTGCGCACAGATCCCCCCGAATGAGCCCCGGATGAGTGGAAGAAGAATAGCCTTCGGTGAAGATCAGGTAGATGACCGATTGCACGGAGGCAAGACGCTCGGGCGGCATTTCCAGAGGGGGAACCCGGCAGGGGATACCTGCATCGCGAATCTTGCGCTTCGCCCGAACCAGGCGCGGGGCCAGAGTAGCCTCGGGAAGCAGGAAGGCGCGCGCAATCTCGGGAGTGGTGAGGCCCCCAGTGTGCGGAGAGTCAGGGCAATGCGGGCATCCTGATTCAGCACCGGGTGGCAGCAGGTAAAGAGGAGTCTCAGACGGTCATCGGGCATGGACTCCTCTTCTGCAAGGGCAGGCTCAGAAACTGCGGGGATGATGTTTTCTACAGCTGGAGGCAACAACTCTGTAAAGCTCGCACGGCGGCGGGCATCGATAGCCTGCCGCCGCGCGACCGTCGCCAGCCACGCTCCGGGATTCCTGGGGATACCGGTCTGGGGCCAGACCTTCAGCGCCTTCAGGAACGCATCCTGGAGAACCTCTTCGGCGGCTTCAAATGAACCGGAGATCGGGATCATGGAGGCGAGTACGCGCCCGGACTCTTCCCGGAAGACAGTCTAGATCGCAAGCGCCGGGAATCTTCGCTGCCAGCGAGATGGCTTCATCCAGGTCCTTGCAGTTCAGAAGATAGAAGCCACCCAGCTGCTCCCTGGTTTCGGCGAAAGGACCATCAGTAGTCAATGTGGCGCCATCCCGAACACGAACGGTGGTGGCGGTTTGGGTAGGCTGCAGAGGTGCCCACGTGACGTAATTGCCGCCGGTCTTCACGCCCTCAGTGAATGTATAGTACTCGCCCATCACGGCTTTCATCTCGGCGGGGGGCAGCTACGCTTCCGGCACCTCATCGGTATAAATCAACATTGCGTATTGCATCGAATAGGTGATCCTTTCACTCTTACGACGAACGAGACTCGCAAAATCGACAGGCGGCGAAAAATATTTTAGAGAACGGCGACGAAGCCTTCCCAGGCGGCAATGGCGTTTTCGAAGTGCATGCGGGCATCTTCGGCGATACGCATCATGGCCTGGTCATCGTGAACCGGGTCGTGGTGGAAGAGGAACAAGCGACGGGCACCGGCTTCTCTCGCTACCTGGACTGCATTGAGCCACGTGCTGTGGCCCCAGCCTCGATGGGTCTCATATTCCGCCGGGGTGTACTGGGAGTCGCAGATCAGAATATCGGCCCCCTCAGCAGCTTTGCGCAGATTTTCATCGCACCTTGGGTCGCCGTGTTCGTAATCCGTGGCATAAACGATAACGGCATCGCCTACTTCCACTCGGTAACCAGTCGCCCCCTGGGGGTGGTTCAGGTCGAAGGGAATGATGCGGGCCGAACCCAACTCAATCACTTCATTCCGGTTGATGGTGCGGAAGTTTCGCTGGGCAGCCACCTGATCGAACTTCACCGGGAAATATGGTTGAGCCATCTGGCCTTCCAGAGTTTCCTGCAGGGGCCGCCCCTGAATGCCGGAGTAGAACGACAACTCGTTTTTCGGGCCATAAATGGGCGCAAAGAAGGGAATACCCTGGATATGGTCCCAGTGGAAGTGAGTGAGGAAGATGTGAGCCTGAATGTTTTTGCCTTCCGCTTCCTTCATCAGGTTCTGGCCCAGATTACGGATGCCGCTGCCGGCATCCAGAATAATGCACTGGTCGTCGGCAGTGCGGATTTCGACGCAGGAAGTGTTGCCACCGAAAGTCAGGTTTTCAATAGTTGGGGTCGGGGTAGAACCACGGACGCCCCAGAATCGGAGTCGAGCACTTGCGTCAGCCATCAGAATGCCATTTTCGCCCGAATACGCTTGCGGGCGGCCTTATCTTCCTCTAGTTTGAGCGCTTCGGTATAAGCCGTGCGCGATTGATCGGACTGTTTCAGGGCCCGGTGCGCGTCACCGGCTTGTTCCCATAATGACCCGTTACCTGATTCTACCTTGAGCGCTGCCTGTAATTGCTCCAGGCCCGCTTCAGGCTGGTTCGCCTTCAGGAATTGTGCGGCGAGAGCGATTCTGGCGCCGATGTACTCGGGGCGGGCTGCAATCACCATGCGGTACTCGGCGATGGCGCCGGCGGCATCGCCACGCTTGCCAAGAAGTTCAGCCAGCGCGAGGCGGGACGGCAGAAAATCAGGTTTTTCGGCCAGATTTTGCTTCCACAGCGGAATCGCTTCGGCGTCGCGATCTTTGATTCCGGAGAGCAGCAGGGCCAGATTGTGGCGCGTCGGTACAGGGTTGGAATTCTTCGCCAGAGCCCCACGGTAGAGCTTTTCAGCATCGGCAATACGCCCCTGCTGGGATTTCAGCGAGCCGAGAGCGTTGAGAGGTTCGGGGGAGTCCGGCGCCAGTTCTGCGGCGCGGCGGTAAGCAACTTCAGCCTCCCGGCGGCGATTGGTCCGCTGGTAGATGAGGCCGAGGTTATAGGGGAGGTACGCATACTGCGGCGTGACCTTCATGGCCTGCTGGTACGCACGAACGGCACCTTCGGTATCGCCCGATTCCACGTAGGCCAGAGCCAGGTTGTGCAGAGGGTAAGACCAGTTCGGGGCCAGACGCGCGGCATCCTGGAACGCAGGAATGGATTTTGTGAATGCAGCCTGTTCGAGGTAGGCGATGCCGAGAGCGTTGTAGCCATAGGCCTCACCTGGATCAATACGGACCGATTTTTCCAGAAGGTCGGCTGCACCCACGAAGTTCTTGTCGAAGAGCATGGCGCGTCCGGCGAAGAAATTGTCGCGTCCCTGCAGATAGAGCGACTCCGGGGTCAGGCGCATCGCAGCTTCCATATAGCTGGAGCCGGAGTCGAAGTCGGTCTTGGTTTGGGGATTCTGGTCGCCTGCCAGATAGCGGAGCAGCACCTGCTGTGCCATGTTTTCGAGCGCGACACGGAGGGAATTTTCCTGCATCTGGGCCAGTGAGGGCGTCATTTCGCCACGAAGCTTGCCGAGCATATCGAAAGCGCTGCCCTGGTCACCAGGCAGAAGTTTCTTGTCGCGAATGGCCGCCTGAAAGGTTTCGATGTCCCGTCTCGCTTCGTCGCTCAGGGGAAGGTCATCGGCGGCGGAGGCAATGAAAAGGGGGCCACCATTCCGGGAGTCATACAGGGATTTGAAGCGGGTGATATTGATACCGGCACGGGAAACGTCAGACAACTTCGTGGCGTTTTCCATGTTGCCAAAATCGCGGGGGTGCTGCTTGTTGCCGGACTTGCCGGGAACGTCGGTGCGCACGAAGTCGATCAATTCCCCCGCGGAGACGGATTTGTCTTTGTTTTCATCACCCTGGCCTCCGAGGGCTTGGAGGATCGAGTAAGTAAACGCTCCGTGACCGCCACCAAACTGGGTTCCTTCAGCAGAAACTTCCTTCGGGCGGGTGGCCATCAAGCCGAGCATTTCACCCGGTGCTTCACCGAGTTTTTCGACGACGGCAGCCATCGAAGCTGGTTTCGTGTTGCCGATGGTGGTGGCGCGGCAGACATCGGCCAGCAGGACGACGCGGCCCACCTGGGAAAGCTCTTCTTCCACCAGCTTTTGGAGTTCGGCCATGGGGAGCGCGGTAGTGGAAAGGTCCTGGGGGTCGCTGTCGTAGGTGACGAGATAGGCCCCACGAGTATCGACCGTGCCATGCCCCGCAAGGAGGATGAAAACGGTATCTTTCTTACCCGGACGGGATTTCAGGAAGGTCTGAAAGGCGTTGCGAAGAGCTGCGGTAGTGGCCTGTTCATCGCTGAGGATCATCATCTGGTCAGGCGGCACCGCACCGCCGGCTTTGCTGGCGAGGAAATCACCGAAGGACTTGGCGTCGGCACCAGGGAACTGGAGCCAGAGATCCTGGGGCAGCTTCTGGTACTTGCCGATACCGACAATCATGGCAAAAGTTTTGGCGTCCGGCGAAATGGCGGCAGCTTTGATGGCAGCTTCAGTAGCCAGGTGCTCTTCGAGTTCAAAGATGCGACCACGGATCCAGACGGCATCGGCCCAAATGACGGAGGCCTTACGGTAGGCGAGGAGCGCGTTGGATTCCAGCTTGGCACGCTCGAAGACGGTCGCTTCTTCAACCCAGGCCTGAGCGTCGTTCGGGTCGGCCTTCAGCGCAGCTTCGAGGGGGGCCAGTTGGGCCTTGACGGCGTCCGGCAGCTGGTCAAAAGCGATGACATCTCCTTCCGGCTTGGCGAGGCCGCGCGTCATGCTGACCCCGTAGTGTTGCTGCGAAGCGACGGCCACACGGACGACGGTGGGGAGGAAGCAGGTATTGATAGGTTTTGCGACGCCGGTCTTGCCGCTGCGGACCTTGAGAGCTTTGGTGTCGAGCAGAACATCACTGCCCGCTTCGAGGGTGTTCGAGGTCTTGGTGGGGCAGTACAGGAAAGACGCAGTTGCGCCTTCGGACTTCAGGGAGTCGCCCGAGAAAAGGATGTCTCCCGAACGGGCGGCAAGCGGGGTCGCGGTCTTCGCACGGAGGACTTTACTGCCACCTGCGGCGAGGATTAACCCAACGGGTTCCTCTTTCGGAGTATCGGCGCTCAGTGATAACGCGGCCAGAGCGATTCCAACGACTACTTTTCTCATGATCCTCCCCGCTTCAATTCCCAGTGTCGCTTAAGGGGCGACATATTTCGCCCGAGCCGCTGCAATCATGGCTTTGTTCTTCGCCTGCTGCTCAGGATACTGCGCGTTCAGTTCGGCGTTACGCTGTTCGTCGAACAGCCCAGGGGACGAAAATATCTTCATCAGATCAGTTTTGCCCTTCACAGGGACGGCCCCTACGTAGATAGTGTCGATTTGGCCGTATAACATTTCATTGGCCTCCTCACTCAGTAACATTCTTGCGTGGGCCTCTTTGTTTAGGCTTTCCAGACGAGAGGCCATGTTGACGGTATTGCCAAGCACGGTGAATTCCAGTTTGTCCTGGGAGCCCACGTTGCCGATAATGACCTCGCCGACGTGGAAACCTGCACCGGTCTTAAAGTCGCAGACTTCGTTCACGACCATTTCCTGGGCGCAGCGGCAGCAACGGATGGCGTGGTCGCCCGGTTTGGCACCGGGGTCGTCGTCACAGAAGACAGCCAGAATACCGTCGCCGATGAATTTGTTCACGTGGCCGCCGTACTTCACGATGATGCCGACCATGGTGGACATGTAGATATTGAGGAGGTCAACGACGACTGCCGGGTCTTTCGATTCGCAGAAGGCTGTAAAGCCGCGGATGTCGGTGAAGAGAATCGTCACCATCTGGCGTTTGCCGGTGAGGGAGATCTTTTCGCTTTGTTCGAGGGAACTGGCGACCTGCTTGCCGACGAAGAGGCCAATCGCGTTCTTAAAGAAGGTGCTCTTCTTTTCAGCCGTGGCGAAGCGGTAGACGATGCCTCCCACCAGAGCCCAGCCAAAAGACAGCAGCATCTGGGAAGTGGACAGGAGTTGTCCCTGCCGGAACATGATATGGGTACTGCCCAGAAGGGCGATTACGGTCATCGGGCCCCAGATGGCTGTCTGCGACAGAGCCAGGGAGGTAACCACTACGACGGACACAGAAGACGCGATGAGCAGTGCCGCAATCAGCAGCCACTGGGGGACCGGTTTGAGAAACTCGCCGGTGAGGAGCGTACGGACAGCATTGGCGTGGACTTCAACTCCAGGCGTCCGCCACTTCTTCGACAGGGTGAACGCGGTGTAGAAAGGCGTGGCGTGTCTGTCATCAATGTTGTCCGGCCCGAGGAGCACGGCTTTGCCACCGAGCCATTTTTTGAGCTGCTCTTTGTTGCCCTTCCGGTAAGCATCGACGACATCGAAGAGCGAAATCCGGGGGAAAGTGTCAGCGGGGCCGGCGTAATTGATGGTGAGGTTGCGGTCTTCGTCCATTTGGACATCACGACCGTCCAGGAAGAGTTTGCCGTTCTTCAGTTCGACGTCCTTGCCGAGGAATTTTTCGGAGGCGCGGAGGGCCATACCTCGCATGAGGGCTTCGGTAGGGGTGCCGGCCCTGGGTTCCTCAATCAGAACCTGACGGCGCACAAAGTCGTCACTGTCTGCGGTCAGATTCGCAAAGGCCGAGGTCCCAAACGCCGAGGCCATCATGTTCAGCGGAACCGTAAATTCTGGATTCTGTTGGGCCTCCATCGCTGCCGGTACGAAGGCGCAGATGATGGGCATTACGGGTGAGACTTCGGCAAAAGCCCCGGCCAGAATTCCGTCGTTTTCCGGCATATATTTCTTCACCGGAATGCTGAACGCAACGTCGAGCACCAGGACTTTGGCCCCGCCATCGGCCGCAGCACGCATGGCGTCGGCGTAATAGGGCTGCCAGAACGACATCAGGTCGGGGAAGGAATTCATGGCTTTGTCGTCGATACCAATGATCTGGATATCTTTGACCGGCAGGGGGCCGCGGAGCACAAAGTGGGCGTCCTGCGCCTTGAGGTCGAGGAGCTTGAAGAACTGGATATTGCCCATCAGCAACGTGACGGCGACACTGCCCAGAGCAATGGAGGTACAGAAGATCGTCTTCTTGACGGTTTTATTCATTGCGTGTCTATGAATTTTACTATTTTATGAGGGCAGATTGTGGCGAATCTGCCCCTGCTCTCATTGTCAGGTATGGGCGGTACTGGCAGTCAGAGCTTGCGACAAAGGAGAACGCGAGGGATTCCGGCGAGATCGGGCTTGATTTCCACTCCGGACCAGTCCGAAACCAGGGCAGTGAGGGCTTCGGCCTGGCCGAAACCGAATTCCATGGCCAGGAGCCCTCCTCGTTTCAGAACCCGGGCGGCTGCCGGGATCAGGCTGCGGTAAATATCGAGGCCCGTGGCTCCCGCGAAGAGGGCGAGGTGGGGTTCCCAGTCGCGGACTTCGCGCTGCATCAGGTCAGCGTCAGTGGAAGAGACGTAGGGCGGGTTCGAGACTACAGCGTCGAGGGACTGATCGGCTATCGCGGTCAGCAGGTCGGCGTTCAGGAATGGGATCTGCGCCCGGCGCGTGAAGGCATTTTGGGTGGCGACTTTGAGGGCTTTCAGCGAAATGTCCGTGGCGAAAACGGTGTGGCAGGCGGCTTCGAGGGCCAGGGTGATGGCTATCGCTCCGGAGCCGGTGCCGACGTCGAGGATTCGGGCGGGGTTGGGGAGAGCGGCAAGGACAGCTTCGACGAGGTGTTCGGTTTCGGGCCTGGGGATGAGGACGGCGGGCGTGACGCGGAAGTCGCGGCCGTAGAATTCCTGGTTTCCGGTGATGTATTGGGTCGGCTTACCCTGCATCCGGTCGTTCAAATAACGACCGTAGTGGATCCACTCGACCTCTTTGAGTTCACGTTCGGGGTGGGCGAAAAAGTAAGATCTCTCGCAGTGGATGGCGTGGGCGAGGAGGACTTCGGCCTGGAGGCGGGGATCGGCGACACCGGCACCATCCAGCAGGTCCATGCCCTGCCGGATGGCGGTTCGGATGTCTAAGAAGCCGTGGCTCAGGCCGCCGCGCCTTCGCGCTGGAGTTTTTCCGCCTGGAAGTGGGCGATGACACCGTCGATGATGGCGTCGACGCGGCCTTCCATCACCAGATCGAGCTGGTGGAGGGTGAGACCGATACGGTGGTCGGTGAGGCGATTCTGGGGGAAGTTGTAGGTGCGGATCTTTTCGCTTCGATCACCAGACCCAACCATGGAACGGCGTTCGGCACCGATGGCAGACTGCTGCTTTTCGAGTTCGATCTCATAGAGCCGGGAACGGAGAACACGCATGGCCTGCGCGCGGTTCTTGATCTGCGATTTTTCGTCCTGGCAGGAAACAACCGTGCCGGTGGGCAGGTGGGTAAGGCGAACGGCCGATTTGGTGGTGTTCACCGACTGGCCGCCGGGCCCGGAAGAGCAGAACGTATCGATCTTGAGGTCTTTTTCCTCAATTTTGATTTCCACTTCGTCGGCTTCGGGCAGCACGGCCACCGTGATGGCGGAGGTGTGGACGCGGCCCTGAGTTTCGGTCGCCGGCACGCGCTGCACGCGGTGGACGCCACTTTCGTAGCGGAGCTTGCTGTAAACCTTGTCGCCCGAAATAAGCGCGACGACTTCTTTATAGCCGCCAACATCGGAGTAGCTGACATCGCTGACTTCCAGCTTCCAGCGCTGCGCCTCGGCGTAGCGGGAGTACATGCGGAAGACTTCGGCGGCAAACAGGGTCGCTTCGTCGCCGCCCGTACCGGCGCGGATTTCGAGGACAACGTCCTTTTCATCGAGAGGATCTTTGGGCAGGAGGAGGACCTTGAGCTCCTCTTCGATCCTGGCGATGGCGGGGGTGACGCTGGCGACCTCGATTTCGGCGAGTTCGCGCATGTCGGGGTCGGACTCGAGCAGCATCGACTGGGCCTGTTCGAGTTGCTCGGCTGCAACCTTGTATTCGCGATACTTGCCGACGATCTCGGCGAGGTCTTTGTGGGCCTTGGAGATTTTGCGGTACTGACCGGGGTCGGAGATGATGGCGGCGTCGGCCATCTGGTCGGTCAGATCCTGGAAGTGCTGCTCGATCTGGTCGAGTTTTTCGGCATACTTCAATCCCGTGCTCATGCGATCACCAATTCGCCACCCTGTTTGGTCTCAAGCGCCATGGCGCCGTTCAGGGCGATGATTGCCACTTCGGCCTGATCGTCCGAGGGCTCTTTTGTTGTAATGCGTTGCATCCAGAGGCCGGGGGCGGCCATCAGGGCGAGGAAACCGCCGCGTCGTTTGGCTGCGAAACGGATGAGCTCGTAGCTGGCCCCGGTGATGACGGGCAGCAGCGCGATGCGGATAGCGAACTTGGCGACGAAGCCTTCGACGGGGATCACCATGTAGACCAGCATGGAAATGAACATGATGACGAACATGAAGCTGGTGCCGCAGCGGGGGTGGAAGGTGACGAATTTCTGGGCGTTTTCGATGTTGACGGGCTGGCCGGATTCGAAATTGAAGACGACTTTGTGTTCCGCGCCGTGGTAGGCGAAGACGCGCTTGATGTCTTTGGTGCGGGAGAGGAGGAAGAGGAAAACGATAAAGATGGTGAGGCGGATGACGCCATCGACGGCGTTGAAGGCGATCTGGCCCTTGAGGGCGGGGATAGCGTCGGCAGCCATGCTGGCCAGTTTGAGGGGCAGGAGCTTGTACATCACGATGAAGAAGCCGACGGAGAAGGCGATTTGGAGGCCCATCATCCAGTTGGAGACTTCTTCTTTTTTGGCGGGGGTTTCACCTTCCTTCGATTCATCCAGAGCCGCGTTGGCCGAAAACTGGAGGGCCTTCATGCCGAGGCTCATGGCCTGGCCGAGGACGCCGAGGCCGCGGAGAACGGGGAGTTTGAGGATAGGGTGCTTTTCGGAGGGTCGCGCGACGGGCATTTCCTCGGTGACAACTTCGCCGGAGGCTTTGCGGACGGCGACGCAGTAGGAGTGCGGAGCGCGCATCATGACGCCCTCCATGACGGCCTGGCCGCCGACGAGGGTTTCCTCGCCCGCCTCCAGGATGGGGAGCATCTGGACGTGGGCAAAGAGGCGGAAGAACTTAACGATAGATGGAGGCAGGTGCACTAAAGGTCCTCGGGGTACTTCTTTCATTATAAGTTGATGCGCGGGATGGAGGTAATCGCCACCTACCTCAAGGGCCTTGAAGCGCCCCATTCGTAAGGTTTTCCAGCACCTAAATTTTCGGGCC
>RGPS01000051.1 GCA_010084195.1 Terriglobia bacterium
GTGGATTCGGCACGCAGGAGGTGCTGCAACGCCTGCTGTTCGGGAGTGAGCGCATCCTGGAAGGCCTGTGCCTTCAGCTTTTCCACTGCGGGCGTCATGGCGGAAATGGCCGCGTCCATTTCCTTTACGAACTGCGAAACGGCAGCTCCGGCCGAATCGAGTTGCCTGGCTCGGGTACGATCTGCGAGTGATTTCGCCTGATCGCGCAATTTACCCTGCACTTCAGAAAGGTACTTGGCATTTTCCGCCGCAGCGGCTTTCGCCTTCGAATCACCCTTTACCTGGTTAAAGGTAGCGGCGATGATTTCTTTCTGGCGCTCGGAGATCTGCTGTTCCTGTTCGCCGCCCATACCGCCGCCGCCACCGCCGCCCTGCTGGGACTGGGTGTAGTTGAATTCGAAGGGAACGGCCTGGATGAAGAACATATCCGTTTTCGAGGAGTTCTTCCCGTCTTTCGCCGTGGCGTAGATGCTGACGATGTCGCCCGGAACGAGTTTGAAATCTTCCATGGCCAGAAGGGTGCTGGCTTCGAACTTCTTCGCGCCCTTCTGCTTCAACATATTGATAGTTTTTTCGGGAGCGCCATTGACGGAATAGTGGAGGTCCAGTTCCTGCAGCGGATATTCGTCCTCTGCGGTGAGTTCCACGAGGACTTCCTCAATCGGGCTGACCTTGGCATCGCGACCGGGCTTCGTGATCTTCACTGTGGGCGGCGAAACCTTGCGCGCTTCAATGAAGTAATCGTCGGTCAGCCGAACAACTTCGCCGTGATCCAGCACGGAGAGGTGGTAGGTTCCGTCCTTATCGATGGTGACTTTGGCGTTGGTCTTGTTGTTGGTGGTATCCGGCAGATCGAGGGGCTTTGCCCCTTCAATGAGCAACTGTGCGCCGTTCAGAGGACGATCCGTCTGGATTTCCAGAGACGCCACAGTTCCTTCCACGGCACGGAGATCACCCCCTGGGTCTTCGGTCTCGGGCGTAAGGCCGGTCCAGCCAGGGAAAGCGTACGTGACCTTAATGTTCTTCACGGACGGCAGATCAACGGTATGGATCTTGTATTCGCTGGAGCGCAAACCTCCGGCCATGACGTAGTACGCCACGTCTTCCGGGAGGCCGACAAACATAAAGCCGTAACCCGCGCCGCCTTTTTGTGATTCCATGGGAGCTTCTTCCCACTTACCGGAACTGGCGTACTTCACAAAAACACTGGCCTTCGCGGCGGTGAAGCCGTTCAGCTGAGCCGACACAATCACATCGGTACGGCGGCGAATTGTCTTCGAGCCGGGTTCAACTGTAATGGAATAAAGCGGCTTGGCAGCGTCCTTCGGATAGCTTCCCCATAAAAGCTGGGTTCCATGGCCCATAACACCAGGGCCCCAGAACATCAGCCAGGCAAGAACACCAGCGGCAACGGCAGCCCCGGAAGCGAACCGGAAAATCAGACTGCTGGTAACGACCTGTTCGGGCTCTGCGTTGCGCGCCACCCGCAGGGCGTCTGCGGCCAGAAGGGGGAGGAAAGGGTCAGCCGCATTGGTCTTTTGTTTTTCGGTAAAGGTGAGCAGGCGCTGGTCGAAGTCGGGGTGCTTGTGTTCCGCATCCTGGGCCGCGCGGCGGCGGTTCATCTTCATCAGCGGCACCACGAGCGCGACTGCCACGGCCGCACCAATGCCCACAAAGAGCGCGAATCTGCCGACAAGCAGCGTATTGGGCGTAAAGTTGGCCCACAGCAGGATACCGACGACGGCCAGCGTCAGCAGGAGTGCGGCACCCGCGACGGCGGCGGCACCACGCGACCAGGTGGCCCAGCGGAGACGTTTCTCCAGGCGGTCCAGATACTGTGAAAGGCTCTCAAGAGGATTCATGCCGTTTCCTTACCGGCCAGATGCCGGTTACCCAATACCGATTCGGCGACCGCCAGCATCGCAAGCAATGCGAGCACCCACCACCAAAGTTCCGATTTGACCTCGCGCGTGTTCGATCCCGCCGCCGTTACACCCGACGTCTTCGAGGCTATTCCTGTATTTTTCCACAATTCGACCGTCTCCGCGGGGACGACCGTAAAATCTGATTCGCGGCGGTCCGCATTGACGGCTGCCAGTTCCTGCCGACCGTTGGCGCGGCGGATTTCAAAAAAGCCCTCCGAGGGGAACTGATAGTTCGTGGCTTTCGACGATTCCGAGAGCGTCATCATCCGTTTGCCATCAGGGCCGAGGATCTCGACCGGCACATTGCGCTCGCGGACACTGCGAAGTTCCACAAACGAACCGACGCGATAGGCCCCTCGACCGGAACCGACACCGCCCATTTCGTGGGTGGTTTGCTCCAGGAAGGGCAGCCAAATGGGCTGCAGGGGGAGATTGTTGGCGATATTGTCAAACGCGGAAGCGAAGACGAGGACGTGGCCTTCACCGATCTTGCGATCCACGAAGAGGGGAAGGCCATTCGCCAGACGAGCCGCAATGCGGGTGTCGGGCGATTCCTGTGGGGTCTGGAGTTTCACGTACTGGAAGATCTGAACGGAATCCCAACTGGCGGAGCCACGGGAAGAACTGAGTGAGAAGGCGGGGTATGAAGTATCGATCTGCGCGACGGTCTGGACGGGCTCGTCGCCGGTGATCGTGTGAATTTGCGTAACCGGAAAACCCGCCACCGGAATATTGCGACCGGGCGTGGCGTAGCGACCGAGCGAGATCATCACAGACCCACCGCCCTGCACAAATTTCTCCAGGTTGTCTTCGAGGCTCCGCGGCAAGGGCCCGGGGTCAGCCAGAATGGCAAAGGCGAATTTGGACATATCCACATTGGCGGCCTGGTCGGGGGTGCGGGAGTCAACCGTGAAGGCGGCGTCAGTGGCGGATTCGAGAGCCGTTTTCACGTAGAGAGTGCTGGCTGAATCGTTGGCCGAATGGAGGAGGAGGGCGGGTTTTGGATCGGCACGTTCCACGGAGAAGAACCAGTGGTCATCCTGGGGGGACGTCGAGCGTGAGGAACTCGGCCACCGCCCGGCCACCGGGGGTAATTTTCACCTGCTTCGTTTCCACGGTCTTGCCATTGGCGACAAGGGAGACGGTACGGGTGGCCATGTCGCCGCCCCAGGAGGCGATGGTGGCCAACGTGCGAACTTTTTTCGTATCAAACACCCGGCGAGGAGCATCGACTGCTTCGATGGTCCAGTTGGGTATGAAGCCCTCCCCGACATTGTGGACATTGAGCCTGGTGCCGTCATTCAGGCGCAAATCGGCAAAGCTGGCGGGGAGAGAGGATTTCTGCAGATCGGTAAAGATGTGGGCATCCACGTTCGTCTTGTAGCCTTCACTGGTGGAGCGAAGGACGCGGGCGATTTCAGCGTAGGAACTGGCGTCGTCACCGGGTTCGATAGCGGAAACGGCAGCGCGGAGGGTCTGCTTGTCACCAGTCATGTCGGTGACCAGTTTGGCGGGGCCGCCAAACGTGACCACCTGACCCCGGTCGGCATCGCCCAGCCTGGCGATTTCGGCGAGAGCCTGCTGTTTTGCCTTCGCGAAAGCCCCGCCCCGACGCATACTCAGCGAGTTATCGAGGGCGAATACAACGGTCTTTGCGGAAGTCAGACTCACAGCCCCGGACGTTGAGATGTAAGGCCGTGCGAAGGCCAGCACCAGGAGCAGAATGAACAGGCAGCGGAGGGCGAACAGCAACAGGTGCTTGAGGCGGCGATGTTTTACCGAACTCTGCGTCCGCTTTTCAAAAAACATCAGCGAGCTGAACTTTACCGGCGTCTGCTGATATTGCTGCAAAAGGTGGACGAAGATCGGCAAGCCGACCGCCGCCGCTCCGGCGAGAAACCATGGTGTGAGGAAACCCAATTACCTTCTCCTCTGGCGAATTGCGAGATAGTTGCGGAGCCCCTGGTCGAGGGGCTTTGAGGTATCGAGGAAAACGTAGTCGAGACCCGCCGCGGCAGCTTTATCCGCCAGTTGCTTGCAGTGGTTATTGATTTTGTCGCGGTATTCGTTCCGGGCGTATTCGGGCGAAATCTCCATGGACGAGGCGTCTTCCGCATCTACCAGAAGCACAGGATCCCGGAACTTTGGTGCCAGTTCGTTGGGGTCCAGAATGTGGACCATCACCACATCATTGCCCCGGTAGCGCAGGGGCTCCACGGTCTTGATGATGGACGTGGGATCTGCGTAGAAATCGGAAAGTACCACCACGATACTGCGGCGGCGGAGGTACTCCTGGAAATGAGCGAATGGTTTGGCGAAATCGGTGCGAGTACCATTTTCCGCCTGCTCGATGGTATGCAGGAGGCGCATGAGCTGACCCTGCCGCGTGGAAGGGGGGACATATGCCCGGACATCCTCGTCGAACACGATGATGCCAGCGGCGTCGCGCTGCTGCGACGACATGTAGATAAGCGAGGCGGCTGCAAAGCGGGCGTAATCGAGCTTGCTGATAATCCCGCCCTTGTACGGCACGGTGCCATAAGACATGGACGCGCTGGTGTCGAGCAGCACCAGCAGTTGCGAGTTCGTATCGCCCTTAAACCGCTTCAAATAGATGCGGTCGCTGCGGGCGTAAACGTTCCAGTCAACGTGGCGAAGGTCGTCCCCCTGCACGTACTGGCGGTATTCGGCGAACTCCTGGCTGAAGCCGAAGGTCGGAGAACGGTGCAGGCCGGCGACGAAACCATCGACTACCGTCTTGGCTACAAGATCGAGAGAGCCGATGGCTGCGAGGACCTGCGGATCCAGGAATCGCTGCAACATTTAGGGTCTGTTTACTCCCTGGGGGCCGGCTTCACCTGGAGAACCTGGCGAAGCACATCATCCTGCGACACGCGATCCGATTCGGCATGGAAGTTGAGCAGAATACGGTGGCGCAAAATCGGGACGTAGAGTTCCCGAACGTCCTCGAAGCTGACGTGATAGCGGCCTTTCATGAGCGCACGGGCCTTGGCGGCCAGCACCAGGTTTTGTGCGGCGCGCACACTGCCACCGTAATTGACGTATTTTTTTACGACATCCGGGGCATTGGGATCTTTGTAGCGAGTGGCGCGAACGAGCTCGATGGCATGTTTAGCGACGGTCTCACTGATGGGAGTCATGCGGACCAGTTGCTGGAAGGAAAGAAGTTCTTCGCAGTTTGTGACAGAGTCCACTTTGGCGGCATGCGTGGTGGTGGTCAGGTCAACAACCTGGAGTTCCTGTTCAGCCGTCAGATAATCGAGCAGGATATTGAACAGGAAACGGTCGAGTTGGGCTTCGGGCAGAGGATAAGTGCCTTCCAGCTCAATCGGGTTCTGGGTGGCCAGCACAAAGAACGGCGCGGGCAACTTGTAGTGATTGCCTCGCACGGTGCACGACTTTTCCTGCATGGCTTCGAGGAGGGCGGATTGCGTCTTGGGGGGCGTGCGGTTGATTTCGTCGGCAAGCAAAACGTTGGCGAAAATCGGGCCCTGCACAAAGGTCCACGTTCGATGGCCGGTGGTGGGATCCTCCTCAATGATGTCGGTGCCGGTGATGTCGGTCGGCATCAGATCGGGCGTGAACTGGATGCGTTTGAAGAGCATACCCAGAATATCCGACATGGTGCGCACAAGGAGAGTTTTGGCGGTGCCGGGGAGACCAGTGATGAGGCAGTGGCCGCCCACATACAGGCCAATACGGACCTGTTCAATCACTTCGTCCTGGCCGACGATAACGCGCCGGACCTGCTGGACGATCTGGGCATCGACCTCACGGAAACGCGTAATCCGTGACATTAAAACATCGGGTTCAATTGGAGTGGTCTCGTATGTGGACATGAGTTCCTATGGTTTTGGGCCTTCGCCGCTCAGTTCGAGCAGCAACTTTTGGGCGGGCCGGAAATCCGGTGCCGCTTCGAGTGCGTTGAAAGCTTCCTCTCTGGCCTTGTCTTTTTGGCCCTGCGCGTTTAGTGCTCTTGCAAGATTGTAGTAACTACCCGCCATGTCAATGGGTTTGAGGGCGAGCTGGACGGTGTATTCCCGAACTGCTTTGGGTGCGTCGCCGGTGGCGAGAGACAGTTCAGCCAGTTTCGGGTGGAGCTGCTGGTCGAGGGGACTGATATAAAGGAGGCGCTCCAGAGCGGCAGCAGCTTCCTTTTTCCGACCTGCTTCGTCCAGAAGTTTGGAGAGTTCGAAGATGGGGGCGGAATCGCGGCCACCCTGCCTGGAGTATTTCTCGTATTCCGTGAGGGCGCAGGCCTTGTCGCCTTTTTTCATGCAGACCTGAGCGACGACAACGTAGGGAGTCCCTGCTTCCACGTAGTCGGGGTAGATGGCTTCCAGTTCCCTGCCCTTTTTGATGATCTCTTCGGTATTGGGGGTCGCTTCCCGTGCCATCTTGTTCAGTTCGCCAAGGCTCTTGGTAAAGAGCTCGAAGTTCTTCACTGTGGTGGCGGTTTCCTTGTCCACTTCGGCGAGGAAGTCTTTATCGAAGGCTTCCGGCTCCATGCCGAGTTGTTCGCGCAGAACTTCAACTGTCGGGCGGTTTTTCGCGAATTGTTTGGCGATGTCGAGGAGCTTCTTTTCTCCCCAGCGCTGCGCGATGTAATCGCAGATACGGCCCGCCTGATAGTAAGAAACAATCACCTGCCCCGGATAGGACGGGTGGACAAAACCGCGGTCAATCTGGGCCACGGGCAAGAGCTTCTTGTCCCGAATCGCGGCGACAATATTGGGCGTCATACGGTCACCCCAATCCGCGTTCGTTGCGGATTCTTCGTGGACGGCAACACCTTCCGTGAACCAGCGCGGCACGCGGTAGTTCGTCAGGGTCAGCATGTAGACGTGGCTCAGTTCGTGCCACAGAGTTCCGGCCCAGTGGAATTCGCCCGGCGTGCGTCCGGAGGGACTATCCATCGCCACTACGTCGTTGAATGTCACACCCAGCGCGCCCAGGCCAGGCAG
This sequence comes from Terriglobia bacterium, assembly GCA_010084195.1. Classification (GTDB taxonomy): domain Bacteria; phylum Acidobacteriota; class Terriglobia; order Bryobacterales; family Bryobacteraceae; genus BOG-234. The sequence continues at coordinate 6,911 of RGPS01000051.1, forward strand.
GCCCATGGTACGAACGGCAAAATCTTCGTGGTTCGGATAGACTTCCAGCTGTACGGGCTTTGTCAGTTTGAACTCGTACTTCTTTTCGAAGACCGCCATCGCCCGAAGCAACTCGGACTCGAAGTAGGGCCGAAGGGCTGCGGCTTCCTTCTTATGCAGCTTGAGGATAGTAGTCGGCGTCGTGAAAGTTTCGTAGTCTTTGTACGTATCCATCAACTTCAGGGTGTTGACCGTTGCAGCATCGCGGTAGTGGGCATCGTAGGAGACTTCGAGTTCCACGCGGGCTTCGGCTTCGCGACCGAGGCGCATCAGGTTCACACCCAACTGAGCGTGCGATGTCCACAGGGTTGGTTCGGCGGCAATGGCCTTCCTGTACCAGACGATGCCTTCTTCGTAACGACGGTTCAGGACCAACAGATGGGCGATGAGTTCAAAACCCTTTGCCCGATTGTTCAGCTTCGGGGCCCACTCGGATTCACGGTCGGCGAGCAGATCCAAAGCGGTGTGGATGGCAATGGCCCCCAGGGCGGTGGGTTCGATTTTGAGCGCGGCATCAGCCTCTTCGGCGGCCTTCTTGTGATTATCGTCTTCGAGCGCCATTCGCGCTTTAATTTCGTACGCGTGGTAGAGCTTCGGGTCGATTTCGAGAGCCTTATCAGCAGCTTCCGCAGCCTTGGGGTTAAACTCCGCAGCGAGGACGTCCGCTGTATAGAGATAGGCCAGGGCGTTCTTCGGATCGATTTCCAGGGCTTCCTGATAGAGTTTGACGGCCTCGCCCGGAGCGAATCTCTCGGCGAAAAGCTGGCCCCAGCGGACGCGGTAGTCAGCGTTCCCGGGATAGGCAGCCACCAGGGCTTTGAACAGATTGTTCGCGCTCTCGAACTCGCCTGCTTTCCAGAGGTCCTCAGCAGCCTTGAGGGTCGTCGGGTTGCCTGCTGATGACGCGGCGGGAGGGGGCGTGGTCGCTTTGCGCGGCGCCTGGGCGAAACACAGGCACGATGTCAGAGCAACAATGGCCACCGTGCGTTTCATTTGTCGATCTCGCTTTGGGTCCGCGCCAGGTCCAGCAGCAGCGCATTCATCTGCCGGCGGTAATCCTCGGGAGCCATCAGATCTTTCTGGTACTTCAGAGCGTCGATTTTATTCTCGATCTCTTCTTTTTTCGTGACCAGGGCCCGTTTGGCGGGATTGGTGACGGCAGCTGCTGCAGTTCCGTAGCGAACAATCGGGAAAGCATTGGCGCGCTGCGGATCTTCCAGTTGAGAATGCTCAGTCGCCAACCGCTTTTGATCGGTAAAGAAAGCAGCCGTTTTAGTCTGCGCGTATTTGTAAGCTTCCAGGGCAGTGACAACTTCGTTCTTGTCGGTGTCGGCCGAGGGGTCGCGGAGTGACTCCACCCAATAGCGTCCAAAGAGCGTGGCGTTTTTCTCGCCGCCGGACTTAGTCGCGGTAATCACCGTGCGACCGTCGCGCTTCAGCGCCGGAGTAATACCGCCGCTGGCGCTCGTCATATCGACCACGAGTTGTCGGGCTGCCGGGATTTTGTTCAGAAGCCCGGCCAGTTCCGTCCCGGAGATGTCCGGGCCCACCAGATTGAACTTGTATTCCGCACCATCGAAGGTGCCGTGGCCAATCATCATCAGGACGATCACGTCTGGAGGTTTGGCGTCACTGGCAAGTTTGGTCAGGGCTGCAGCCATCTTTGCTTTGGTCGCGTCAGCACCCTTGAGTGTCGTGACGATACGGTCCGTGCCTCCGCCGGTTCTTAGCAACTTGTCGGCATCGGTGGCCAGCAGCGCGAAGCGTTGCTCGTAGTCAGGTTCGCCACCCAGACCAGCCACGGTCAGGAAGAATGTGGCCCCCTGCAGGGCTGCGGGTAAAGTGGCCAGAAGAACGGTTGCCAGAGCCTTTTTCACTTAGACTACCCCCCATTTTCGGCGCAATAACCACTCGCCGCCCCGAAGCAGGATAGCGAGGAGGAACAGGATTGGCATGTCCCAGAGGTCCAGATTGTCATGCGCGGTGATGCCCGCTTCGGAAACGGTAATTTCTTCCGAGAGCCTCTTTGCTTTAGACGGGGTGTAGTAGTTCCCGTTTGTATCGGCTGAGAGCTTTTCCAGCAACTCTTTATTTTGAGAGGAGTTGAAGTTTTCGGCGACACCATCTTCGCGGCGGAAGGTCAGTGAATCCCGGCCGATCTCACCTTTTTCATCGCGAGCGACGATTTCGGCCACATAGGCACCGGCTTTGTCCGCCGTATAGTCGCCGGTGTAGGTTCCGGGCTCCAGGGGATCAGGCTTGAGATCTACAGTGGCAGACGTTCCATCCGGTTGACTAACCACGGCCTGGGCGGTGGCACCTGCGACCGTCTGGTATGTTTTGTCGCGAATCACGGCCCGGAATGGCACGTGGGTTTCATCGGAAAGAACCTGGCGGGGTGTCGCCCCGGAGACCTGTCCGGGAGTTTCGGCTACCAGCCAGCGAAGCAACTGCTGCCAGTAGCTGGCATGGGTCTTGTCGGCGTGGTCCTGCTGCATTTTCCAGCGCCACGTGCCGGCTGTCGCCAGAACCGCAGTCCTGCCGTGGCCATAATTCTGGATCGCCAGCAAGGGGCTGGGTCGCTTACCGGGGGGCACCACGTTCATCAGAACGACCGCGCCGGGCTTCGGAGTCCCCAGCGCCGTGTAGTTGGCGAGCAGGGGCATCTTCTTCCAGCGGGCCAGATTCGCGTCGCGATTTTCTTCGAGGCGAGTGACGACACTCTCCTTGCCGGCGTCCGTTAGCTGGGCTTCCGCAAAATCGCGCGACCAGGTTTTTTCGCCCGGCAACCGGAGCGGCAGCATTTCGGCGATGGGCGTGGAGCCATAGCCACCTTCATTCAGGGCAAACCTTCCGGCGAGGAAAAGCACCCCGCCGCCGCGACGATCCGCAAAATCCCGGATCATGTTCTGTTGGGTGATGGAGAAGTAGTTGGCCTCCATGCTACCGATAATCAGGCCATCGTACGTAAACAGACCTTCCACTGTGGGCGGGAAACCCTGATCGAACTCGCCATCGCGCCCCCCCTGCTGGTAGGTCTTGTTCTGCGTGGTTCGGACGACCGACACGAGTTCGATACTCTCGTCGTCTTCAAGAGCGCGGCGAATGAATTTGTATTCCCAGCGCGGTTCGCCCTCTACATATAGGATGCGGCGCTTGCCTTTGGTGACATTGACAACCCGGGCAACGGCGTTGTTTTTGACATTTTCTTCGCCTGCCAGGGGTTCGACGCCGATCGTGTAACTGTGCGCACCTTCGGCTCCGGCATTAAACAGGACGGTCTGGCTCTGTTCCACGTCGCCCTTGAGGGTAAACTCTTGCTGGGCAAGGGGTTTGCCGTCTTCGCGAACGATAATCCGTGCCTTCTGGTTCTCGAAACCGTGCTGCCGGAAGGCTACCCGGGCGATGACGCGGGAATTCTTGAGGGTCCGGGCGGGAACTGCCACATCCTCTACTTCGACATCTTTGTTGTAGTGATCGGGCCCGAAACCAATGGTGTGAACGGGGACCCGAAGCTGGCGAAGCTGGGAAATGGTTTCCCGGTCCACGCCGCCGGTGTTGTCACCGCCGTCGGTGAGCAGCACAATGGCACCGAGGGGCATGGTGCCGGCCTCACCGGCAATGTGGGTCAGACTGTCGCCGATCCGAGTGGCGTTATCGATTGGGTTGACACCCTTCAGATCGTCAACGCGAACCGCGTCCTTACCAAATTCGTAAAGCCGGATCTGGAACTTCTTGCCGAGTTCCGGCAAAAGCTGGCCACCGAGAAGCTCTGTGGCGGCCTGTAAGCGGGATTTGCCGTCTTCTGCCAGCGCCATGGACCGGGAATGGTCCACCAGAACGGCGATGACGTTTTGCTGGGGGCGCAACCGGGCGATGCTGATCGCCGGGTGCCACAACATGAAGAGAACTATCGCCACCAGAACTGTTTGGGCACCCCAAATAACAAGCGAACGAACGCGGCTCAGGGCTCCGCTGCTTCGGTTCACATGCCAGAACAGCCCCGCGCCGGCGGCCACGGCGAGGACGACGAGGAGCCAGACAGGCCACGGTGACAAAAGGACGAACTTCCCCCGCGAGAAGATTGCCGGCGGGTATTTGAACAGCATTTCGAACATTCGGTTCCCTGGATTCCCCTATTGGTCCATCTTGCAACGCCGGTCCGTTTTGCAGCGCTTCTAATTTGTGAACAGCCGGTTACCGCATCATCTTATGGTGGGACGGTGAAGCGCAATAAGTGGTGACGTAAAGTTTTGCATCAGGCACCGCCCTCCTTGAGTAAATCTTTCACAACCAGCCTTGCAGCGGGACATCGGGGCCCGGTCCGAGCATGTTTCTTCGGATGCCGCCAGCATATCACGAGAGGTAAAAACGCTTGCTTCACGGTGCTGAGACAACTATGTTTTGGGGGTACGGGAACTACTTTGCAGCGGGATAGTACCAGGTACCAGACCAGGCGACTTCCACTTTGAAATTGCGTTGTAATGAATTGACCCATCAGGTCACCGGAGAGATGTCGCCAGACGGCGAGCCTCGACCTGGTTCGGAGGAGCATAATGGATATCGGAAAGATTCTGGCTGACTTGCGCCAGGAGAGAGATCAAGTGGGCGAAGCGATTTGGAACCTGGAAAGACTGGTGGCACACGGAGCCAAAAGGCGCGGGCGCCCGCCAGCCTGGCTGGCAAAGGTAAAAGCTGAGGTCCCGGAAAGCGAGACGCCTGCCGTGATAGTACAAGCCAAAGCGAAAGCAATGAGCACCCAAGCAGCCTAGACACAAAGCCGCGGCGAATCCGGATTAAACTCGTTTTCGGAACGTAAGCCCGGATTCGGCAACCTTGGAACTTTCAATCGGACAACTGGAGCTCGCTCTCCTTCGCTCTTCTCTTGACGCCTTCACCCAGCGCTTCTATAAGAAAGCCGGGTCGATGTATATCAAATTTGATGAGGCCCGAACCGAGTCGGCCCGTCTCCGGTCGCGCTTCGTGCCCACCGCGCAGCGCGAGTATCTGGCAGCTCACGAACAATGGAAGCTGTCGGTAACGGATTACAATAAGGCCCTTTCCCGCCCGCCCGCCGAACCTGCCCGCCTCCACGCCCTGCACCGCGAACTGGCCCGACTGTTTCACCCCGACCTTGCCCGTGACCCGGTGCGCCGGACATTGTGCGATCAGCTGATGGCCGAAGTCAATACAGCCGCACAGGATGCCGACTGGCAGCGCCTCGATCATATAAAGGAAACGATCCTCGGCGATGCCGATGCCACGGGCGAAATGGCGGAGCTTACCGGCGGCGTGGCCTTCCAGCTGAACGCCCGCAATCAGTATGCGCTCCGGCAGCAACAGGATCTGCTCACGGATCTGACGGCCTGGCTGTACGGAAAGGCTGGCCAGGCGCAGACGGCAGGGGATCACGCGAGCCCCCTTTGCCTGTTCCGCGACCTGAAGCTGCGAGCGCTGGAAGATTTGCAATCGGTTTCGATTCGCCTCCTGCGTTTTCCCAAAGGTTATAGCCTGGGGCAGCTCTCCGTCCGTGCCGAAAGAAACATCGATTCGGCCTTTTCGATGCTGGGAGAGGCCAGCGGAGCGGTCCGGGTTCCCTTTGCCTGCGCCACAGTGCTTCGGGTCGGCAGGGACTGCAAGAGCCTGGAGCCACTTTCGGTACTGGACCCTGAAGACATAAACGGTCTGATCGATGAATGGCCAGATTTCATTCCGTTCACGGACGAGATGCTCCGGCCTTTGACGATTTTCAATCGACTGGAAGAGTTACACCTGGGCCGAACGCCGATCACGGGACATGTGTTCGACGCTTTTCCACCGCTCCGGGAGTTGCGCATCCTGATTCTGGATGAGACGGCGTTCGACGATCACGGCCTGGAGCGCCTGGCGGACTCGGTGTGGATGCAGCGTCTGGACCTGAGTTCGACGAAGGTGACTGGGAAGGGGCTGGAGACACTCCACAGGATGAAGAGCCTGCGGGATCTGAGCCTTTACAGCACCGGGATTGGCGATAGCGACCTGGCCGTTTTGGATTCCCTGCCGGGGATTCGGAATCTGAACCTGGGCCTGACAACGGTCACTGATGCCGTGGTGGATCGAATTGCGGGCCTGCGCCAGCTGGAAGTCCTGCATCTGGGGGGCACTAAGGTAACGGACCGGGCCATGCAGCGGCTGGCGGCTATGCCTGTCCTTCGTGACCTGGTTCTTTGGGAGACCCAGATCTCCCGAACAGGCCTCGATCACCTGGCCCGCTGCCCTTCGCTGCGCTATCTGGATGTGGACCAGACCCTGGTTTCCGAAGGCGATCTCGCGGCACTTCGAAGCCAACGCCCGGAAGTAAAGTTGCCCACCGATATCTGGTCAGCACCGCAGTAGTCTGCGGCAAGCGGACTTCTGCTAATCTTGTCGAATCGCGCTTTTGTCACCCGGGCGTAACAACTGCGTCATTATCCGCAATTAGAATTGAGCCAACCGCCATTTTTCCCGGCACAGGAGGCCTCCGAATGAAACGCAGCGCCCGTCTGCAGCAAACGTTCTTTGTTATTTTCTTACTCTCTGCCGGCAGTGTGTCGGCTTTTTCCCAGGTTGTGATCAGCCAGATTTACGGTGGCGGTGGCAACACAGGCGCCACCTACAGGAACGATTTTATTGAGCTTTTCAACCGCGGGAATGCCGCAGTGAATCTGAACGGGTATTCCGTTCAGTACGCCTCTGCCACCGGAGCAAGCTGGGCCGTTACGACGTTAACCAATGTAAACCTGCAGCCCGGCCAGTATTATCTGGTCCAGCAAGCAGCGGGGGCCGGTGGAACCACGAACCTGCCGACCGCCGACAGGGTGGGGACAATTGCCATGTCCGGCAGTGCGGGCAAGGTCCTGCTGTCAACTTCCACAACTGCACTTGCAGTAGCCTGCCCAACAGGAGGCGCGGTCATCGATCTGGTCGGCTACGGAAGTGGTGCGAATTGCTCTGAGACTTCGCCGATGGCCTCACTGTCGAATACGACGGCAGGCGTTCGGACCACCGCGGGCTGCACCGACAACGGGAATAATTCCACCGACTTCACCGCCACGACAGTCAATCCAAGGAACACGGCGACAGCCCTGAATCCTTGCAGTGGTGGCGGCGGGTCTACGAACCCCGGCATCACGGTTTCCGCTTCTGTGAACCCCGTTCTCCCCGGCAACGCTACTACTTTGACAGCCACAAATACGGCCGGGACCACTCCGACTTCGGTCAGTTTTACCAACACCTGCAACCTGGCGGCGATTGGCGGGACCAACCCCACTACACTGCCGGTCAGCTACAACGTCCCCTCGAACGCAACGCCGGGCACCTATTCGATCTCCTGCACGGTCACAGACGACCAGTCGCGGACGGGCACCTACAGCCTGAGTCTGGTGCTTTCGTCGCCCCCGCCAACCGCCCGAAAGATCTACGAAATCACCGGGTCCGGCACCGCTTCGCCCCTTGTCGGAACCCAAGTGACTACCAGCGGAGTCGTCACCGGCGTCCGATCCTCTACCGGCAGTTCCAAGGGCTTTTACCTGGAGAGTATTTCCAGCGACCGCGATGCCGATTCCAATACTTCTGAAGGCTTGTTGGTTTTTATCGGCAGCAGCACCCTGCCCGCCTGTGCGGTAGTGGGCAATCTGGTTGAAATTCAGGGCACCGTTGCGGACTTCGTCCCAAGCACGGCTCCGGTAGGCTCCGTGCCACTCACGGAACTGACGGCCACCAGTAACTGCACTGTTTTGAGCACCCCCGGCACGGGCAGCCTGCCCTCGGCAATCACCATCAGCGGTTCCACTTTTGACGCTAGTGGTTCGGCTACGCAGGCGCGCAAGTACCTCGGCATGCGAGTCGGCATGACCAACGCTGCGGTGGTCGGCCCCAGCACCGGTACCGTTACAGAAACCAGCGCGACCTCCAGCGTCGGGTTTAATTTCTTCGTCACGGGAAGTGGCGTGAGCCGTCCATTCCACGCACAGACCGGCATTCTGGCCACCCGCCGTCCGTCAGACGCAGCCAACACCGTGCCCTCCTGGAACGGGAATCCGGAACTACTTAGAATTGACGCCTCCGCCCTGGTGGGCGGCAGCAATGTGGCGGTCGCAACCGGCAGCACCGTTTCGTTCATCAACGGCATCATGGATTACGACACCAGTGCCGGCCAGTACAAGGTCGTATGTGGCACGGGGGACATCGGAACGTTGTCGCCTTCCAGCCCCACCCTGGCGGCTACCCCGATTGCGGCCCCGCTCTCCAGCGATCTGTTGGTTGTGGACGCCAACATTGAAAGGTTCTTCAACACCGCGAGTAACGGTGGCGACGTCGTTCTTACGCAAACCGCGTATGACGGCCGACTCAACAAGCTGTCTCTGGCAGTGCGCAATGTGATGAGAATGCCCGATATCATCGCCCTTCAAGAAGTGGAGGGACCGACCTCGGGTTCTTCCTTCCCTGTCCTGCAGGACATCGTTAATAAGATCAACGCCGACGCCTCGTCAGCCAGCCAGGGCAGCCCGAACTACGGCTACTGTGGCGGCATCACCAACGACCCCGGCAAGATCGCGCCTGCAGTGATTTTCCGCCAGGACCGAGTCTCGCAACTGGAATGCAGTCAGTACGGCACGGCCAGCATCTATACGCTGCCTTATACGACAACCCCCACGACGAACACGCTGAATGATCGCCCCCCGGTCGTATTCCGTGGACGGGCAACGGCACCGGGTTCCGATTCCTCAATGGATGTCCGCGTCGTTGTGAACCACCTCCGATCCCTGAACGGTATCGACGAGCCGGGAACCGGCAATGGCGACCGGGTGCGGACGAAGCGCGGCGAGCAGGCCAAATATCTGGCGAACCTGGTTTCCGGGAATCTGGGCTCCGAGCAGAACGTAAACTGGAGCCTGACCGAAAACCTGATCGTGGCCGGCGATATGAACGCGTTTGATGTCAATGATGGTTACGGGGATACAGTGAGCTGCATCGCGGGTTCACCCGCCCCTGCCAGCCAGATCTATTGGACCCAGGCGCAACTGAATGCTTCCAGCCCCTGCGCGGCCAGGGCAAATCTGGCTCTGACGAACCTGACCACAACCGATCCCGCACAGAGGTACTCGTACAGCTATGCCGGCATCGCCCAGCGCATTGACCATGTACTGGTGAACAGCAAGCTGAATGCACGAGTCCGCGATTTCACCTACGTGCGGAATAATGCCGACTTCCCGGAGGGCCCCACGTACCGGAGTGACTTCAATCGGCCGGAACGCTACTCCGATCACGATGCGCCAGCCGTTTACCTGAAGATGCCGATCGAAGTAACGAGCCGCAGCAGAGTCAACGCTTCTGCGGTGGCCCTGAACCGCTCAACCGGGCGGTATAACGGTACCATCACGGTCACGAATACCGGCACGACCACGCTGGCGGGGCCGATCTACGTATTCTTCACGCTCTCCGGCACCGTGACCCTGCCGGACTTCCCCCAGGCCAACGGCTTGCCGTACGCCACGATCAATATCCCCGCAGGCCTTGCACCTGGTACCACAAGCGCCTCCGTGGCCATCAGCTTTGCAAATCCGACCAACGCGCGAATCAGCTATACGACGAAGCGCTATGCCGTGAACTTCTAGCAGACAGATTCGGAGATATTATGAAAATGAAACGTATAGTTTTTTCACTTCTGGTGCTGGGGGCGTTTGCAAGCCTCAGTGCGGCACCGCTCAGTTACCTGGTGACCGTCGATTCATCCTCGATAGCGCCGGGCACCCCAGGTTTCATCGAATTCCAGTTCAACCAGGCCAACGCTGGAACTTCTCTGGCGGCTATGGCTTATGTTGACAACTTCGTATCCACTGGCTTCACCTTCGACAATGGCTCAAACGCCTTCCTCGGAGGGGTTACCGGTTCCCTGTCGTCACCACCGCTCATTTTTGACAATACCGGTGGTGGATCCAATTACTTCGATCAGGGAGTGTCTGAGTTCGGCTCCGCCTTCAGCTTTGTCGTCACATTCGATGGGGCTGCGCTGGATACCGTCGCCAACGATGGCAGTGAGTTCTTCGTCTATCTCTACTCCACCCAATTCGAGTTTCTGGCTGGGCCGGGTCGTGGCGGAGCCGTGGCGAGTATCGCGCTCAACGGTGATACCACAGTCTCCACTGGGCCTGTCGAAGGTTTTTCCACGATTTCGGCGGTGCCAGAACCCGCTACTTTCGTCTTATTTGGATTTGCGGGCGTTCTGATGGTGGCTCGCCGAATCCGCCGCTAAATAGGCCAGGCAGCCTCTTTCGTCAGCCCTGACCCGCGGGATTCAGTCCTCGGGTCAGGGCTTTTTTGTGGCTCCGGGAAGGTACTATATCGGTCCCATCAAAAAAATTGATGGAAGGCTGTTACGCGCGCCGGAATTGCGTTATACTCGCCACGTGGCCCCGTCCGCCCCGCGCTAGCCGCTATAGCGCACTGCCTGCCCCTGTTCCCCGTCTGCCCAGGCTGGCTCGCGTTAAAGAATGTCCTTTAAGAGAGTTAGTGGCCACGTATATGCCGCGACGCAACGCCCTCATTTGGCTGTTATTTGCACTGTACATTCCCGCCGGTGCCGGGATCCTGCCTTCCGCTGTGGCTGATGTCACGGTGGTGCTCGATTTCCGTGGCCCCAATTCAGTCGCTACCACGAAGGAGATGCAGCGTGAGGCCTCCCAGATACTGGGGGCTTCCGGGGTGCACCTGTCGTTCGCCACTCGGCAGCAGGCAGCCGCTTCGGATTTCAGTGATCTCGTCGTCATGACGTTCCGGGGGAATTGCAAGGCAGAGCCGCCTATGCCTCGCTACGACGAAACCGGCCCGTACGCGGTCACATGGACAACGGACGGTCGCGTTCTGCCCTTTGGCGAAGTGGATTGCCCGAGGGTGCTGCAGTCAGCGCGCTCGGCAATGTGGGGTGGAGATCTCGCCCGTTCAGAGATGTTCTACGGACGTGCCCTCGGTCGCGTGGTCGCCCATGAACTCGTACACATGCTCACCCGGAGTGGCGACCATGCGCGGAACGGCGTGCAACGTGAGGCCTTGTCGGCACGGGATCTGACGGGGGCGTCGCTCACGCTCAGCAAAGAAGACCTGAACCGCCTGAAGGCGTTCTATACTCCCCGCTAACGGGTAGTCCCGGTATGGACAGCCGGGGCGCTTGTCGCCCGTTAGCTTAGTCATCTCAATAACCTGGCGAAGCAGCGCTGAGGCCTTCACCCAAGGTTGTGGTGATGGTTGTCAACAAGCGCCCGCATGGAATCGCGCCGGGGCCCGCACGCGCGCCCATTCTGCCAGACTCTGCGGTATAGGGAACTGGAGCGACTTGTCAAGCTGCCGACTGAACGCTTCCTGCTTCAACCCGCTGGCTGCGTAGGCCTCCAGCACCTGATACGCTTCCGCACGACTTAGCCGGCGACTTAATGACTGCGGTTGTCACCCGGACGGTGGAAGCGCGCGGCAATTCAAGTCTCCCCGAATAGCAGGCACCCCGCCGCGGCAGCACCGTACAGGCACGAAACGAAGGAGACGCAGTATCTTTTAAGCTTGAGTGACCCGGGCACCGGGTTGAGGCCGGAGTGTGAAATGGCGGAGAGAGAGGGATTCGAACCCTCGATAGAGTTTCCCCTATACACGCTTTCCAAGCGTGCGCCTTCAACCACTCGGCCATCTCTCCCCGTGTTTGGGAGTAGCTTCCTGTCGCAACGCCAGACTGGTTAGGTCTGGGCAGGAAGCAGCTTCGCACGCAATGATTGGGCACGAAGCTTCAGGATATCATGAGGTCCGGGACCAACCGACTAACCTGCCCGCAGGACTCTCACTAGCGGCCTCGTGCTCCGCCGGGCCCTGCAGCCGGGGCCGCTGGCGCTGCAGGTGCGGCGGATGGTGCCGACGCCGCAGAGCCCGAGGACGCCATGTTTCCACCCGAGGAAGTATTCACACCACCAAACCTACCGGCACCCGCAGCGCCAAAGCCCGCACCGCCGAAGTCACCCGCCCCCCGAAAGCCGCCACCATTCATGGCAGGACTTTCCATAGAACGCACCGGGGAACTCAGGGTGGAATGGCTGTTCATGCCAGAACCAAAACGGGTAACCTGGGAGGCTGCGACGCCAGAGGTCCCAATGTTGGTGAGAGGAACACCCGTGCTGACACCATTGCGGGCCGAACCTCCCCCGTTCCAGTAGTAACGATCCGGAGAGTAGTAGGCGAAGATCGTATTGGCACTAAAATACCCGTAGCCGAAGGGACTCCAGGCGGTCCCATTGCGAGGCAGGTAGGTATACATACCCAGATAGGGATTGTAATACCAACCGCCACCGAAGCCTCGGTAGGCGGCCAGGGGGTTATAGCTATTGTTGAAGCCAAACAGTCCGCCGCCCGACATGGACTGGTTCGCCACAGATCGAGCAGATGCCATGTTGGCTGCCGATAAATGCGAAGACCGATCCCGGGTCCAGAGGTACAGATCGTCAATATTTTTATCGTCGAACTTCTCCACCAGCAAGGCGGCCGAGAATGGAACCTGTCGGCCTTCCTTCACGATGACGCGGTTTTGGCCGCCCACAATCGAAGCCTGGCCTTTGTACACACGCAACACACCGGGGCTGGAAGTTAGCTCAAAGAGCCCAAACTTCACTGGCTGAATGGAATAGTCCTTATAAATGAGTGTGACGACCGGATCCTTGACCGAAGTATCTGGTGAGTCAGACTCGATCATCGCAGTGCCCTCCAGGAACTCAATCCGTGTTGTCAGCAACCTGTTGTCGAGGACTCTGATCGCGGACTTCTCGCCGAGCCGAAGGAAAACACCGGGCGTCAACAGGATTTCCGCGCGCCCCAATTCCGTTCGCAATACGCTGTTTTCTTTGACCTCGGGGAACTTACCCGCATGATGTTCCACCACCGTCCCATCAATGGTGACAGCACCATCAAAATAGTGGAGTGTCCCGGAATGCGCAGAAATGACACTCTGGGCGAAAGCAACCGTGGAAAATAAGGTACCTGCAACAGCGGAGATGAGGAGATGGCGAGCAGACATAGTAATACCCTCTGTTGTGATCATCTACCCATTTTCGTCCCGTGTCAACGGGCTTAAGACCCATCTGAGCACAGAATCAGGGAGTTAGTGATCACCGATCTAAACCTTTCAGCTGGAACTGCCGATAGTTGTCCTGGAGGAAGTACATGACCGCAACAGCACCCCTGGATGTGTTGATCGTAGACGACTCGGCCGCCATTCGGAAGATCTTGCAACGGGTTCTGCGTCAAACCGATCTGCCGCTCGGTGAAATCCACGAGGCAGGAGATGGTACCGAGGCTATCGACATCCTGCAGACGCGAACCTTTGGCTTAATACTCTCAGACATCAATATGCCACAGATGGACGGGCTGCAACTCCTGGCACGTTTGCGCCAGATGGAACAACACAAGACCGTCCCCGTCATTATGATCACCACTGAAGGTGGCCAGGGGAAAGTGATGGAGGCCGTCCAGCTTGGTGCCAGTGGCTTTGTCCGTAAGCCCTTTACTGCGGATCAGATCAAGGAGAAGTTGACCGGAATCGTCTGCTGACAACGCAAGTGGAGAGCGTAGACGCACACAACACAAAAGGGGCCCGGGTCTCAGCCCCGGGCCCCCTTATTTATTTATCAGTGCGAAGCTAGCGACCCGGAACACCCATCCAGCTACGAGTCCAGATGTCACCCATCGTGACGAAGAGGAGGAACATAAGCCAGAGAATACCAGAGCAGACGATAAATTTCGTCAAACGCGTCCCGTACTTCACGTGCATAAAGAAGAGAACTACAATTGAAGCCTTGAAGGTAGCGATCGACAGAGCCACATAAATATTAAAAGCTCCCAGATCGACCGTGGCCACCCAAGCAGTTACCCAGGTAAGCACGATCAAAGTAGCGAAGACGAGCGCGTATACCCGCTTGGGTACGATGTGATGTTCAGAATGTTCTTGCATCAGAGTAAAGGCCTCCCCACGCGGTCAATCAGATACAGCAGCGGGAACAGGAAAATCCAGACGATATCAACGAAGTGCCAGTACAGCCCAAACATCTCAATTGGGGTATACCACTTGGCGGAAAACTGACCCTTCCAGGCCTGCCAGATCAGGACAAGCAACACCCCAAAGCCAATGATCATGTGCGAGGCGTGCAGTCCGGTCATCCCGAAGTAGAGCGAAAAAAACAACTGCGTATGAACTTCGTCAGCGCAGCCATGACACTCGAAATGCTCACCCGGGATCTCGTGGTGCACCCACTTATCGTGGTATTCGTAGCCCTTGACACCGAGGAAGATGCCACCCAGGAGTAGTGTTGCGATCAGGAATAAAACCAGCAACTCCCGTCTGCCCTTCGAAGCATAGTGGACAGCAAGCGCCATCGTGAGACTGCTGCAGATGAGAACCGTGGTATTGATGGCCCCCACCAGAACGTCCGTCTTGTTGCTGGCTGCAATGAAGGCTTCCGGGTACCATTGCCGATAGACGAAATAGGCAAGAAACAAGCCCCCGAAGAACATAAGTTCGGTGAGCAGGAACACCCACATTCCGATACTGGCGGACTCTTTTTGTTGATCCGCGTTCTCGAAATGGTGTTTCAGATTAGGGTCGTGAGCAGCGTCGTGCGCCGCCACCGAACTGTGACTAGACAATGTGCGGCACCTCCGCGTTCGTGTAATCGTAAACTTCGGTCGTCACAACAGGTGTTACCTCGAAATTGGTAGTGGGAGGCGGAGAGGAGGTCTGCCACTCGAGGGTGGTGGCACCCCAGGGATTGTCGCCAGCCGGAGCGCCGTATTTCAGAGACCACAGGAAGTAAACTGCCGGGATCAGGTAGCCCAGCCCAAGAATTGCAGCACCACCAGAAGACAGGACGTTCAGAACCTGGAACTCTGCAGGGTACACGTGGTAGCGGCGAGGCATGCCCATATAGCCGAGGACAAACTGTGGGAAGAAGGTGAGATTAAAGCCAATAAAGACCAAACAGCAGGACACCTTGGCCCAGAGTTGGTTATACATTCGGCCAGTGATCTTTGGCCACCAGTAGTGAATCCCTGCCATGTAACCCATGATTGCGCCACCCACCATTACATAGTGGAAGTGCGCCACCACGAAGTAGGTATCGGTTACATGGACGTCGAGGCCCATAGCGGCCAAGAAGAGACCAGTGAGGCCACCGACCGTAAACAAGCCAATGAAACCAATGGCGTACAGCATCGGGGCCGTGAGCCGGACCTGGCCCTTATACATGGTCGCGGCCCAGTTGAAGACCTTAATGGCAGAGGGAATGGCCACGATGTAGGTGAGGATCGAGAACACCATACCCGCATAGGCAGACTGGCTGGAAACGAACAGGTGATGGCCCCAAACCAGGAACCCGAAGACGGCAATCGCAACCGAGGAAAACGCAATAAAGGTGTAACCAAAGGGTTTCTTGGTGCAGAAGGTCGACATGACCTCCGAGATCACACCCATCGACGGCAGAATCATGATGTAGACGGCCGGATGAGAATAGAACCAGAACAAGTGCTGGAAGAGGACGGGGTCGCCGCCGTATGCCGGATCAAAGAAGCCGATATGAAGACCACGTTCCAGCATCAGCATGAACAGCGTCACCGCAATCACCGGCGTTCCCAGAATCATAATGACGCTGGTGGCGTAATGAGCCCAAACAAAGAGGGGCAGGCGGAACCAAGTGAGGCCGGGAGCGCGCATCCGGTGCACGGTGACAATAAAGTTCAGACCCGTCAGGATGGACGAGAAACCCGCCACGAAGGCGGCCATCGCTGTCAGGACGACATAGCCGTTCGAGTACGTGGTACTCAAAGGTGTATAAAACGTCCATCCGGTATCCACGCCGCCGGTCGCCAGAACGATAACACCCAAGGTGCCGCCCAGCATGTACACATACCAGCTCAGCAGGTTTATTCGGGGGAAGGCAAGATCCTTCGCGCCGATCATCAGCGGCAACAGGAAGTTACCCAAGATCGCCGGGATGGAGGGAATCAGGAAGAAGAAGATCATCACGACGCCGTGCGCCGTGAAGACCTTGTTATAGGTGTTCGAGTCCAGCATGTCGCCGGCCGGAGTCGTCAGTTCGAGACGAATCAGAGCCGCGAACAGGCCCCCGACGATGAAAAACACGGTCACGGACAGCAGGTACAAGATGGCAATCCTCTTGTGGTCCTGCGTCAGAAGCCAGCTCTTTAGGCCGTTCTCCGCGTTGAGGTAGTTTTTTTGTTCCTTTACAGGTGCACTCGCCGCAATCATTCGTATTTCCCCGGCATACCTATTTGTTACCCGCCACAGGTGTGGCGGAGACGGACGTTGCAGCTTTGGCTGCGGGACGCCCTGCTGTTGGTGCAGTCGCAGAAGTTGACACGGTGCCCGGTGTTGCAGTGTTCGGTGCCCCGTATGTCAACCCCAGCGATTTCACATATGCGATCAGTTTGAGCATGCCTTCGTCAGAGATTTGCCCTTTAAAAGTAGGCATATAGTCGTCGAAGCCAGCCACGATTTTCGCCTGGGGATTAAGCACCGATTCGCGAATGTAAGACTCATCCGCCTTAACCGACGTCCCGTCCTTCAGGTCGACCTTTGAACCGTACAGACCATTCAGATTTGGTCCCCGCCCAATGCCATTGTTGACATTACTGTAATGGCAGTTTCCGCACCCAAGCTGGTTGAAAAGCGATTGACCCTGTTCCGCCATGGAACCCTCGCCACTACCGGCTGCGAGCCAGACGGTATAATCGGCCTCGTTCATGACGTAAACCGTGCCAATCATACCCGAGTGTTTCGTACCGCAGTACTCTGCACAAAAGATGTGAAAAGCCCCGGTTTGGGTCGGCCGGAACCATTCCGTCGTATATTTGCCAGGCAGGACGTCAGCTTTTGTTCGGAAAGCGGGTATGAAGAAGTCATGAAGTACATCTTCCGAGGTCATCGTCAACTTGATGTTCCGGTTGATGGGGATGTGGAGCTCATTGATTTCGCGAGCGCCTTCCATGTGCTGCACCTTCCACATCCACTGTTTCCCGGTGACGTAGATCTCCATTGAATCAGCAGGCGGACGGGATTCTGTGAAATAGATGCTGACACCCCAAACGAACATGACCATCGAAATGGCCAGAGGTATGGCGGTCCAGACTATTTCGAGAACCATGCCGCCGATGCTGTGATCATCAGCGGGTTTAAAGGTAGGCTTGATTCCCGGACGATGCCGGTACTTAATCGCAAAGAAAATAATGAGGAAGGCAATTATCAGCGAGAAAAATGCGCTGATGAGCACCATGAACGCATAGAGTGCGTCCACTTGGCCGGCTATTGACGACGCCGCTTCCGGGAATAATTGAAAACTTTTCGCTTGCATAACAGTTCAGGCGGCGGCCGTTAGGCGGCCCGGCTTCCTTTCTGCCGGCTTTCCCGACGCAGCATGATAAACACGAATCCCCCAAGCATCAAAACGGTGGCACCTCCCGCCGCGCGCAACAAACCGAGCACGTATGGCGTATACTTCGCGGAATGCGGATCGAAGTGGTAGCAAAACAGCAGGATCTGATCCACTGCATTGCCGATCTTATTACTGGACGCCTCAACCATGGCGAGGCGCATGTCCTTCGGCGAGTAATCGATGCCGTAGAAATATTTCGATAGACGCCCTTCCGGCGTGAGAATATAGATCGCGCTGGCGTGCGCGAACTGTCCCGTATGCGGGTCCCAGGTGTAGCGAAATCCAACGGAGTCGGTGATTCTTTTAATGGACTCGACGTCCCCTGTGAGGAAGTGCCAGGAACTGGCTGCCTCCGGATGGCCATAGCTTTTGAGATAAACTGCCTTTTTCGCAGCAGCCTGCGCGGAGGTTTCACGCGCGTCGAAACTGATGGCCACTACGTCGTATTCCGTACCGGGCGTGAACCGCAGCACTTTCGCAGCACGGACCATACCGTTCAGGATCTGGGTACAAAGCATGGGGCACTCGTAATACACAAGGGCGAGGACAACGGGACGTTTCCCAAAATAGGCACCCAGAGGTACGACCTTACCTGTTTCATCACGAAACGGTGCGTCCAATGGCAGTTGCGAGTCCAGTTTCTGCTCGATGGTGACGCTCTTCAAGGGGAGCGGACGATCCATGCCCTTCATGTTGAGAAGGTCCTGCGTAGGAGCATTTCGCGAGCTCTTGATGGTGACGCCCTCTTCGGCACGGAGGGGTTCTGGAAAGCCAGGCAGGTTGTCCTGCGCGGCGAGCGAAGCAGTCCCGGGCATGAGGCAAGATACTAGCCCGAGCCCCAGGAGGGTCAGGGTGGTCTTGTGCGCCGATTTGTGCATCTGCAGCTTCATTGAGAGATCTTTTCGAAAGTCGTGCCACCACTTGCGTCGGAAGGGATACTGCGATAGCCACCGTTGGCCCCTGCAACACTGGGCTTTGAAGGAAGGCCCTTTTGCAACACCATGTCGATTGCGACGGACACCGGCACTCTGGCAATGCCCTTAGCAGAATCAACCCAACCGTAATTCCCCAGGATGAGGTCTTCGGAGTGTTTCAGCTCTTCCAGTTCTACGTGAGGCGGTACCGGACGTGCCGCGGTGCCTTTGGCGACACCGCTGAGCCGTGGTTCGGGTGGCAATTTCTGCCGCTCCTTCACCATCGTAGTCGTTTCAACCGGATTCTTGTCGGATTCTCGTTTTGCCAGAAACGCAAATACACCCCACCCAAGCACAACAGTGACCAGACACAGTACGACCAGGCCGACGCCATAGCCGACAATCTGAAAGATGTCAATATCCGAACGCTCGTGTGAAACGTGCGCGCTGTTATCCGGATCGGGCTCGTGATGTTTCTTAGTGATCTCTGCCATGATTCAACGCCTTAACGAAATCCGGAGCCCCGATCGGCAGCAAACGCTGTCCTGAAAGATTCCGGAAGAATAACGCCAGCCAGAGACCACCAAAGCCAAGAGGAGCGGTCACATCGAGCCAGGAGAAAATGAGTTGCGGATGCTCTGCCGTGGTAAAGTTCGGCTCAACCAGCGAGTAAACATCCACCGCGTGAATTAGAACGATATAGATTGCAATTGCCTGCACGACCCGCTTGGTCTTCTTGGCAGGCTGAGAAATCAGCAGGAAGAAGGGAAGCATAAAGTGGCCGATGAGGAGCAGGACGGACACCCAGCCGAAGCCACCATTCCAGCGTTTGATGTACCAGACGATTTCCGTGGGAAGGTTGGCCGAGTAAGTGATGAGGACTTGCGAGAAGTTGAGATAAGCCCAGAGCATCACCAGCGCGAAGAGCAACTTCCCCAAGTCGTGGAAGTGCTTTTTGGTGATCGCGTAGTGCATCGGCTCATCTTTGGTCAGGCTGACCAGGACGGCGATCATGATGGCCATGGTGGTCAGGCCCCAACCAATGATGGTGAGGAAACCATAGATAGTTGAGTACCAGTAAGGTTCCAGCACCATCAGGTAGTCCACGCTGCAGAAGGTCATCAAAAGGAAGAAGATGAGCACACCGGGAGCGCTGAGCGCTTCGAGCCGGGCGGACACTTTTGTAGACTTCGTGTCGTCTTCTTCTTTCGACCATTTCGTGAGGAGGTAGGTGAAGCCGATCAGGAAGACGGTATATACAACCCATCGCACCCACAAAAACGGCACATTAAGGTAAAGTTCCTTGGCCTGGATGACCTTGTCGGCCAAGCCGGCCGGCGTTGCCCACCAGTAGAGTTTATCCACCCAAATCAGGAGGGGCAGGAAACCAAAACTCATGACATAGAGGGTTTTGGCACCGGCTTCCAGCGGACGGCGAATCACCGTACCCCATGCTCCGCCAGTCAGGTATTGAACCATCAGGAAGCCCAGCGAAGCAGCACTCGCTCCAAACCAGAGCCAGAAGCCTACAAGGTAAGCCCGCAAAAATTGTTGATCACTGCCGCCGGGCAGAAATTTGCCCGCCACAGTCAGCGCAAGAAATACCAGCCCGACGAACGCCGCGATCGAGGAGCTCCGCTTCAGCGAGTCGCGCAGTTGCGGGGAAGTTTCGTAACTTTGTTCCGTCGTCGTCATTTTCTTTCGGGCTGGTTCGAAGGTTTTAACGCACCGGCACCAGCGGCACCGGGGACGCCGGCCGGAGTTGCGGGATTGGCCGGGAAATTTGTAAAGTCGGCATCGGTTGGAGCGAGGGGCTGCATTTTGATAGCTGCCTTCTGTTCCGCGGATTCCTGACCGGGTTGCGGCAGCTTACTGCGGACATCAGCTGCCAGTTCATTTGCGTTCACATTTTGGCTAAGTTGCAGAGCTCGTATGTAGGCAATAATTGCCCAGCGATCACGGACCGGAACCTGTGCGGAGTAGTTCAGCATGGCACCATAACCGTTCGTGATCACTTCATAGTAATGACCCACGGGCGCGCTGCGCAGGCGGTCAATATGATACGAGGGCGGCTGCTTGAAACCTCGTCGGACGATCATACCGAGGCCATTACCAACGCGGCCATGACACGGAGCACAATAGATGTCGTATCGCACCTGTCCACGTTCGATGAGGGCTTTATCGACGGGAATTGGAAGCGCTTCGAGGTCCGCACCTTTTTCGTCTTTGCCGGTGTAGAGGGCCACATCTTCTTCCAGGTTCCCCCGGGCGATGGTACCTTCGACTTCCGGACGACCAGTGCGTCCATCAGCGAAAAATTCGCTGGGGCGCTGGTATTTATACTTGGGTTGATCCTGCATGTCAAGCCGGGAACATCCGGACAGGAAGCCGCAGACAGCAATCAGCAAGCCGAGACGTTTCATCGGGCCACCTCTGCTATCTCTTCAGGATGCAGACTCTCTAGGAAGCCCTCGGTTGCAGCACGATCAAACTTTGGATCTTCCGATTCGATACACAGGAAGAACTTACTTCGCGATGCGTTTACGAAGCGCTCCACGTTGAAGACGGGATGGTAGGGCGTTGGCAGACCGTTCAACAGGATCATGCTGATGGCAGCGGTGAGACCGCCAACCAGGATGGTGCACTCAAAGGTAACCGGAATAAACATCGGGGTACTGATGAGTGGACGACCGCCGATGTTGAGGGGTAAGGCAAAAGCGGAAATCCAGGATGCCAGACTAAAACCTCCGATGCAGCCCAGGATACCGCCGATCAGCGTGAACAAGGACACGCGATTGTCGTGCAGATCCATGGCGTCATCCAGTTCGTGGATGGGATATGGAGTGTATGCGTCGAACTTTTTGAAACCCGCTTCACGGGTTTTGCGGGCAGCAGCAACGAGCTGACCGGGAGTTTCAAACTCCGCCATCAGACCGTAGAGCCCATCTTCAAGTTGTTGTGTGTGGCCGCTCATGTGGATGATCGCTTAGTGCGCGACTGGCTCCTTCACTTCCGCACCCGGCAACAGCATGCGGAGTTCGAAGATAGTGATCATTGGAAGCACTCGAACGAACAGGAAGATCAGCGTCATAAAGAGGCCGATGGTACCTGTATAAACTGCCCAGTCCCAGATCGTCGGCCAGTACATGCCCCAACTCGACGGCAGGAAGTCGCGATGCAGGCTGGTGACTACGATAACGAAGCGTTCCAGCCACATGCCGATATTGACAACAATCGAAATGATCCACAGGATCAGGGGGTTGGTCCGGATTTTCTTAAACCAAAGAAGCTGCGGGTTAATAACGTTGCAGAGAATCAGACACCAGTAGAAGATCGCATAGGGCCCGGTCATCCGGTTCATTATCATGTAGCGTTCGTAAGTATCAGCGCTGAAGTAGCCGAAGAAGGCTTCAATCGCGTAACCATAGGCGACAATCAGGCCAGTAGCCAAGGTCACTTTGGCCATGTTGTTCAGGTGGCGCAGAGTAATGATGTCGTCCAGCCCATAAAACTTGCGGACCGGGATCATCAGGGTCAGAACCATGCCGAAACCTGAGTAAATAGCCCCCGCGACGAAGTAAGGGGGGAAGATGGTGGTGTGCCAACCAGGGATGAGGGATACCGCGAAGTCGAAACTAACCACGGTGTGGACTGAAACAACCAAGGGGGTAGCCAGGCCCGCCAGAAGCAGGGAGGCCTTTTCATACCGTTGCCAGTGCCGGGCGGAGTTCCGCCAACCCATGGAGAGCGCCCCGTAAATGAATTGCCCTGTTCGTGATTTGGAAGAATCGCGGAGGGTAGCCAGATCGGGAAGCAGACCTACGAACCAAAAGACCGCAGAAATTGTCAGGTAGGTGGTGACGGCAAAAACGTCCCAAAGCAGCGGGCTTCGCATTTGCGGCCAAAGTCCCATCGTGTTGGGATAGGGTAGTAGCCAGTAAGCCAGCCACGGACGACCGGTATGGAGCACCGGGAACATACCTGCGCACATGACGGCAAACAGCGTCATCGCTTCCGCAAATCGGTTGATGGCATTTCGCCACGATTGGTTAAGGAGTAAAAGAATCGCGGAGATCAGCGTACCTGCGTGACCGATGCCGATCCACCAGACGAAGTTGATGATCGCAAAGCCCCAGCCGACAGGTATATTGATTCCCCATACGCCGACACCTTTGATGAAGAGCCAAGTGGCACCAGCCATCAGATTTTGGAGAAGCACAAAGGATAGCAGCAGGCCAAAAACCCAGCCGAGCGTGATTCTGCGCTTGAGTACGATACCGCCGACCTTGTCGGAAACCGACGCGAGGCTGTGCCCCGGATCGATGACCGGGCCGACGTAAATTGTATCCGGAAGTTCTACCGGTTGTGCCATTGGCTAGCCCTCCCTCCCCTTCTCTAATTCCGGGTTCGGGTTGCGAATGTCTGCCAGGTAAGTCACGCGGGGACGCGTGTTGAGTTCACCCAGCAGCGAGTAATTGGTTTTTTCAGCTTTCCACTTCGAGACCTTGCTCTTCGGATCATTCAGATCTCCGAAAGCGATGGCCTGAGAGGGACAGGTGGCCTGGCAGGCAGTGACGATTTCGCCATCCTGCACACGACGGTCTTCCTTCTCAGCCATGATCTTGGCGTAGTTAATGCGCTGAATACAGAAAGTGCACTTTTCCATCACACCGCGGCTCCGAACGGTAACGTCCGGGTTGCGCTGCAGTTTGAGGCTTTCCGTTTCCCAGTCCGTGTACAGCATGAAGTTGAAACGGCGGACCTTGTACGGACAGTTATTCGAGCAATACCGGGTGCCGACGCAGCGGTTGTAGACCATGTTGTTCAGGCCTTCCGCGTCGTGTGCAGTCGCGGCAACCGGGCAAACGATTTCGCAGGGTGCGTTTTCGCAATGCTGGCAGCCAACCGGCTGGAAGTGCATGGTGGGATCGTTCTCGGAGCCGCTGTAGTAGCGGTCAATCCGGATCCAGTGCATTTCGCGGGTGTTGAGAACTTCTTGCTTACCGACGACCGGGATATTGTTTTCCGATTGGCAGGCGACCACACAGGCGTTGCAGCCGGTACAGGCCGTTAAGTCGATCGCCATGCCCCAAGCGTATCCCTTATATTCCCATTCCTGGGGATACATGGTCAGCCCCTTGGGGGGCGTTTCGCTTTCCTTTTGGATGAAGAACGGATCGTGCTTGTATTCTTCGACCGTACCCGACTTAACCGGGTCGCGGCCTTCCATGGCAAAGTGCTGCTGGACGGCGGCGAGGCGGAAGGTTTCACCCTTCTTCGTCACTTTGGCGCCAAGAGTAAAAGTTGGATTGGCGGCAGAACGGAGGCGATAGGCGTCGAAGCCTGCTCCGTTGCCCGCGCGACCGGAACGTTTGCGACCGAAACCGAGACTCAGCGCAATGGAGGCGTCCGGCTGACCGGGCAGAATCCAGACCGCACCCTGGACTGCGGAACCGTTCGCAGCAATCTCGACTACATCTTCATTCTCGACGCCAAGTTCTTTAGCCGTCCTCGGGCTGACCAAAACCGCATTGTCCCACGTAAGACGGGTAACAGGGCGGGGTAGTTCCTGAAGCCAGCCGTTGTTCGAATAACGACCATCAAGTATATAGGGATCAGCGTGGAATGAAAGTTCAAGACCAGACCCGCCGACGG
>RGPS01000501.1 GCA_010084195.1 Terriglobia bacterium
GCACGAACAACATTCTTCGTACTTGGATCAAAACTTCCCTGACCTTGCATACCACGCAAACTAGAACCAGAATCACGCACCACAGGAGTATTAGGTTGAGGCAAACTCAAAGTCTGTACAGCATACGAAGGCTTCTCATAAGTTTTCCCGGGCAACCCCAAACTCTCTTTAGGCACAGGTGATTTACCGGCAACAAACAAATTAGAATAATTCACAGGTTTCGGATTCGGATATCTGTCTGCTGGTTTAGATTTGCTTTTAGCCATAAACATATGCTAACATAACACCCGTTGGCGGGTACCGTCGAGCATCTCTTTTCGTGTGGTTGAGAAAAAGCTCCGGACTCCCTACCCGCCAACACTATTCAAACACTAGACAAAACAAAAAACTGTCTGCTACACTCAACACCACACCCGTCGGGAAGACGGCAAACAAGAATCAACACAAGGCCGTACACCCCTTGCAAGGTGCGGGGCAACAACACTCGGGAACGAGGGTAGACCTCTATATCATGTAGAGGAGCAGCGTAACTAACGGCAACTAGTTAAACATGGTGTCGGCTAAAACAGCCACGCACCCTCGACACACAACGCCTCTTTTTTTGCCGTTTTTTTCTCTCGCAAAAACTTTGCTCAGCCACCACAAAACAACACACCGAAACACACACATATAAATACCTATGACGCTGCCACGCTCGGCATAGGTCCGGTTATGGGGTGGGGTGCTGTGTGCTGTGCGCTGGTGCTGGTGGCCGTGTTCGCTGGTTCAATGTCGCCGGATCGGTTGCTGTTGTTGGGCTGGTTGTGATCGGTGGCCGGTTTCGGCGGGTATCGGTGCGGCAAGTTGGCTGCGCCGGCGTTGCTGCGAGGTTGTCGACGGTTTGCGGGTAGTTTGGGCGGTTTGTCGCCTATGGTGTCTGGTTGTCGACGGCTGGTGGGTATGGCAAAGGCCGCCGGCTTGGGGTTGCCGGCGGCCTTTGGTGCGCTGTGTGCGTTTGGGGTTATTGGTTTATGCGTTGGGGCATTATGAGTGTGAGTAGTTGGCCTTGTTCGGTGGTTGTTGTGTAGATGAGTGGTTTGTTTGGTCCGGCCCATGTTGCCATTACTAGCGGGGTGTTGGTGTTTTTGGTGAGTTTGTTGTGTGCTTTGGTTATGCGTTCGAGGTAGTCGGCGTTGACGCCGGTGGGCTCGAACGGTATTTCGGCGGGTTTGATTGTGTTTAGTAGTTGTTTTGTGTTGGGGTGTTCGGCGTTTATTGTTTGGCCGTTGTAGCTGCCGATTGTGGTTTCTCCGCTGGTGGCTGTCAGTTGCCACGTTTGGCCGGTGGTGGTCAATGTGGCTGTGGCTGTTGCTTTGGCGGCGGCTTTGTTTAGGTTTTTTAGTGCTGTGGTGAGTTCTCTTGCGTCAATGAGTGCCGGCTGGCCGGTGGTGATCGGTTCGGCCGGTGTCCATTGTGCCAATGTGTAGCTGTCCGTTGCTGTGATTGCTTCCGGCGTAATA
>RGPS01000502.1 GCA_010084195.1 Terriglobia bacterium
CCAGAGCGCGTACAATGCCGAGCTGCAGGAGGGCGTCCGTAAAAGCCGGGGCACCGGCTACGGCACGTTCCAGGGTAGCCGTGATTTGCGGCAGGGCTTCCCCCGTGGCCATTTGCAGCAGTGCCAGCGTGTAGAGAGTTGGGGATCCGTGACTCCCATGGCGAAGGCCTTCGCCAGATGATCTTTGGCTTTGTTGTTATCCCGGATGCTCCAGAAAAGATAGCCCATGGACTGCTGGAGGTCTTTGCGCTCGGGCTTCAGCTTTTCGAGGCGTTCGTATTCAACGCGGGCGAGATCGGCGCGCCCGGTGGCCACCTGCAGGTCGGAAAGAATGAGCCGGGAATCGAAGTCCTCAATAGCGGCCACGACCGGTTCCGATTCTGCCTTGCCGAGATTCGTCTGGAAGACGGTGCCAACGAGTTTTTTGCGGTCGAAATAGCTGCGGGCGTCGGCGAAGACTTCCTGGCCGGATTTTCCGAAGGCGGTTTGCGCGGCGTCCGAGGCGAGTTCCCCGTTGTGCATCGCCATCAGGAATTTGCGGAAGTTGTCGCGATATTCGGGGGAGAGGAAGAGCATGTGGGCGAGGGCCCAGCTCTGGGCATAGAACAGGCCGGTGCGATCCCCCTCGTTATAGATGGGAGAGTTGGGGCGGACGGTGGTTAGGGTTGGGTAGTCGAACCAGGCACCTTTGGCTGAATCGAGGGCACGCATACGGACGGGGACCAGATCGCCGACTGCCATGCCGTCCCGAACGCGGCGCATGGAGGAGTAGACGTCGGCCCAGCCTTCCGAGAGCCAAAGCGGGACGCGAAGGCCACTGTGGCGGATCACGAAGTGGACGTACTCGTGGACCGCAATGGAGTAGCTTTCAGGACTGGCATCGCGCATGACGATGTAATCGCGACCGGGGCCGGTGGCAAAGAAGGCGGAGGCTCGAGGGTTGGGGGTGTAGGAGCGGTATTGGTCCGGGGTGGCGAAGGCGATGATGCGGAGGGGGAAATCACCGGGTGGTTTCACAGGGGAGGCCTGCGCGAAGAAGGCCCGGACCTGTTCGAAGTGGACGGCTGCATCGCGCCCCGCCTTTTCACCGGCGGTTGTGTAGAGTTCGAAATTGGGGGTGGTGACGCGAGTCCACTGAGGGGCGACCGCAGCAGCGAGGCTTCCCGCGAACAGGGCAGCACAGATTGTGGCGCGGCGTGCCGGGTTTGGCATAGTTTCGGGAGTGTCAGCTTTGCTTGCGGGGGGCCAGGATGCCGGCGGCGAGGCGGAGTGGGAAGGCGAACATCTCGAATGCCACGTAGGTGCTGAGGATGGCCATCCCGACGGCCACGCTCACGCCGGCGACGATGACTCCACTGACGGAGGCGGCGGGTGTGGCCGCGAGTGGTGCTCCCGTACCTCTTGCCGCTGCCAGAGTCGGTCGGTCGTATTCCACTTCGATGGGCTCTTCGATGGGTGCCAGGGTGGTGGTGAGAGCCGGGGCGGCGTGTTTTGGTGTT
>RGPS01000503.1 GCA_010084195.1 Terriglobia bacterium
GACGTTGGCCAAATGATTCTGGATTTCGGCGAGCCGTTCGGAGGATTCAATTGAAGTATGTCGAGTTAAGGCATCCATGCGTTCATTGGCGGCCGCAAGTTGGTGGTTAAGCTGGGTTACGGTCTCCGCCGATGCTTGAACCACGCTCTGCATCATCAGTAATGGGGATTGACCCTCTGGCAGCTGTGCACGAAGGAGCGACTGAAGGTAGGCTTCCAACTCGGAGTAAGAGCGGGTCAAGTGCGTGAACGATTCGTTAATCGACTGGATTTTAGCACCATCGGCTTCGGTATGCTCACCCAGCGTCTGAAGCGCCAGGCTGAGGCGCTGGGCGGATCTGCCTGTTTTATCAAGCCCGGCCTCGGCTCCGGTGGCATTAATAATCACCGCACGCAGCCCCTGAGCGACCGGTTCCACCCCCTGCTCGCGCGCCGCGATCAAGGCCGAGTTCAACTTTTGTACTTCGGGATGTAATTCCTCCAGGCGCTCAGCCGCTTTCCCAACCGCCGTGTTCAGACGAGGAACTGATTGGGCCGCAATTCGCATTTGCTCAGCAAATGCCGTCATTGGAGGACCGGCCAGCGAAGTGCTCTTTAGAAGCGCCTGCACGGAGTGATCAAGCCTTTCCGATGATTCACCGGCGCTTCGAATTCCAGCGGCGGCCTTGCCAGCGGCATCGACGCACGCCTGCAACCCGCCGTTCATTGGCTCCAGCCCGCGTTCCCGAGCCGATACGAGCGCATCGTCAAAATTTTGCACATGTGGATGTAGGCTGTTCAACCGGTTGGCAGTTTGTTCCACTGACTGATAGAGGCTTGGAAGGACGTCACCGATCAGCCCAAGGTTCCTGGCAAACTCTGCCATTCTGGCGGGCGAGTCAGCCCCCAGGGAATTTGTCATATCAGCGAGCTTGCCTCCCAACCCCGCGAGGTCGGTCACCAAGGCTCGAACCGCCTCACGAACCTCGGAATTAAGTCTTTCATTGTCATCCTGTATGGTGGCTGTCTTTTCCTGGTTCCATAACCGGGCCGTTTCCTTGAACAGGCACATCACCGCCAGCCCCACCACGGTTGTCGTTAATTTCAAAGCCCCGGCGTTCAGCAGTTCGTCTCCAATCGCAGAATGGGATTGCAAAAAAATTCCGAGAATGGCGGCGATGGTAAAAAGGTATCCCAGCAAGTAAACTTGGTCACCGAAGATTTCCAAGCTGTCGCCATCTTGGGCTGATTGAGCCTCGGAAAAACGGCGGTATCCGAATACCAACATACAAAGAACGCACAAGACCAATGAAGGGTACGGCTGGCCGGCCCAGCTCAACCCGAAGGCGAAGACCAGCCCCAGTCCTAAAAACAAGTGGAATTCTTTTTTCCTGAAATCGGATTTTGCGGCAGAAGCACTCATAGTTGGAAAGGATCAGTTTTTCCGAGGAGCAGCTTCCGGATCCCATAGTATCCGGAAGCCAACATGTGCTGTAGCGGTTCCGCCTGGCCGCCAGTTAC
>RGPS01000504.1 GCA_010084195.1 Terriglobia bacterium
ATCGGCCACCACGAACACGCCGCCGACTCCCATGCCGACACCGCCGAAACCGAAACAGCCATCACCCAGGCCCAGACCTGGCGCGCCGACAACAAACAGTTCTCCAACATCGCCCTCTACGAAACCCGCCTCCACCGCATGATCGCAAAGAACAAAAAGGAGCTCGACCAACTCCAAACCAAACGCCAAGCCGCCGAATCCGCCGCCCGCGAAGAAGCGGAACTCCTTCTGGAAGAGAAACTTGCGGAACAGGATCCAATCGACCAGGCACAGCCCATCCAAATCAATGGCTTCGTTTTTTCCTGCCGTACACTCCTCGCCGAAATGGCCCACAAACAAGCCGTCGCCGCAGCCCGCTGGTACAAATCCCGCCACTGGGACCGAACCAATCCCCCCCCCTTCGCCCTCCTCACCTTCCCGGATGCGGCCTGAACCATGCCAAAACCGCAACGATGTCCTCCCTGGCGGACAATCTGCGCTCATCTCGCTGGTACAAACAGATGACTTCAGCGCATAAACCAAATTTGCGAGTGACACAGCCCCCAAGGCCTGTTACTCTCGGTGAGTTGAACCACCTGCCCCTATGAAACCCCTCGATTCCGAACAGCAACGCGCAGTTCTCGATGGTGCCATGCGCCTCTTCGAAACCCACGCCCTGAATGACATCACCCTCGATACGCTGAGCCGCGCCTCCGGCGTCGCCGCTTTCAATATCATTCGCCACTATCATTCCAGCGACAACATCCTCCAGGCCGTCCTCGAACGCGAACTGGAACTCATGGCCGGCGCCGCCCAACCGCCAGATCTACGTATGCCCGGCGAAACCCTCGAAGATGAACTCCGTGTCCTCGCCGGCGTCATCGTCGACCAGTACCGCCGCCGCATACCCTTCCTCCGCAAGCTCCTCGCCGAAGGCCTCCGCGACGAAAAAGCCGGCGCGCTCTACTACCGGACCTTCATCATGCAGGGCCGCATGCTCTTCACCGAATTCCTCCAGATCCGCCGCGACCGTGGCGAACTTCGCGACGACATCGATGTCGAAGCCTCCGCCGCCATCTTTCTCGCCGCTCTCACCGGCATTCTTCTCACACACGAGATCTTCGGCGGACGTGCCGTCGAAAAACTCGACGACGAACGCGTTCTCTCACAAACCTGCCGCACCTTCCTCCGGGGTATCGCCAAAAATCCAAACGGGTGAAAAATCCAAACGGGTGAAAAAACAATGAAAGTCCAGATAAAAGGCTTCTCGGGTCCCCTCGCGCTGGCCACCAGCGCTGAATTACAGCGCCGCGGCCATACCGTCGTGGACTCCGCCGCTGAATGCGCCATCTTCTTTCCCGGCCGCCAAAGTACTGAAGCGGAGCTCACCGCTCTGGCCTCCACTCCAGGCCTGCAACGTCTCGTCGTGCCACGTGTCCGCGTTCAGCTGCTGCGAGGCGAACTCGGTGGGCGACTGGATATTGACCAGGAGCCAGCGCTGA
>RGPS01000505.1 GCA_010084195.1 Terriglobia bacterium
GGCCAGCACCTGAATCTGCGGCGTCTTCACATCCAGCCGCGATACGCCATCCACCATGTCACTATCGCCCAGCTTCATGAAGGCCAGGTCACTGTTCGAAAGCGTCACACCCGCGCCACCGTCGCCGCTCATGTCCGCAAAGTGATTCAGGGTCAACCAATCCAGCCTCGACATCGTCGGCGAATAGACTCCACCCTCCGCCAGCAATTTCGCCCTCACAATCGCGCCGACCTCTTCATGCCGGACATCCGGGTTCTTCAGATTGAAAGAAAAGCTCCACGTATGTGTCGCGTCGAAACCCTCGGTAATTTCGTTCCGAATATCGATCCGTCGCGAATCCCGAAACAAGGTAATCCGGCTCACATGCGCCAGCGGGCTGCTGCCCGTCGCCATCACCGTTACCGACACCGCCCCTGCATTTTCCACTTCCAGCCGTCCCGGGTCCAACCCCAGGTCATTGATGAAAAGCCGGCCGTTATCCAGGCTTCCGGCAAACTCACGATTCGCCTGCTGCTTATCCACCAGGCTCCGAATTGCCCCCCGATCTTCGAGGCGCAAGCGATACACCGCGTTCTCCAGAACGTTGCCCTGCGCGGTCGCGGCGGCCCCAAAGTCCCTGCCCGCACCGTCACGCACTTCATACGTCTTGTACCCGACCGCCGGCAGGTCAGTAGCCTGTATACGCAAATACCGTCGCCAGGCCTTCCCCGGCAAGGTCACCATCTGCGAAGGAACTTCCAGCCCGCTGCCCACTTCCACCACATGTACCGGCTCCTCCCCGTCGTATGCCACATCCGCAAAGTCTGTCCGGACCCAACCCAGGGGATTGAATACATAGAACCGACGCTTGCCCTCTGCACCGCGAATCAGACCACCCAGCGCATAGGCGGCATCCGAATGCAGATCGTCCACATAGCGTTCCACGCCGCCCGCAATCCGTCGCCCCCAGGCCGCCCTCTCCTCGCGCGAGACGGTCTTCCCGTCGGCCGTCCAGTTATGCTCCCAGAAGAGCCCCAGATTCATCCACGCCTGCTCCCTTGCAGCTTCCCGACCCTTCAGGAATTCCGGCCGTTGCAGACTCACCACCGTCGCCAGCGCCTCCGCTGCCCGCAGTTTCTCCACCGCTCGCCGAACCTTCGCCGACACCTCAGCAACTGACGCCGTATACAAGTCCCACTCATTCCCGAAGCTCGCCGAGAACTCCGGCAGTTCCTTGCCATGCGACTTCTCAAAATCCACGAAGAAGTCTGTCATGTTTGAGACAATCACCTTCCTCGCCGCAGTCGTCATCTTCTGCGCCGTCGTCACGAACTCGTCGGTCATCGTCTTCAGGTCATCCCACCCCTTCCCGAAGACGCCGACAATATCCCATGGATACACTTTGTGAAAGCCAGGGTCTGTGTCCACAAACCCCACCTCCTTTTCGGGACTACGCGCTTCTGCATACCCGCCCATGGTGCGCGCTCCGGA
>RGPS01000506.1 GCA_010084195.1 Terriglobia bacterium
GCCATCGACGCCTCGAAGATTCGCGCAGAGTTGGGTTGGGTGCCTCGCGAGAGCTTTCAATCGGGCCTTGAAAGGACTGTGCATTGGTATCTTGACCACCAAGGTTGGGTCGAGGATGTTGTCAGCGGTTCGTACCGGAACTGGGTGGAGCGAAACTATGCGGCGCGAGGTCCCGCTTGAACCGGCCGCGAACCGCGCTGATTACCGGGGTTGGCGGCCAAGACGGTACTTGCCTTGCTGATCTGCTGATCAGGAAAGGCTACCGGGTGGTCGGCACTACCCGGTCGCCGGCAGATGAGCGTATGTGGCGGCTATCCGAATATGGGCTGCTTGGTCATCCACAGTTGACGATCGAGCAGCTCGATCTCGTCGATGAAGGGCGATGCCGCGAACTGGTGGCACGGGTGCGTCCCGAAGAGGTGTACAACTTAGCGGGTATAAGTTTCATCGGGGAATCGTTTGTCAGTCCTCTGCAGGCAGCGCAAACGACCGGATTGGGTGCAGTGAACCTCCTTGAGGCCATACGAACTACAAGCCCAGAAACACGGTTCTTTCAGGCGTCCAGTTCCGAAATGTTCGGGAACGCCGGGGGGGCTCCTCAGAACGAGGGAAGTGCCTTCTGCCCGCGCAGCCCTTACGCAGTCGCCAAGTTGTTCGCGCATTGGGCGACTGTGACCTACCGCGAGTCGTACGGTATATTCACCTGTAGCGGGATCCTTTACAACCATGAATCGTCGCTACGCAGCGTGAATTTTGTGACGCGGAAGATCGCGGACGCTGTCGCCCGGATACGGCTTGGTTTGCAGGAGTCTGTGGAAATCGGAAATATGGATTCCCGCCGAGACTGGGGGTATGCGCCGGAATATGTGGACGCCATGTGGCGCATGCTTCAGGGTGATGCTGGAGACACCTTTGTGGTTGCAACAGGTCATCTGACTTCCGTGCGTGATTTCGTGCGTGTCGCATTTGAGGCCGCCGGGATCCATCTTCGCTGGCAGGGAAAGGGATTGAGCGAGACCGGGGTTGAGGCGGACACCGGTAAGGTGCGAGTCCGGGTGTCGCCTGAGTATTTCCGGCCCGACGATGTGCGGCCGCTTTGCGGTGATCCCTCAAAGGCTCGGCGCATGCTGGGATGGGAAGCGAGCACCGGAGTGGATGAGCTCTGCCGGGTCATGGTCCACGCCGACCTGGCTCGACTCGGGGCGTCGACATGAAGGGAATCATTCTTGCAGGGGGATCCGGTACACGGTTGTATCCGGTCACGCAGGTCGTGTCCAAGCAACTGCTCCCCATCTACGATAAGCCGATGATCTATTACCCGCTGTCGACGCTCATGATGGCGGGCATTCGGGACATCCTCGTGATTTCCACCCCGCAAGACCTGCCGCGCTTCGAGCAGCTACTGGGGGACGGGTCGCAGTGGGGAATCCGGCTGAGATATGCCGTGCAGCCTGCTCCCGAGGGGCTGG
>RGPS01000507.1 GCA_010084195.1 Terriglobia bacterium
CTGGCCGGGGTGGATGGTGGGGGATACACAGTACTGATACGTCTGAGAGTCCTGTGCCAAAATAGGGGGGCGCACTCATCCTCGGCCATTAGATGTCGATTCTTTGCCTGCGCAGGCTCGCAGAGCCGGAAAACCAGGTTCAAGATGAAGCGGCTGATATTGGTATGGGCACTGGTGGCGGGCGGGGCGAGCGGGCAAAATGCCTATATTTCAAACCAGGGTGCGCATACCGTCTCCGTGATCGACACCAGCAATAACACTGTCACAGCCACCGTGAATGTGGGGCATTATCCGAGTGGAGTAGTTGTGAATCCGGCAGGGACTCGAGCCTACGTGGTGAACAGCGGCGACGGCACCATCTCGGTGATCGACACCAACACTAACAGCGTCATTGATACCGTGACTGTGGGGAGTGGTCCCTATGGAGTAGCTGTGAATCCGGCAGGGACCCGAGCCTACGTGACGAACACCGCCGACCGCACCGTCTCCGTGATCAACCTCGCCTCTAACCTCGTCACCGCCACCGTGGCTGTGGGGAGTGGTCCCCGTGGAGTAGCTGTGAATCCGGCAGGGACCCGAGCCTACGTGACGAACCTAAACGACGACACCGTCTCCGTGATCGATACCAGCAATAACACCGTCACTGCCACCGTGAATGTGGGGCTTTCTCCCCTTGGAGTAGCTGTGAATCCGGCAGGGACCCAAGCCTACGTGGTGAACAGCGTCGGCGGCCTGGGGCTTTCGCTGCGGGCCAAAACTTCGAAGCTCGACGGGCCCCAGACCTACGTGGTGAACATCGGCTTCGCCGGCAACATCTCGGTGATCGACACCAGCAACAACACCGTCACTGCCACCGTGACTGTGGGGCTTTCTCCCAATGGAGTAGCTGTGAATCCGGCAGGGACCCGAGCCTACGTGACGAACAGCAGCGACAACACCGTCTCCGTGATCGACACCGGCAATAACACCGTCGAAGCCACCGTGACTGTGGGGCATTCTCCCAATGGAGTAGCTGTGAATCCGGCAGGGACCCGAGCCTACGTGGCAAATTTAGGCAACGGCACCGTCTCCGTGATCGACACCAGCAATAATGCCGTCACAGCCACCATCACCGGGTTTAATGAGCCAACCGCTTTTGGGTTTTTTATTTCTCCAGTATCCATACCCGCCATCACGCCACCACTTCAAATCACCCCCCTCGCTCCGATGACTCTTTCCGTAGTCCCGAACCAGTCTCTGCAGGCAACCGGCACGGCAACCGTTGTGGCGAATCAGCGTGGGACGTGGACTGCAACTACCTCAACACCGTGGCTTTCCTTGACGCAAAGCATCGGTGCCTTTCCGGGCGTTGTCGCCGGAACATCCAATGCAGCGGGGCTGGCGGCAGGAATCTATACCGGCAGCATTTCGGTGGCCGGAACCGCTCTGGGCGGGACACAGACCATCAGCATTCCGG
>RGPS01000508.1 GCA_010084195.1 Terriglobia bacterium
GAACTACAGGTCAAGATCGTCTATTACGGCCCCGCCAAGTCTGGCAAGACGACCAACCTCGAATCCATCTACGGGAACGTCCAGACGGCCAACCCCGACAGCAAAACCAAGATCGTCTCCCTGGCCACCAGCTCAGACCGCACGCTTTTCTTCGACTTCTTTCCCCTCGAAACTGTCACCGTCAAAGGCTACAAGACCAAGTTCCAGCTCTACACCGTCCCCGGCCAAGTCATTTACAACACCACCCGCCAACTCGTGCTAAGGGGCGTAGACGGTCTCGTCTTCGTCGCCGACTCCAACTACGAGAAGATGGAGGAAAATGTCGAGAGCCTCAAAAACATGGAGGACAACCTCAAGACTCTGAAGCTCAACCTCGCCGACATCCCCTACGTCCTCCAATACAACAAGCGCGACTCCGCCAACCCCGCGCCGACCGAATACATGGACTTCCTCCTGAATAACCGGGATGTTCAGGTGCCCAGCTTTCCCGCCATCGCACCCAAGTGCGAGGGGGTCTTCGAAACACTAAACGCCATCACTGGTCTGCTGCTAAATAAGTTCCTGAGCAGCGGCAAATGATCAAGTTGATGGCGATCAACACTCGGCGATCAGCACGAAGGCGTCGGGATTCTTCGCTCATCTCTCCCTCTTCGCCATCGTGAAAGGTTTTCCGCAGATCACCACGCAGGACGTGCAGCAACTCGACGCGCTGCTGAAGGGCTTCGTCTCCAAGAGCGGCGTGGTCGGCGCCATGGTGGTCGAGCGCGCGGGCTACCTCATCCATAGCGCCGGGGGCGAACTGCCCTGCGACGCGCGTGAGTTTGCAAGTCTCGCCTCCAATGCATTCAACGCGGCGCATGAAATGTCCCGGCGCCTCAAGGAAAACTTCTTTTCTCAAAAACCGCACTCCTCACCGCCGCTTTTGATGAACGCGTGGCCCTGGCGATCCCAAACCAGGCGGGTTGCGGGGGCACCGCGCCCAGCAGGGGAAAAGTGGGCGAATCCGTCCAGCGCATCAACACTTCGTTCCCGCATTGGTTCAATGATTCATTCAAGGAATTCAACACCCAGACAGATAAACTTCCATTCGACCAAAACTGCCTGGTGGCACTCTGCGCGCCACGACCCGTGCTTTTCACCAACGCGGTCGAGGATACCTGGGCGAACCCCGAGGGCCAGTTCGAAGTGCTAAAGGCCGCCGAGGGAACCTACAAGTTTCTTGGCGCCCAAGGCCTCGCCTCACCAACCATGCCAGAACTGGG
Organism: Terriglobia bacterium; assembly: GCA_010084195.1. Classification (GTDB taxonomy): domain Bacteria; phylum Acidobacteriota; class Terriglobia; order Bryobacterales; family Bryobacteraceae; genus BOG-234. The sequence goes on from RGPS01000508.1 coordinate 1,263, forward strand.
AAAACTTTCCGATGGCACCCTCGGCTACTTCATCCGCGCGGGAAAGCATTCCATGAGTCCCATCGACTGGCAGGCGTACCGTGCATTCGCAAAGAAGCATCTGCCCGGGCAAAGCTAGGACTGCTGCAAGTCAAAATCTTACTTCTGGCCGGGGCGCTCCAGTTCGATCGTGAAGTTG
>RGPS01000509.1 GCA_010084195.1 Terriglobia bacterium
GCCAGGTTCTGCGCAAGGATCCCTCAGCTGATGAACTGCAGCGCTATTCCTTGACCTACAGCTTGTTTGGGATCAACGGCGTCGTCTCCGGGCTCTACAGCTCGACGGCATTCCGGCAGAGCGTGGTGAACAACTACTACCTCGAACTGCTGAACCGCCCTGCGACAGCACAGGAACTGAGCTGGGGAACCTTCCAGCTCGAGTGGGGCGTCTCTGAGCCGTTGTTCGCGGCGAGCATTGCGGGCAGCAACGAGTTCTACGCTGCCAGCAACGCCGGTGGCGGTCCGGACGGACCGACGCCCTCGGCAAAATCATTCGTCAACCTGCTCTACCGCACGCTGGTGGGCACACCACCGGATCCCGTCACCGGCCCGATCTACGAGCAGCAGATCCAAAGCGGCCGCCCCACCGGGTTAGTGGCCACCGAATTCGTCACCACCGAACAGTTCCGGCAAGTCAAGGTGATCGAATCCTTCCAGGTGCTGGGACTGAGTGCCATTCCCGAGGTCGTCCAGGACTACGTCGACAACTGGTTCTGGTACGGCGGGCTGGGCGGCATCAACACGAGGCTGCTCGCGAGCGGCACGAACATCTTCAACATCGAGGCGGGACGCGTGCAGCTGCCCGACATGGCGGCGGCTGCTCAACTCCAGCAGCTGCTGCTGGCGCCATACGCGGACAAGGACGTCCCCACCGGCTTCTACGCCTTGTTCAATACCTTCTTCAACAACCCTACTGAGGCCAACAATTGCAAGAAGACACCCGACAACTGCGCAAACCCCGGACTCTACGAGTTGCTGAGTAAGGGCGGTGTGAGTCGTGGGATCCCCAATGAGGCCATCACGGTGAAGCAGTCGTTCGTACCCGTCTCGAAACTACTCCCCAGCCAGAACGAGATCGGGCTGGACAGCTCGCTCGGGTTCCCGCTGGGCAAGGATCCGAGCCCGATAAACGGCTACTTCAACGACCTCAACGTCAAAGTCGGGGACCGATACATTCTAACGTCGGCTGACGGACAGTATGTGGTCGATGGGCATCACCGGTGGTCGCAACTGTTCCTGATCAACCCCCTCGCAAACATAGGCGCGGCAGACATCGGCTACGTCCCAGCCCCCCAGGACGCCCTGAAGGAGACTCAGATCTCAGTTGCCGCTCAGATCGGATACTTCAAGACCGAGGAATCCGGCACAGACAACCTGTTCACGATCAGCCAGGAAGACTTCAACAGGAAAATCACCGACATCATCAATAAGGGAATTTGCAAACATAATTAATGCGGTTGCCTGTAATCCGGGACCATCCGTTTGTGGACGACACCATCCACCTGTATATACTTCACCATATGGTAATTCAAATTTTGGTTCAATTCTGGTATCTAAATTATTATATGGTATTGCATCATTTGTTCTTATAGCCCATTGAGTATATGATTTTAAAGTT
>RGPS01000510.1 GCA_010084195.1 Terriglobia bacterium
ATGATTGCATCCGAGTCATTGCGCGAGATCGCGGAAAAGACGCGGGGCTAGTCGTCATGGAGGGGGCGGCGCACAGTGCATTGCGTGAGCAATACCGGACGCTGCCCCGGGTGACGGGGTTGGGGGCTCAGCTGGATGGAAGCGAGATCGAGGAGCCGCATTCGTTTCCGGAGCAGCGCCGCCTAGGGCTGGTGAACTCCCTGACGGTTGTTCCGGATCCGACTGTGCGGAAGCTGATGGAGCATGATGTGATTGTGGCCATGCACCACCGGCTGATGAATGCGCATCATGGGTACCGGCTGGGGGTGGAAGGTGAGCCGGGACAGTACGGATCAGTACTTGAGGATGAGTTGTCCGGCATGGCAAGGTATTCGGGTTCTCCCCGGTTGCAGCAGCGGTTTCCGTGGCCAGCCCGGAAACCGGGAAGTCCGTCCCCGCCCGAGGAAGACGAGATCAACGTGTATCACGGCACTCCGGAGGAATGGAGCGGACCGGTTGATCCGCAGAAGACCCGGATGCGCCTCGCCCATCAGGGAGGTGCAGGATTCTACGCGACGGATCAGCCGGACGTGACGGATGCGTACCGTGGAACGGGTGATTTCCGGAGTGGTGTGACGTACAGGTACCGGGCGCCCATCATGGGCATGTCCATGCATGAATTGGGCGGTGACGAAGCGGAGATCGAGCCGTACCGCAAGCGAAGGATCCATCGCTGGATGCGGGACATGGCTTCCCGGTACTTGGGTCCGGATGTTTCCTTGGGACTGGAGGTTTCGCGCAAGAATGTGCCGTATACGACAGACATGTTCCGGTGGGACCTCTCGACGCTTTCGCGGCACCTGTATCCGAAACTGTACGACGGTTCGGGGTGGGGCATGCAGCAGCGCAGGGCCTACCTGAGCAGCAATATGGAAGCGCACCTGCTGACAATGGCATTGACGGCAGCAGGGTATCACGGGACAGTCAGCACCAAGGACGTCGGCTTTGGGGAGGACCCGGTGCCGACGCATGACCAGTATTCATTCTTTCCCGTTTCTTGGGCGCTCTTGCGGAGAACCGCGGAGGTTCCGGCGCAGCATTCGCTTGCATTCCATGCATACGACGACATTGCGTCACTGGATCCGCTTTTGAGAAGGGTGCGCACCATACGGGCTCGCCAGCCAAGGGCGAGGGGAGCAACGGAAAGGATAAGCAGGACAAATCCATGGCAATCGGCATGACGGGAGCGAGGTATTGCAATCGTCCTTTCGAGGTACACCGGAGGGACAGCTATTTCGTGGAGCTGGGAATCGACGAATGGGCGCAGTCCGCGCACATGGCCGTGAACCGGCAGGTGGCTTCGGAACGAGCCGGGTTGCAGCATACGTACGGATCGACGCGGGACATGAGCCGCGAGATGGCGTCGATGCATGCGGAACTGGCTTTCAGCATTTTCACGGG
>RGPS01000052.1 GCA_010084195.1 Terriglobia bacterium
CACGGCCGAAAAGCCAACAGCCCCCCCACCCTTACGCTGGCAGGACCTCTCCGCCGCCGACCAAAAACTCCACCTCCACGCCCAGCGCATTGCACGTGTGAAGGTTGCCGAGTTCCGCCTCTACCACTCCGAAGCCCTCCGCCAGGGCGTCTTCGCCGGGAACATCTATAACAGCCTCCGCGAACAGATCGACCAGGCCCGCACTGATTTTCAAAACAACTGCATGGCAAAGTCGTCCAATATGGTGGACTATCTTCATCTTGAAATCCTACGGAGTCTTGCACATGACGATGAACGTCTGCTCGGTAACGAATATCCGGGCCCGCTTGCTTAGCCGCGCCTGGGTCCCTGCCTGGCTCGCCATCGCCGGAGTCACCATCGCCGGAGTCACCGGGTTTGCCGCTGAAAATTCGGTGAATCGCCTCGGTCGCGGTATCACCGCTTGGGACCTCCACGATTATTCGTCCGCAACCCAATCGCTCCGTGGTCTGCAAGTCCCGAAAGTGCCCGATTACGGGGCCTACTATCTCGGTTACGCCGAACTTCTTTCCGGCTCCCCCGAAGCGGCCGTTCGTACCCTCGACGCCTACCGCACCAAACCCGCCCAAAGCTCTCCCTTAGCAGGCCGAATTGACGTCGTTCATGCCCGGGCACTCATCAACCTGAAGCAGCCCGCCACGCTCGCCAAAGCCATCGAAATCCTGAAATCGGCACCAACCCTGCCCCAACCCGAAGGCGTATACATTCTCGGTACCGCATACGAAGCAGCCGGCGACCGCCTCAACGCCCTGTTCTGCTACCGCAAAGCCTTCTACGGCTACCCAGGTAACGGATTTTCTGCACAATCCCAAATCGGCCTCGACCGGCTGCGAGCCGCCATGGGGGCCAATTACCCCGAAGCCACCCCGGCTGAACAGCTGGAACGCACCCGGCATCTGCTTGATCTTCGCGACTATCGCACCGCCCGCGCCGAATATTCAAGTCTCGCCAGCTCTCTCCCCGACCAGGCGCGTGACGAAGCCCGCGTCGGCCTCGGAGCCACCCAATTCCTCACCGGCGACCCTGCCGGAGCCTTCACCTACCTCAAGACCCTCCGCCTGAACAACGCCGAGGAAGACGCCCGTCGCCTCTACTACCTCGTCGAAGCCGCCCGCAAACTCAACGACGATGACGAAATGCTCGCCGCCATCCGCCAGTTGAACGAACGCCGCACAACCTCGCCGTGGCGGCTCAAAGCGCTGCTCGCCGCCGGCAATCGCTTCATCACGTCCAACGACATCACTCAGTACACCACCCTTTTTCGCGCCGCATCTCAGGATTTCGCCGCCGACCCCGCCACCGCTGCACCCCACTGGAAGCTCGCCTGGGACGCTTACGTGAACGGTCGTCCCGAACGAGTCGCCCTGATGAAGGAACAGCTGGCACGGTACCCCCGTGACTCCAGAGCCTCCGCCGCGCTCTACTATCTCGGCCGCGCCGCGTGGTCGGTCGGTCAGTATGCCGAAGCCCGAACCTGGTTTGAGCGCAACAGCGCCCAGTTCCCTCACTATTACTACGCCGTCCTTTCCCGGGAGCGGCTGGCTGAGCCCAAACTCGCCAACGCGAAGCTCGACATCACAACCGCCGAGTGGCTCAACTCCCTCGAATGGGGCAGGCCGCGGGACTTCTCCACCGTCACCGCAAACTCCGCCACCCAGACTCGCGTCGAACGCGCCCGCATCCTGATGGCAGCCGGCCTCGCCGACTTAGCCGACGCCGAACTTCGGTTTGGCGCGAAAAACGACAATGAGCAGGCACATCTGCTGGCCATCGAACTGGCCCGCAGTATGCCCTCCCCCTTCAACGCCCTGCGCATCATGAAGAGTTTTTCGTCCGACTATCTGGCTGTACCGTTCGAAAGTGCGCCGCTAACCTTCTGGCAGATGCTCTTCCCCCTGCCCTATAAGAGTGATATCGAACAGGCCTCCGTCGCCAAGGGCCTCGATCCGTTCTCCGTAGCCGGCCTGATCCGCCAGGAAACGGAGTTTAACCCCGCAGCAGCGTCCGGCAAGAAGGCTCTCGGCCTCATGCAACTCGTCCTCCCCACCGGACGCGAAATGGGCCGCCGAGAGGGCATTCCGATTCCCGGAATGCGGACGCTCTTTGACCCGGCCGTCAACATCCGCCTGGGCACCGCCTATCTCAAACAGCAGTTGGGACGCTGGGACAACGACTGGACCCAGACTCTGGCTGCGTACAACGCCGGGCCCGGTCGCGTCCGCCAATGGCTGTCCTGGGGCCAGACCTACCACGAACCCGCCGAATTCGTCGAGAGTATCCCCTTCAATGAAACCAGAGACTACGTGCAGGCTGTGCTCCGCAATGCCGACGCATACCGTTACATTTACGGGCAGAAGCACCCCAATCTGGCCGATGTCCGCGACAACTACGACACCCCGCCCGTCTACCTGACCTCATTGCCTAAAGCAGCCCGGACTCCCGGTGGGGGCATGCAAGCCGCCCCTGCGCGGCCAGCCACAAAACCCGGTGTCACCACGCGCAAGGCAGCACCTGCTCCCGCCAGACGCCCGGCAATCCAGGGAAAGAAAAAAACTCCTCCGGCGAAACGTCCCGCAGCGTAGCCAAAACAGGGTCGGAAGACCTTTTTTCCTGGCCTACGCCGGACGCCGTTTATACCGAGGGATACGGACTGAAACGCGCCCGGCATGGAAGAGTACGCTCACCTTTGAGCCCGGTTCGTCCTGTGGTTGGACAAACACCCGGCGACCAGCGTCTTCAACACAGAATTTATGGGCCACCGGCACGCAGCGTCTTCGCCCCGACTGCACCGCGCCGAGCCCGCGAGCATGCCGGTGGACAGTGCCCGGCACCGGCCTTCGGAGTGGGCCATCGCTCCCCTTAGCTCAGAACCGTTTCCCCTTAAAAATCGCCAGAACCGTCCGAGCCCGTTTGCGCATCATCGCTTCAAAAGAAGCGCGGGGGACATCAGCCAGTTTGCGGATTTCCCCTCCCCGAGCCGCGCGCTGCAGCGCATTGGGCATTCGCGCAACTGCCCGATCAAAGGCCCCCTGAGACACCGACATCATCCCGGCAATCGCACGGTAGTAACCGTTCTGGTTGTCCAGCTTCTGGCACCCGGAAACCAAAGCCGCCAGCACCTCGTGGCTGTCATCCAGTTTCGCCACAAGCGCTCCCCAATCATCCAGAAACGGGCAGAGGGGAAGCAGCAGGGCTGCCGACTGCCGCAGCGTCTTCACGCCCCGCAGAGGATAGTGCCGGTGGCCTTCCGCAGAAATCCCCGTCTCCTGATACATCTTCACCGCGCGGTCGAACTTACCGTGAGTCTGCAGGTACTCCATCACGGGGAGTGTCGCCGGAATCTTCTTCCAGAAACCAAGCCCCTGCGTCAGATCTCCCCGGTTGTGCGCCAGCGTCATCGCCACCCGCAGCAGGTCCAGTTCGGCATCCTTTTCGGCAGCCACCCGGTCAAACACCAGTTCTTCCCGCTCAATCTCGGCCTCAATCGCAGCCAGCGCCAGCCCTGCCCCTTCGCTGTCTCCCAGTTCCAGAAGCCGTCCCAACGCTCCGGCAATCACCGACCAATGCTCTCCGTTGTGCCCCGATACGCCCCGAACTCCCTTCAGCGAAACACCCTCTTCAGTCCATTTCTGAGCATGGAAGGCGAACTGCAGCATGGGCCGCAGAACCTGCGGGTCCTTCGTCTCGCGCCACAGCACGCCCCGGATCTTCGCGTCCACATCGGTAGGGACAAACGTCCCCACCGTCGCCTGATGACAGGAAAAGCAGAGCGCGAAGTAGTCCTGAAGCTGCTCTTCGGGCGTCAGTGTCTCGCTGAGAAGATTTCGCCAGCTACCCAGGATGCGAATGAAGCCATCCGGGCTGTCGCCGAGTTCGATGAGCCGTCCCGGTTCGGGTTTGGGGAAGGCCAGAAATGGAGCTGTGTTGCGAACCTGGGTGATCAGAGTGTCAGGTGCAATCCATTTCGACCAGGCTGGATAAATTCGGGCAGGAGGCTCGGCGGGGGTCACAGACCCTCCAGCAGGTCGCAAACGAGGTGGACCGGAAGACCAACAACATTCGCGTATGACCCGTCAATTCGCGGAATAAATTGCGCCGCCAGGCCCTGGATACCGTACGCGCCGGCTTTGTCCATAGGTTCTCCGGACGCCACGTACCCGGCGATCTCAGCTTCTGACATCGTCCGAAACCAAACCGTCGTCGTCACAGCACCAGCCTGGACGTCGTCGCCACGCCGCACACAAACTCCGGTAATCACCTGATGTTCCCGTCCGGACAGCGCACGGAGCATCCGGGAAGCATCGGCAGCGTCTTCCGGCTTACCCAGAATCTGACCGTCGACGACTACAGTCGTGTCGGCACCAAGGATGATTTCGTCAGGGGAGGCAGGGACTGCGGCAGCTTTTTCGCGGGCCAGCCGCGTCACATATTCGAGGGGAGCTTCACCCGGAATCACCGCTTCGTCTACGTCGGCGACACGGATTTGAAATTCAATACCAGCGGAGGAGAGGAGTTCGGCTCGACGTGGAGACCGAGAGGCTAAGACCAGGTTCAAGACTTCAGGCTACCTTAGTGCTTTCCGTAACGAGTTTCCCCGGCAGGGATAGCGAAAGGCAGAACGTTCTGTTTCGGAGGGAGGGGACAGGTTGCATACGCAGTAAAAACGCAGGGCGGGTTCTCGGACTTGTTGAAATCGAGGTCAAGCGAGCCGTCCTTCGCAAAAGGAGTGTACAGGAACCGACCGGCACCGTACGTGGTCGAGGTGCTGGTCAGATCTTTGAAAATGAAGAACAGGTGATCATCCTCAATAAAGGGATCCAGGCGAAAAGTCTTACCCTTGACGGTGAATTCCACATAGCCAGGGGCCACCTCATCTGTCACCTGCCCCAGAACATTGGGAATCCTGATGGTTCGGGGCGGATCGTACGCCGTCCACTTCCCTTTGAAACGCCACTCCGGCTTCGCTTCATACCACTTGAGGCCGGTGAAATGGACTCGTGTCTCGGCATTAGGATCTTTCATACGGATGCCAGTTTTCGGGCCGCGCACGATCAGAAACAGATCCACCGAACCGAAGGACAGCGGTTTCGACTTTTCGTCAAGAGTAGTGGCGGCAGGCCCCGAAATCGGCTTCCAGTCAGCCACTTGGCCCCGCAGGTTGAGGACGCCCGCATGAACCGGGCCCCCTTTCGGCAACACGACATCGGAGAGAGGGTCGGAACCAACCTTGTTCTCTCCTTCATGAAGCCAGAAAAGGCCCGCGACAGACAGCCAGTTGTCAGGGGCCTTGAGCTTTTCTTCCCGGACTTTGCGCCATTGGGCAATGTCCTGGACATACATGGGATCTGCAGAGGCGGCGAGCGCGAGGCTCGCCGCCAGCAGAAGGGTGAACCTTTTCATTACTATTTGATAGCAGAAAAGTCGGAAGGATTCATATAAACGCTATCGACATGGTCGACTATCTTGCCATCGACCTGAGTTTCTGCAGCGACTTTCTTCCATTCCGGATCAGCCATGAACTCTTTCCAGTTCTTCTTGCCTTCATCCACGCTGGGGTGTTCCAGGATGTAGATCAGCGCATTGTCCTTATTATCAATCGGCTCCCAGTAGCCAATGCTCTTCATGTTGTGGCGGTTGAAGATGCGAATGGTGTGGTCGCGGAAGCGGGCCTTCAGATTCTCCAGCTTGCCGGGAGGTGCGTAGTACTTGCGGTATTCAAAGACGTGGTTGGGTGCCTGGGCCTGAGCCTTCGAGGGCGACTGGATAACCATGCTAACGCCGAGCATTGCCAGCGCGCCGAAAGCGAATGACGTGAGGTGGAAGACTTTCTTCATGAACAATACGATATCGCGGATTGGTTGATGATGGGGAATCGGGCTATCCAGGCCGCTTCGAATGCCAGCATGGGGAACAGTTTCACCAGCGGTGCATAGCGCGCCCCCGGTTCAATCAGGAACCGAGTTTCCGCTGTCCGGAAATGCGCCCGAAGCTCGTCACGGAGCTTGTCCGGATGAAACCAGCGTTCCCGAAAGGGAAAGTCGCCGCTATACATCCAGTCGCCTTTCAGTTCATGCCACCGCTTCCAGATCGCGTTGGGAATCAGCGTCCCAGGATGAAGGCCGCGGGCGTTCTTGCCGATAATGACCAGAGTTCCCTCCGGCTTCAGAACCCGAGCCAGTTCACGGATGGCAGCGCCGGTGTCGGGGAGATGCTCCAGCGCTTCCACACAAAGAATCGCGTCGAAGGTCCCCGCAGCGAAAGGCAGTTGGGCCAGCGAGCCCTGGCAGAACTGAGCCGTCGGGACGTTCCGCCGCGCATCGCTGAGGAATATCTCCGTCAGATCGACGCCGTAAAGGTCAGCCTGCGTCGGGACCAGGGCTTTCAGGAAACGACCTCTGGCGCAGCCGGCATCGAGGATTCGTTGGCCAGGCTGGATCGTGAGTGCGTCACAAACCGCCCGAAGTTGGTGATGTTCAGCAGGTAGGGCAGAGGGGAACCAGCCTCCATCCGCAATTTCGGTGAACTTCGCCGCGATGCGGGATTCCAGCTCGCTCACGTGCGGGTCGCCAGATGAGCCAGCAGCTTCTCGGTCGCCGCGGTGATCTCCTGCACGGCGGCCTCAAAGGCTGCCTGATTGGCTTTGGACGGAGCCCGGTAGCCACTCACTTTCCGCACAAATTGCAGCGCGGCTGCGGCAGTTTCACCGGGTGCGAGGGCCGGTTCAGGACGGCGGAGGAGTTTAATGCTTCGGCACATGCTTTTAGACGCTATTATGCAACGGGAGCGATATGGAGATTTCCGAAGAGTTACTGCACCGTCCGGTTTCGCCGTCCGGGGCCGGGATGGTCCTCACACACGGAGCGGGAGCGAACTGCCGCTCAGCCTTGCTGGTCGCGGTAGCCGAAATGCTGGCGGAAAGCGGCGTGACGGTATTGCGATACGACCTGCCCTTCCGGCAAAAGAGGCCCTCTGGACCGCCGCACCCGGGCAGCGCGGCAGCGGATCAGGCGGGGCTGCGCGAAGCGGTGCAGGCCCTGCGCAGCATTGTGCCAGGCCCCGTCTTTTTGGGCGGACACTCGTACGGAGGACGCCAGGCCACTATGTTGGCTGCGGCCGAACCCGGCCTGGTAGCCGGCTTGTTGCTGTTGTCCTATCCCCTGCACCCGCCAGACAAACCGGAAAGCCTGCGGACCGCGCATTTCCCGGCGCTGCAAACCAGAGCAGCCTTTGTCCACGGGGACCGGGATGATTTCGGCTCCCCGAAGGAAATGCAGCGGGCGTTGGGTTCCATTGCCGGAGAGACGAACCTGCAGATCGTACCCGGGGCCGGCCATGACCTGAAGAAGGGAAAGCTGGATTTGGCACCGTCGCTAGTCTGGATTCTCGTTTAGAGAACCAACAGCGATCCTGAAAATTTACTCCCCGCAGCCAGAACCCGAACTCCGGCAGCAAAGGTGACCAGTTGGCCACCCCGCTTGTGCGCCAGCATCAGAAGCTGCATATCGGTGACCTGATTGCGACCAATCAGCCGAACCTGATGATTCGCTGAAAGGGCCCGCAGGTCTAGCGCCTCAGGCCAGAATTCGTGATTTGGAACCGAGCAGCTCTGTTCCAGGCTACCGTGCGTGCGTCCCGGCAGGGCCCACGCAGTGCGCAGGACTCCGGCCTGCGTCAGCGGACAGGTCGCCCAACAGGTTAACGTTCAGTAGAAAGCGCACGGCCGAACTCCTCATCCAGAGCTTCGTCCTCCATACTCTTGAGGCTTTCATTGGTCAGCGGCAGGGAGCTTGGCAAAGCAGTGAGGACAGCCCATCCTTTTTCAAGCCGGAACTTCGGCTGGTTGGCGACACCAGGCACAAACTTCGAGAAGTCCTCGTCGTCGATGTTGAACGTCGTCCACATTGCCATCATTCCAGCGATTCCGAAGCATCACTCCTGCCTGAAGTTGATGCGCACACACTCCTTGCTGGCGTTGGAGCTACGCCAGACCGGCCTTAATCTCAGTCAGCAACGCGATCGCAGCCTTGATATCCCGCAGGCGTTCTGCAGCATTCTCGGCTTCCCGCTCAATCGCCAGCGGGCCCTTGTAGCCAATCTGCTTCAGCTTCCGCAGATACCGCTCCATCCCGACCGACCCCGACCCCAATGGCCGTTCCATCCCCAAAGCGCCCGGTTGCCCGGCCGGTGGCCAGTCGCCGTCTTTGCAATGCACCGAAAAAATGTGCTGCCCCAGAACTCCCAGAGCTTCAATCGGATCGCCGGTACCGTACAGAATCATGTTCGCCGGGTCGAAATTGATGCCCACATTCTCCCGATTGACGTCAATCAGAAATGCCCGGAGAGACTCCGCCTTCTCCTGGCCGGTCTCCAGCGCGAAGGTCTGGTGGTTCCGCGCAGCATGATCCGCAATCCGGCGCACCATCTCCCGGACCGCGATGTAGTCGGCATCCGTCTCATCCTCAGGTAGGCAACCAACGTGAAGGCCAATGCCATGGCAGCCGATTTCACGGGCAAAATCGCTGATCCCCAGGGTACGCGCTTCCCGCTCCTCACGAAAACGCGCCGGAATAAACCCGACCGTATCCTGGACCGTCGGAATATCGGCATAGCTCTCGCCGTTGTACCCGGCAAAGACAGTGACGACCGTGAACTCAGCGGCGCGGAGAGCGGCTTTCCAGGCCGGGGCACACGACAAGTCCAGGTCGCCCGGTATACCGAGCTGGCCGCAACGAAGCCCCATTCCCCGCAACTCCGAGAGGGTCTCTCCCGGATCGCGACCGGCCCAAAACATCACGCCCGTTTCAAAATTTGCAAGAGGTGTTTCTAACGGCATAAGATCTCTTCTCCCTGGCGCTTCCGCGACTCCAACATCTGCATCATGACACGCACCGAGGCTGCAGATTGGGCAGGCGGGCAAAAATCGGGCTGGTGGCCCGTCGTGACACACTCGGCGAAATATGCGAGCTCCGCCGTGAAAGCGTCAGCCTGGGTCAGGGCAACGTCGCGCGCCTCACCGTCTGCCCCATAGCGTTTCAAAGTCGGTGCCCCGAACGGCCACTCATATGTAGCGGCTTCGCTCACCACCGTGAACTCCATCGAAAACGGGTACGACTTCGGGTGGTGCCAGCCACCGGTGATAACTACAGGCCCCAGACCAGGGTACTTCAGTTCCGCATGAATCCAGTCCACGCCCGAGGCCATGTCCTCGTATCCCGATGCGCGGACCGACGCAGGCAGGCCCCACAGCGAGATGCAGTAATCCACATCATGAATCAGCAGGTCGAAAACGCCGCCGCCACTCTTCGCCGGATCAGCAAGCCAGCGACTCCAGGCCGGTGCTGAGCACCGCCGCCGGAAAAACGCCGAGCGCACCGCCCCACTGGACGCCAGTTGTTCCCGCAACGCGAGGTAAGACGGCACGAACCGAAGAACCTGTCCCGCCATCAGAATCCTGCCGCAGGAACCCGCCTGCGCCACCAGCGCATCAGCTTCTGCCGGGTCCAAAGCAATCGGTTTCTCCACCAAAACATGCTTTCCTGCAGCCAGCGCCGCGCGAGCCACCGGCGCGTGCAGGTCGGTCGGCAAACAAATATCCACAGCATCGACGGCAGGATCAGCCAGAAGCGCTTCCACACTCCGATATTTGGCCGCAGCGCTGAAATCCAGCTTTTCACCCTGATTGCCGAGGTTCCCCTCAATCCCCAGAAGGTCGCCCGAGAGTTTCCGCTCATCGGAACTCATCACAGCAGCGAGGCTGGCACCGGGTACCTGCGTCCAGGCTTTTGCGTGTGTAGCCCCCATGAAGCCAAGACCAAGCAAGCCGACATTCATGTGTTTATTTCCTTTTTGCAACGATCACTGTAATGTCATCGCCCTGAGGCACGCCCACCGTGAAGGAGGCCACCGCCCGATTAATTTCCGCGAGAATTGCCTCCGCAGACTGATCCCGAACACCAGCCACAGCCTCCGCCAAACGATCCGTCTCGAACTCGTCGTCCAGCGTATTCGCTGCTTCCGTAACGCCGTCGCTGTAGATTACCAGCGTGTCCCCGTGGTCCAGGTGCGCATGGAGAGCCGTGTACTCGATGGAACCGATGATCCCGATCACCGGCCCGCCACCCGGCAACAACTCGTGGCTCCCATCTGCCCGGGCAACTACAGGCGGATTGTGGCCTGCGTTGCAATACGTCAACTCACCTGTATCGCCATCCAGAATGCAGAAAAACAAAGTAATAAAGCGATTGGAAGGGCAATTCGCAGCCGTAATGCGGTTGAGCTTCGTCATCACCAAAGCCAGATCTCTGGGCTCTTCGGCAAGAACCTCCACCCGAGCCTGCAAACCCATCATCAGCAGCGAGGCCGGCATGCCCTTGCCCGAGACATCACCCAAAACCATCGCCACCCGGTTGTTCTCGTAGGGGAAAAAGTCGTAGTAATCGCCCCCCACCGTCCGACAGGGAGCATTGTGCCCCGCCAGATCAAGACCTCCGACCGGAGGCGCCGTGCCGGGGAGAAACTGCCGCTGAATGTCGGCGGCCTGTTCCAGATCACGCGCCAGCAGCTTTCGGGCCTGCTCCATTTCCGCAAAGCGCGACTGTTCGATACGGATCGCCGCCACGTTGGCCATCACCGTCAGCAGATTCAAATCGTCACGTGTAAATTCGCGCAGCAGCGACGGCGAATCCACGTAAATGATGCCAATAATCTGGTCGCGCGTCTGGAGCGGCACAGCCATCAGCGTCCGGATGTTCTGTTCCACAATGCTCTTCCGCTCGCGGAAAGCGTCGTCAATCGAAGTATCCCGAACCAGCACCGACGCCCCGGATGTGAGTACACGATCCCGCACCGTCGAACTGATATGAAAGCCTTCACCCTTGTTGGCGCGAACAACCAGATCGCCCTCTTCAATGGTCAGCAGAACGCCGCGGTCCGCTTTCACCGCCCCGATAGCGAGGTCAAGAATAAAGCGGAAAAGTTCGGGAAGCGGCCTGTGCCCCGAAAGTTCATTGCCTGCGCGGACCAGAGCCGAGATCTGTGCAGCCGCCACCCCTGCGGCATCGCCCTGCTTGTCCGTCCGGATGGCGCCTTCCAGGTTGGTAATGACCGTCGAAGAACTGGTGTGTTCTTCTTCGTCCTCCCGGTTCGGATCAAACACCACCACAGGCCTCGACTGCTGCATCGTGGTCCCGTCGTAAACGATGATCAGGTGCCCGGCCATGATGCGATCGCCGGCCTTCAGCGGGGTCTTTGAGGCCACACGATTGCCGTTGAGGATTGTACCGTTCTTGCTGGCAAGATCGGTAACGGCCCAGCCTTGTCCACTGCGCTCGATGGACAGGTGCTGCCGCGAGAGTCCGTTATCATCCGGAAAACTCAGATCGCTGGCACTGGAGCGGCCGATGGTGAGGCGTTCCGTATCGAGAGGGACGATTCGGCTGTCGCCATCCGGGGTCAGAATTTGAAGGTCAGGCATGCGGCGTAGCTCACTTTATGCTACCCCGTCCAGGCGGCTGGCGACGCGGTGTTGTGCGGCGGGTGTTGTTCACCTGGTACAATTCCGGGTTCGGCCTCATTTTACCGACCCAACATATATGAACACGCAAAGTTTACTCGGGCGCAACGCCCTCATCACCGGCTCCAGCAAGGGCCTTGGCCGCGCCATGGCGGTCGCTCTCGGAGCGCAGGGAGCCCACCTGATTCTGGTGGCACGCGATAAGGAGAAGCTGGAATCCGTCGCCGAAGAAGTTCGCGCGGTCGGGGGAACTGCCTCGGTCTTTGCCGCCGACATCACCCAGGAAGACCAGGTCGTCAAGCTGGAACAGGAAGTTTCCGCCACCATCGGCAAAGTCCAGATCCTCATCAACAACGCCGGAACCAATAACCGCAAGAACATTGAGGACTTCACCCTCGAAGAATGGCGCGCCGTCCAGGACACCAACGTCACCAGCGTCTTCCTCATGTGCAAGGCCTTCGTCCCGCACATGAAGGGCACCGGTTATGGCCGCATTCTCAACATGACCTCCATCATGGCCCATGTGTCGATGCCGCAACGCGCGCTCTACTCTTCCACGAAGTTCGCCCTCCTCGGCATCACCAAAGCCCTTGCCCTCGAACTGGCCAAAGAAGGCATTACTGTAAACGGGATCAGCCCCGGGCCCTTTGCCACCGAGATGAACACCCCCATTCTGAACAACCCGGAACTCAACGCTGCGTTTGTGGCGAAGATCCCGGTTGGTCGTTGGGGCAAGGTGGAAGAAATTGGCGCTCTTGCCGCGTTCCTCTGCGGCGACAACGCCGGCTTCATCACCGGTACAGACATCCTGATCGACGGAGGCTGGTGTGCGATGTAATCGCACCGTTCTGGCGCTCGGACTTGGCGCTCTTCTGCTCGCAGGCTGCAACCGCGAGCAGAAGCGGCGCGTCGCCGTCATTCCGAAAGGGACGGCGCACGTCTTTTGGCAGACAGTCCACGCCGGTGCCGTGGCCGCCGGGCAGGAGTTCAATCTGGAGATCCTCTGGGATGGCCCGCCGAACGAAACGGACTACAGCCGTCAGCTCGAAATCTTCGACTCGATGATGAACAAACACGTCGATGGCATCGTCGTCGCAGCCGCCGACAAGACAATCCTGAACGCCTCGCTCGACCGTGCGGCCAAAGCCAACGTGCCCGTTGTCGTCTTCGATTCCGGCCTCGACTCCACCAACTACGTTTCCTTTGTGGCCACCAATAACTACCAGGCCGGGCAGCTCGGAGCCCGCCAACTCGCCAGGCTGATCGGTGCCAAAGGCCCGGTGGCGATGCTCTCCAACGCCCCCGGC
Source organism: Terriglobia bacterium (assembly GCA_010084195.1). GTDB lineage: Bacteria > Acidobacteriota > Terriglobia > Bryobacterales > Bryobacteraceae > BOG-234. The sequence goes on from RGPS01000052.1 coordinate 12,859, forward strand.
AGCGCCTCCACCATGGACCGCGAACGCGGCTTCCAGGAAGCCATCAAAGCCGAATTCCCTGATATAAAAATCGTTGCCGAACAGTTCTCCATGTCGAACCGCGCGAAGGCCATGTCATCCGCAGAAAACATCCTGACCGCCCACCCCGAACTGGTCGGCATCTTCGCTTCATCCGAACCCTCTTCGGTAGGAGTCTCCCAGGCGGTAAAGTCACGTAACCTCGCGGGAAAACTGAAATTCGTAGGCTTCGATTCCAGCGAAGGCCTGGTCGAAGATCTGGGCAAAGGAACCATTGACGCCCTCATCGCCCAGGACCCGTTCAAAATCGGCTACGAAGGCGTGAAGGCCGTCAACGACAAGTTAAACGGCGGAACCCCGCCGAAGCAGATCGACCTGACAGCAGTAGTCATCACCAAAGCCGACCTCGAAAAAGAGGAAATCAAAAAACTCCTCCACCCCGATCTGGCGAAGTACCTGGGCAAGTAAGCTGGTATCAGCATGAATATCCAGTTCACGACGCAGATCTTCAAAGAAGGTCGTACTTACGTAGCGCACACGCGGGAACTGGATTTATCATCTTGCGGTGCCACTGAGACCAAGGCGGTCGAAAACCTAAGAGTGGCGGTTCGCCTGTTTCTCGAAGAAGCCGAAACGATGGGGACGCTGGATCAAATCCTCGAAGAAGCTGGCTACACAAAGCGTCGCAGTCGCCGCGAAGGTCCACGCTTCGTCAATATTCAGCAACTCACTATGCCTCTGCCGCCAGAGCATGCCAAAGCTTAGTCCGGTCCCGCACGCACCCTCAGGCGGGTGCTGGAAATCGACGGCTTTCGGTTAGTTCGTACGGAAGGCGATCATATGGTTTTTACCAAACCCGGTGTCGTCCGGCCAGTCGTCATTCCCAGGTACTCCGCAGTTCCGGTCTTCATTATCAAGAACAATCTGCGGACTGCCGGTATGTCTCGCGAACGCTATTTTGAACTCCTCGGAATGTCTAAGTCCGGGTAGAACGAACCACTTCTTCCAGCGCATCCATCGCCGTCTCGCACTCCGCCCGGCTCACATCCCGGTGCGTCACCGCCCGCATCAGCTTATCCGTAAACCCGTTCATCAGCACCCCCCGCGCCTTCAGCGCCGCACTGATCTCCTTCGAACTCCGCCCCGTAGCCGAAACATCGTAAATCACGATATTCGTCTCCACCTGGAACACGCTGATTCGTTCCATCTGCCCCAACCGCCCCGCAATATACTGCGCGTTCGCATGATCCGTTTCGAGGCCGCCCGGGCCTTCTTCCAAAGCAATCAGACCAGCCGCCGCCAGCACCCCGGCCTGCCGCATCCCACCGCCCAGGCGCTTCCGCAGCAACCGCCCTTTGTCCATCAGATGCCTGGGGCCCGCCACCATAGACCCCACCGGTGCCCCCAGTGCTTTCGACAGGCAGAACGTCACCGTATCCACCTTCGCCACAAGCTCCCGCACCGGACGCCCTGCCGCTTCCGCCGCATTGAACAACCGTGCACCGTCCATATGGACCGGCACCCCCACCGCATGGGCTTCATCGCAAATCTCATCAATCACAGCCTGCGGATACACGCGCCCGCCGCCCATGTTGTGCGTATTCTCAAGCTCGATCACGCCCGTCGGAGCCCAATGCGGCCCAACCGGTTTCACCAGGCCTTTGATCCCGTCCCACGTCAGGATGCCGTTATCCGTCGGCACAGCGCGGATCAGGCACCCCGAGAACCAGGCCAGCATAGACAGTTCCCAATCCAGGATGTGAGCACGCGAGTCGCAAATCACCTCCTGGCCATGCTCGGTCAGGAGTTTGATGCCGATCGTGTTGCCCATCGTGCCGGTAGGCACAAACAGAGCAGCTTCTTTGCCCAGAATCTCCGCCGCGCGAGCCTCCAGCCGATTCACGGTCGGATCTTCGCCATAAACGTCGTCTCCAACCTCAGCCTCCGCCATGGCACGACGCATCCGGTCATTCGGCTTCGTAACGGTATCGCTGCGCAAATCAATCATGTGGTCAAGAACTCCTGAAAAATCTCGTTAGAAACCATAATGCCGCGTGACGTCAACCGAACCCCGCCAGGTATCGGTTCCAGCATGCCGTCCGCCAGAAAACGGTCCAGCACCGCCCCGTACTGCTCCCGATCCCCCGGTTCCAGCACCACGCCCGAAGCCAACCGCAACCCCACAAAGAACCGCTCTTCCAAAGCGTTCGGAACAGACCTCTCAACTACCGGAGACACCCGCCCCACATAGTCTTTTGCGGCCTCCACATTCTGCCACCGCTCCCCGCCATCAAACGAATGGGCATCCGACCCAAAGCCCACATACGACTCCCGCTTCCAGTACTTCAGATTGTGCAGCGATTCCCACCCGGCCCGCGCGAAATTCGAGATCTCATACCGCGCAATCCCCACCTCGGCCAGGCGCTCCACAGCCATCTCATAAAACGACGCAATCGCATCGTCCGAAGGCGTATCCGAAGCCCCATACCGCTTCCCGCCCAGCAGAATCTCTTGCCCCAGGCGGCTGTCCTCGTCCACTTCCAGCATGTAAACCGACACGTGCGGAACCTCCAGCGCCAGCACGCCTTCCAGCGACACCTGCCACGAAGCCTCCGTCTGCCCCGGCAACCCGGAAATCAGATCCACGTTGATATTGTCGATGCCCTCATCGCGCAGCAGCGCAATCTCTGCCTCCACAATGGCCGCATCATGCCGCCGCCCCGTCCGGGCCAACTCCTGTTTCACAAACGACTGAACGCCCAGGCTGACCCGATTGATCCCCGCCGCCCGCCAGCCCCGGACCTTCTCCCTCGTCACCGACCCCGGAGCCGTCTCAAGCGTCGCCTCAAGCCACGGTCGCCCCGGCAACGCTTCCAGTAGTCGCCCCAATTCTGCCCCCGACATGGAACTCGGAGTCCCGCCCCCCAAATACACGGTGTCCGGTCGCCACTTCCACGCATGCCGCCCAAACTCAGCCAGCAGGGCTTCCGTATACTTCGCCTCCAGTTCCTTCGGCTGGACCCCGGAGGCGAAGTTGCAGTAGGTACACTTCTGCGCGCAGAACGGCCACGAGATGTAGACGCCTGCCAAGCTGGCCTATTTCCCTGCGCTCTCGTACAGATCGCGACCGGGCGCCAGAGCCGCGATCTTGCGGTCCGCAACGCTCCGCTTCAACATCCAGAAGCCGCAGTCGGGGTGAATCCAGCCGACACGCCCGCCCCCCGCGACCTTGTCCACTGCTTCAATGCGCCGGGCAATTTCATCCGGGGTCTCCACGTGGTTGTCTTTCACGTCAATCACGCCGATTCCCAGCTTGATCCGGGGTTCGATCTCTTTCAAAGCTTCCAGATCACTCGCAGGACGGCGGGCGAGTTCCAGCACCAGGTGATCCACATGCAGCGAGTTCAGGAACCCAATCAAGCGGCTCCATTCGCCCTTCTGGATAGTCTGCCCCCCGTAGTTGCCGAAACATAAGTGAACCGCACGATTCTTTGACGTCACCGCATCCAGCACCACGTTCATCGAGCGGGCAGCCAGCTCGGCATCATCGGGATTACCCGGCAGGTTCGCTTCATCCACCTGAAGGCAGGAGCACGGCAGGTCCCGAACCTGATCCGCCAGCACATGCGCAATCGCCATCGTCAGATCATCAAAATTCCGGTAGTGCCGGTCCAGCAGGCTCCGCGACAGCATATACGGGCTGGTGACCGTGAACTTAAAGTCGCCCCCCGCCACCTTCGCCGCCGCTTCGCAATCATTCAGCAGATTCAGCGAGCCCTCACTCACAGGGCCCTCCACCGCTGCCGCCGGTTTCCGCCGGAACTTCATCTGTTCCAGCCGTGCATACTCTTCAAAGTCCGACCGTCCCAGGTCATTGCGAATCCCCCCCATCGGCCGAATAAAGTACTCAATCATGCCGTTCGTATCGGGATGATTTACGTCGAACCGATAGAGCTCACCGTCGGTCGGCAAATCAATGCGCGCCTGGCGCTGAATATCAAAAACGACCCGGGTCGCGTCTTCGCGGGCCTGCTCACTCGGCAGGGCTGCAAGCCAGTCCGGCGTGGGGTAAGAACCAACTGTGGTGGTGAGGATCACATAGCCATTCTATGCTGTGAGTTGATGCCTGTTCACGAAATCACTACCTTGGGCGGAGGCTGCTTCTGGTGCCTCGAAGCCGTTTTCCGAGAAACGAAGGGCGTCATTTCGGCGGTCTCGGGCTACATGGGAGGCCCAACTCCCAACCCCACCTACCGCGAAGTCTGCTCCGGGTCGAGCGGCCACGTGGAAGTGGTTCAGGTGACGTTTGACCCCGCCGAGATCAGCTTCCGCGAGATTCTGGAAATCTTCTTCGTCATCCATGACCCCACCACACTCAACCGCCAGGGCAACGATGCGGGCACCCAGTACCGGTCCGTAATCTTCACACACTCCCCTGAGCAGGCGAACACAGCCCATGCCATCCTGGCTGAAATGACGGCTGCCGGGGCTTTTGCGGACCCCATTGTCACCGCCCGCGAAGAGGCTTCCCGGTTCTGGATCGGCGAGGAATACCATCAGGACTATCTGAACCGCAACCCTTACCAGTCCTACTGCATGTTCGTCGTCGCCCCGAAGCTGGAAAAATTCCGCAAAACTTTCACAACTCGAAGAAAGTGAACGTTTTACAATAAGTTAGTCACTCGTGGAAACTCCACCTAAATCCATTCAGGAAGAACTGCAGCAGGCCCTCGTGGCTGCCAACAGCGAACTCCAGATCCTGCGTGACATCGTTCAGGCCATGCGGGAGGCTCTGGAGACCTCGAAAATCGGCGAGCAGACGCGCATCCAGCTCGCCATCGCAACCTCTGCCGACGAGGTTGTGCAACTGCGCCAGGCCGTCGCCGCTATGCGCGACCAGTTAGAAAAAGCGCGCTTTGACGAACAAGCCAAAATCCAGGCCGCCGTCCTGTCTGCTCACGAAGAACTGACCAGCATCAAAGGCACTGTGCAGGCGTTACGGGACCTGCTGGAGAAGGCCCGTTTCGATGAGCAGGCCAAGGTCCAGGCCGCTGTCCAGGCCTCTCACGAAGAGCTCGCCAGCATGAAGGCTAACGTGCAGGCTCTCCGCGACAAAATGGAACAGGCCCGTTTCGATGAACAGGCCAGAATCCAAACCGCCACCGTCGCCGCACACGACGAACTCGCCAGCATGAGAAGTACCGTCCAGGCCCTCCGCGACCAAATGGAGAAGCAGAAGGCCGATAATGAAGATCTGGTCCAAAGTGTTCGCGCCGGCGCTGCAGCCGAACTTCGTCAGCTGCACCAGACCATTCAGGAGCTCCGCGACTTGTTAGAAGCAAAGCAACAGGAGATTAAACAATTGGAGACGAAGCATGCCGACCGCTGAAGCCACCGACCCCACGCTCGCGCCGCCTCCCGCCGCTCCCCCGGCAAAGCAGCCGCGCGTCAAGAAACGGAGCAAGCAGACCAGTCTCCTGCTGCAGATTGCCACTAAGGTCGCAGCCGCCGAAACGCTCGACGAAATCCTGCGCTACATCGTCGAAGTCAGCGTCAGCCGGACCGACGCCGAACGCGGCTCTCTCTTTCTTAACGACGAAAAAACCAACGAACTCTACTCTCGCGTCGCCCAGGGTGTAGGCATCCGCGAAATCCGCCTCCTCAACGACACCGGTATCGCCGGTGCCGTCTTCAAGTCCGGCCAGGGCCTCATCATCGATGACGCCTACAGTGACTCCCGTTTTAACAGCCAGATCGACGTCGACACAGGCTTCACAACCCGTAATCTTCTCTGCGCGCCCATCACCACGCCCAGTGGTGATGTGATTGGCGTTCTCCAGATTCTCAACAAGCGCGAAGGCAACTTCACCGCAGATGACCTGATTCTTCTCGAATCCATGACCGAGCAGACCTCCATGACGCTGCGCAGCGCTCAGGTCATGGAACGCGTTCTGGCAGCCCGCCAGGAAGAGTTGAAGTTCCTCGATATGGTCGGCGAACTCACCTCCGACCTCGACCTCTCCACCATGTTGGCCCGCGTCGTCACCGAAGCCGCCCGCATGCTCCAGGCCGATCGCGCCTCCCTCTTCCTCAACGACGAGAAAAAGAACGAACTCTTCTCCCGCGTCGCCATGGGTGCCGCCGTCGGCGAAATCCGCCTCCCCAACACAGCCGGTATCGCCGGTGCCGTCTTCACCTCGGGCCAGGTGATCAACATCCCCTACGCCTACGCCGACCTCCGCTTCAACCCGGCCTTCGATAAGAAAACCGGCTACTTCACCCGTTCCATCCTCTGCGTTCCCATCGTGAACAAAGCCGGCAAGCGCATCGGCGTCACCCAGGTTCTCAACAAAAAAGGCGGCCCGTTTACCGACCAGGACGAGAAACGCCTCAAAGTCTTTACCGCCCAACTCGCCATCAGCCTCGAAAACGCCAAACTCTTCGACGACATCCAGAACATTAAGAACTACAACGAAGGCGTTCTGCAGTCCATGTCGAATGGCGTCATCACGCTGAACGAGGACGGCAAGATCGTCACCTGCAACCACGCCGGTGAGCGCATCTTCAAGGTCCACAGCAAAGACCTCATCCAAAAACCCGCAGCCGACTTCTTCACCGGCCCCAACCAGTTCGTGATGGAGCGCATCGCCCACGTCAACGAAACCCTGAAGTCCGATATTATGATCGACGCAGACATGGTTGCAGGCGATGAAAAGCTCTCCGTCAACCTCACCGTCCTCCCCCTGATGAGCGAGCCAGATAAGGACACGCCGGCCAAAAAGCTCGGCACGCTCATCATGATTGAAGACGTTTCGAGCGAAAAGCGCATGAAGTCCACCATGTCCCGGTACATGGACCCTGCCATCGCCGAACAGCTGATGGAAGGCGGTGGCGACGCCCTCGGCGGCAAGTCCGTCATCGGCACCGTGCTTTTCTGCGATATCCGCGGCTTTACCAGCATCACCGAAGACCTGGGCGCCCAGGGTACCGTCATGCTGCTCAACGAGTACTTCACCATCATGGTGGACTGCATCACCAAGCAGGGCGGCATGCTCGATAAATTCATCGGCGACGCCATCATGGCCGTCTTCGGCCTGCCCCTCCCGCACGAAGACGACGAAGATCGCGCGGTCCGGGCCTGCATCTCGATGATCACTGAACTCCGCCGCTGGAACGCCGAACGCGCCGCAGCGGGCAAGAAGCCCGTGGATATTGGCATCGGCCTGAATACCGACACCATCGTGTCCGGTAACATTGGCTCCCCCAAGCGCATGGACTACACCGTCATCGGCGACGGCGTCAACCTGGCATCACGCCTCGAAAGCGCGTGTAAGGAGTACAGCGCCCGAATCCTGATCAGTGAAAACACCTTCACCCGCCTCAAAGGTACCTACCGCGTGCGCGAGGTCGATATGGTCGTTGTCAAAGGCAAAACCGAGCCCGTCGCCGTCTTCGAAGTCCTCGATTACCACACGCCCGACACCTTCCCGAATCTCCGCGAATGCATGGAATGTTTCCGCGACGGTCTCTCGAACTACCGCCGCCAGGACTGGGATAAGGCCGACGAGTGCTTCAACGCCGCCCTGGCCGCCAACCCTGGCGACAACCTCTCAAAGACCTACCTCAAACGCGTAATGTTGATGCGCGAAAATCCCCCCGGAGCGGAGTGGAACGGCACCTGGGTCATGAAGTCGAAGTAGCCCGCCCTGGAACCTACTTCTTTCGGGTGGCGTTTTGGCTGGCAAGCACGGCCCTTACCGCAGCCGGGAGATCGAACCGCCCCGCAGGGATTGGCTCGGCATAAGTGATCTTCGTGAACCGCATGGCCATCACCTGGCCGGCGGCCTGCTGCTTCATCACGAACGGCGTCTGGATACCATCCACCTCGCGATAGTCCGTCAGCAGCATGTCCACCTTGATCTCACCCAGGGGCGAAACCAGAATCTGGGAGACCCGAATCGGCAAACCCGATTCCTTGTCGAAGTAAAAGGTCTCAGCACGACCTTCATTGGGAACCAGTTCCACCTTCCAGGTGGGTTTGCCTTCCACAGTCGCTTCGCCCAGATTGAGTGCACTCTTGTAGTCTTCGCGCCACGACGCGACCAGATTCAGGCGCCCCGCCCGGATAGCAGCGGTACGCTCCTCGCCCGTCTTGATCCGCGCACCCTGCAGCGCGTTCATTTCCCACGCCACGGTGCCGTCGTAACCTTCCTCAACTTTGCCCACACCCGGGAACTCAATCGCCGTATAGCTCTTGCCTGCTTCCTGCCAAACGGCCACCGGACCGGTAATATTGCGGCCTTCCACCGAAACAGTGCCGGACATTATGATGCTCTTCGCCTTGTCAAGAGCTGCTTTGGAGCCGGTCTTTGCCGCAGCCTTTTCCATCAGGGCTTCGCCGGTCGGCATATCGGCTGCAAAGGCAAGCGAGGTGGCGGTGCAGAGCAGGGAGAGAAAAGTCAGCGAGAGAAAGGAAAGACGGCGCATAGCTGTCTTCATGGTACCGTGTCCGCCAGACGCCGGGATCACTTCAACCGGACCCGGCCCGTCACCCAATCCCCGGTTTGGCCAGTAATGAAGGCACCGCGCCCCCGCGCCCTGACCCACACGGAACGGAGCAACCATTGCGCGAGCCACCGGCCCGCAGCTCGCCCGGAAGACATCGCACGGCCCCGCCCTTTCGCCGCAGCCGTGCCGAGAGGGAATCAGAAGGCCGGTCTCCCGAACGGGCTACTTGCCCCGCCGTAACCCCAAAATCAACTGCATCACCTTCTGCTCAATATCCGTCCGAACCCGCTGATACGCACTCCGGGGCTTCATGTAAGGATCTTCCACCTTCCACTCCACCACCTGTTTCGGGGCCTTCCCCGGCAACCGATAGCCCGACATGTTCACCACAATGTCGCACTTCGCCGCCAAAGTCGGCTCGTACCACGACGGAATGTGAGCCGAAATATCCACGCCCACTTCGTCCATAGCTTCCACCGTCGATTTCACAATCCCCGGCATCGGCGACAACCCGGCGCTCGTTGCCACCAGAACGTCGGAGCCGTAGTGGTTCGCGAAACCCTCCGCCATCGGACTCCGGCAGATGTTCCCCAAACACACGAACAGGACCTGTTTCTTTACAGTTTGCTCAGGAATAATGCGTGTACTCTCGAATCCCCCGTTAGTTCCGGGTGAAATGTGGCCGCCATGTGACGCCCCTGCTCAATCAACACAGGCGTCCCCTGATATTCTGCCAGAACCGTTACGCCAGGTCCCGTCCGGCGAATAATGGGCGCCCGAATGAACACTGCTTCCAGTTCCCCGCCCTGAAACGGAAGCATCACCACCCGGCTGTCAATCTGCCTGCCATAACCATTCCGCTCCACGGTCATATCAATAGCTTGCAGACTCTCCTGACTCGGGTGAGTAACCTCCGTCGCCAGCAGGATTGCCCCTGCGCAGGTGCCGAAAACGGGTTTCGCTTCAGCAAAACTGCGCAGAGGTTCCAGCAGGTCCATATACACCAGCAGCTTGAGCATGGTCGTGCTCTCGCCGCCCGGGATTACCAGGGCATCCACGCGGTCCAGATCCTCCGTCGTGCGCACCTGCAGCGTGTCCGCGCCAGCGGTCTCCAAAGCCCTTTGATGTGCCTCGAAATCACCCTGCAGGGCCAGTACTCCAACGAGTTTCTTCCGCGTGGCCGACATAACTACCAGCCCCGCGTCTGCATCAACTCTTCGGGCGGAAGCTTCGAGATCTCCAGACCAGGCATCGCCATTCCCAGATCTTCACTGGCTTCCAGCAGCTTCACCGGATCCTTGTAATACGTCGCGGCCTTCACAATCGCCTTCGCCCGCGCTTCCGGATCTGAACTCTTGAAGATGCCCGAACCCACAAACACAGCCTCTGCGCCCAACTGCATCACCAGCGCAGCGTCAGCCGGAGTTGCAATGCCCCCCGCGGAGAAATTCGGCACCGGCAGACGACCATTCGCCGCCACCCACTCCACCAGATCCAGAGGAGCCCCCAGAATCTTCGCCTCGTGCACCAGTTCTTCTTTCCCCAGGATGGTCAGATGGCGCATTTCCTTGATGATGGTACGGATGTGGCGAACGGCTTCCACGATGTTGCCTGAACCCGCTTCGCCCTTCGTCCGGATCATCGCCGCACCTTCCGCAATGCGCCGCAGCGCTTCGCCCAGGTTCCGCGCGCCGCAAACGAATGCGGTCTTGAATTGCTTCTTGTCGATGTGATGTTCTTCATCCGCAGGCGTCAGAACCTCGCTCTCATCGATGTAGTCCACTTCAAGCGCTTCCAGAACCTGAGCTTCGGTGAAGTGTCCGATCCGCGCCTTAGCCATCACCGGAATGTTGACCGCAGCCTTAATCTCCCGAATGATGCGGACGGGTGACATGCGCGCCACGCCGCCTTCCTTGCGAATGTCGGACGGTACGCGCTCCAGTGCCATCACGGCGCAGGCACCGGCCCGCTCAGCAATGACGGCCTGTTCCGCGTTGATGACGTCCATAATCACGCCACCCTTCAGCATCTCGGCAAGCCCGACGTTCAGCCGCCATCTTTCATTGTTCAGAATCATCGTTCGTTCTCCTTGCAACTTTCAGAATCTCTACCCACCAAAACCGGCTGATGCACCGCGCTACCGAACCCCGACCGTAAGGAAGGGGCCAGCCCCGGTCCCGCCAACTGCGTCACCCGGTGCTCCACCTAAACCCAGCCCGCCGGAGCCAGTGCCCCGGCACGCGACGTGCGCGCTTCCCGCACCACGTTGCCGAGGATCTCAAGCCCCCGGCGAATCTCGCTCACTTCGAGCCCCACAAAGCTCAGCCGCAAGCCTGTATCCAAAGCTCGCGCTACCGAAAACTGCCGTCCCGGCATGTAATCGACACCCGCCCTTTGTGCCAGGCCACGGAGGGCAGCGGCGTCGAGGCCGTCACCCAGGTCCACCCACAAATTCATCCCGCCATCCGGAATCGTATACGTACAACCTTCCAGATGCTTGCGGGCCGCTTCTGATACCGCACGAATTTTCTCGCGCCCCGCCACCACCATATTTTTCTGGTGAGCGGCCAGGGCTCCCGATTCGGCAAACCGCAGCAGAAACGCCTGCGACAACTGGTCCGTGTGCAGATCCGCCAATTGCTTAAACTCAGTCACCCGGGCAATCACAGGCTTCGGCGCCACAATCCAGCCGCAACGAACCCCGGGAAACGCGATCTTGGAAAAGCTCCCCAACAGAATCACGTTCGGTTCCAAAGCCTTCAGCCGCGTCGTCTCCGGTCCCGCGTAAGCCAGTTCACTGTAAATGTCGTTCTCGATCAGGATCGCGCCCGCCGCCCGGACCATCGCCACAATCTGCCGCCGCGCCGCGTCCGGAATCGTGGCTCCCGTGGGATTTTGGAACGAAGGCGTCAGGACCACCAGCTTCGCCCCTGCTTCCAGCGCCCGACGCAGAGAGTAAGGCTCAGCCCCCGAAGGCCCAACCTCAACCCCGATCAACTCCGCGCCTGCTTCCAGAAACAGATTCTTCAGCCCCGGATAGACCGGTTCCTCCACCGCCACCTTCATCCCCGGCTTCACCAGGGCCCGACTCAGCAGATCCACCGCCTGCTGGCAGCCATTGGTGATCAGGATGTCGTCCGTTTCCCGGGCAACGCTCGATCTCCGGAGCAAATACTGACGCAGCGGCTCATAGCCGGCCGGTGACCCCAGTTGCATCAGGGACCGCATCTCCGCGCTGGCCAGAACCTCGCGGCAGCACTCGCGAAACTCAGCCACCGGAAACTGCCGCTCTGACGGTCTCGACGAAGAAAAGTTGATGAGGTTCTCACGTGAACCCGCCGCAGCCGAAGGTGTCGGCGATTGCGCCAAAGCGTACGACCAGTTCAGACCTTCCGCCTGCTTCGCCGGTCCATTCCGAACAAAACTGCCGCGCCCGACCTCGCCATGGATCAGGCCACCGGCCTCCAGCATCTCGTAGGCGGCCGACACCGTGGTGCGGTTCAGGCCAAGATGACCAGCCAATTCCCGAGTGGGTGGCAGCTTCTCACCAGGCCGCAAACTCCCCGCTTCGATCAGATTCTGCAGGTATTCCCCAAGTTGCCGATAGATTGGCAACCGCGAATCCGCATTCAGCTCTGGCCGAATCTCCATGAGACCTTCAGCATAGCATGCCAAATTGGCATGCCAACCAATCAGCCAATCCAGCCATTCCCGGCCACCCGCTATCCTGCCACCATGACCAGCAGACGAAGCTTGGCCGCACTTTTTCTATGCGCCTCCCTGGGCCACGCCCAATCCGGTCGCGTCCTTGTCATCATCGAAACCACCCTCGGCACTATAGAAGCGGAAATCGACGCCCAACACGCCCCAAAAACTGCCGCCAGCTTCCTCCGCTACGTCGACGCTGGCCAGTACAACAGCGGCCGCTTCCACCGCACCGTCAAACACGACAACCAGCCCAACAACGCCATCAAGATCGAAGTCATCCAGGGCCGGCGCAACGAAAAGACCCCTGCCTTCCCTCTCGTCCCCCTCGAAGGCACCTCCGTCACCGGCCTTCTCCACAAAAACGGCACCCTCTCCATGGCCCGCAGTCAGGCCCCCGACTCCGCAGAATCCGACTTCTTCATCTGTATCGGCGACCAGCCCTCCCTCGATTTCGGGGGCAAGCGTAACCCCGACGGCCAGGGCTTCGCCGCCTTCGGCCGGGTCACCAAAGGCATGGACATCGTCCGCAAAATCCAGGCCCAGCCCTCTGACGCCCGCCAGCAACTCACCCCACCCATCACCATCCTCAAACTGCGCCGCCGCTAATAACTCAAATCCAACTGGCCTGCGATAGAATCAGGCATTGTATGCCCTCGGTTTTCAGAGCGTTTGTCAACCCGCGAATCACCGCCGCAGTGGCGCTGCTGGCAGTGGCCGCCGCAGCGGGTGCCCAGAAGAAGAAACCCGAAGAAATCACCCAAACGCTCGAACTGCCCAAAGACCCTCCTGCCGTCGCCTCCGGAGAAACCCGCAAGCTCGTCTTCCACATCTCCCCCCTCTCCACCAAAGGCCTGCTCTCCCTGCAGACCAAAGACGCGGTAAAGGCCATCCTGAAGCTCAACGGCAACGCCCGGATCGTCCACATCCGCGCCTTCGTAGCCGGAAACGGCGACGTGCGCCGCGTACCCCAGATTGTCAGCGAAGCCCTCACCGAGAAGAAGCAGATGCTGCCCTCCATCAGCGTGGTGCGCACCGGCGGGCTGTCGCTCGACAATTCCCAGGTAGTTCTCGAAGCCGTCTCCCTCGCAAAGAAGGACGTCAACCCCACCGGCCTCGACTTTGCCGAATCCGGCATCGTCACCGCCCCCGACCCGTCGTCTTCCCCCAAACCTCTCCTCGAAAAGGCCCTCGACCAGCTCAGCACCAAAGCCCCCGCTGCCGGAACCTTGCAGGTGACCTGCTTTGTCAGCACCATGGTGGACGCAGCCGGAATGCTGTCGGCCCTCAGTACCCGCTTTCCCGGTGCCGTCACCAACGTTGTCATGACCCAACGCAGCCCCTTCCAGGCCTTCGCCGCTTGCCAGTCCATCCGCCGCGGCACCCGCGTTACCTCCACGAAACTCGCCTTCACCGGAACCCGCGTCGCGTTCGGCCAGATGGAAAAGGACGCGACCCACGCGTTCGACCGCCTCGATAAAGACCTGACGGAAGCCGGCACCTCGCCCTCCAGCGTCGTTTTCACCAACATCTACCCTCTCTCCGGAACCATGGCTGAGCTCTCCCGAAAACTCCGCCAGAGCGCCTCACCCGTAGCCGTCATCCCTGCCGACGGAGTCGCCGCAGTCGAGGCCGGCTTCGCGGTGGACGCCATCGCCGCCGTCGAAAAGTAACAGCTCCGCCACAAATCCAATCGAACGTCGGATCGGATACTTCAACAGCGGGACCACCGCGATCATGGCCAGCAACCGGGGTGTGCGAACGGTGGGAACTGTGTGCTCCTGGAATGCCAACCCGTCCAGGTGCGTAGCACCGTATTGGCAGTGCACGCGGACGGCAGCGCCGCCCTTGCCGCGGCAGCTCCGCAGAAAAAAAAGTAAGATAGCGTCCCGCTGGGGCTCAATTTCGTAGATAATCCAAATGAGGTATTGGATTTGAGCTCCTTGTTGAAGCCTTTCTGTCTGCTGGTTGTGGCTGCGGTGGCAGCGTTCGGACAAGTGTCGTTTTCCAAAGACATTGCGCCCCTTCTGGCCTCGAAGTGTGTGCAGTGCCACGGCGGCACATCCCAGATGGGGGATCTGGATCTGCGGACACCGGAAGGCCTGGCAAAAGGCGGAAAACACGGCCTGGCCCTGGTAGCGGGTAAGCCGGACGAGAGCCGACTGTACCGCCAGCTGACGGGTCAAGTGCAGCCGCAAATGCCGTTTGGCACCCGGTTGACGGACGCGCAGATTGGTCTGTTCCGGGCGTGGATCGAGACCGGGGCAAAGTGGGAAGCCACGCCATCATTAACCTCGTCTGCAACGAGCGCCCCGACCTTCACCCCCCTGCAGAAGAGGTACTGGTTCTTCCAGCCGCTTGCGAAACCCGCCCTCAATTCAGTGGACGCGTTCCTGAACACTAAGCTGGCCGAGAAGAAGCTCCGCATGAACGGCAAGGCCGACAAAGTCACGCTGCTGCGTCGCGCAACGCTGGATCTGACAGGCCTGCCCCCGACGCCGGAAGAGACCCAGGCTTTTGTGGCCGACGCGACTCCCGAAGCGTTTGCGAAAGTGGTGGACCGCCTGCTGGCGTCGCCGCACTACGGGGAGCGCTGGGGAAGAATGTGGCTGGACGTGGCTCGGTATGCCGATTCGAATGGGTTCAAGGCCGACGAGTTCCGGCCCAACATCTGGCGTTATCGCGACTATGTGGTGCAGGCGTTCAATTCCGATAAGCCCTACGACAGGTTCATAAAGGAGCAGCTCGCCGGCGATGAGATGTATCCGGGGAATCTGGAGGCAAAGATTGCGACCGGCTTCCTGCGGCATTACACGGATGAGACAAATCAGCCGTCGATGGAACTGCGGCGCAGCGAACTGCTGAACAACGTGACGGACGCCACCGCCTCCGCGTTTATGGGGTTGACGTTCGGGTGCGCCAAATGCCACGACCACAAGTTTGACCCGATTTTGCAAAAGGACTACTACAAGCTGCAGGCGTTCTTCTCGAACATTCGCCCCGAGGACCAGACAGTCCTGCTGACGGGCGACGCGCTGGCGAAGTACAACCAGCAACTGGCTGAGTATGAAGCGAAGGTCGCGCCGATCCGAGCGGAAATGCATGCCATGGTGGAGCCGTTTGCCAAAGCCGAGACCGAATATTACATGCCGCGTTTCTCAGCCGGAACCCAGGCTGCAGTCAAGATTCCGGAAGCGCAGAGGACTCCCTTCCAAAAGCTGCTGGCATTCCACGGCATGCCCCAGATCACCCACACAGACGAGAGCTTTGCCAAGAAGCTGAAGCCTGCGGAGAAGAAGCATTTCGACGAACTGGCGGCAGAACTGAAGAAGCTGGACAGCTTGAAGCCGAAGGCCCCCATGGGACAGACGATGCTGGAGAACGGCAAGGATGCCCCGCCCACGTTCGTGCTCGCGGGTGGGTCCTGGATGGTGCCCCGCGAAGAAGTGAAGCCGGGCTTCCTGACGATTCTGGATAGTTCTGATGCTCAGTTGGCAAATGGTCGTCGGACGGCATTAGCGAACTGGCTTGCCGATGGGAAGAATCCGATGACACCCCGGGTGATGGCGAACCGGATCTGGCAGGGGCATTTCGGAACGGGCATTGTGGCGAGCGCCAGTGATTTCGGTATCGCCGGGGAGCGTCCCTCGAATCAGGCGCTGCTGGACTACCTGGCAAGTTCGCTGGTAGAAAACGGCTGGAGCATGAAGAAGCTGCACCGGCAGATTATGCTGTCCAACGCCTACCAGACTTCGTCGCTATCCACGGACGCGGCTGCCGCAGTGGATCCCGACAACAAGCTGCTGTGGCACTATCCGCGGCACCGTGTGGAAGGCGAAGTGGTCCGCGACGCGATGCTGATGACGAGCGGAAAACTGAACCCGCAGGTAGGCGGACCCGGGATGCGTCCGGAGCTTCCGGCCGGTGTGAATGCGGCAGGTTACTCCGCCTGGCCGGTGGAGAAGGACGAAGCCGAAGCGAATCGCCGAAGCCTCTACGTGGTGGTGAAGAGGATTCTGACCTACCCGATGTTCGAGGCCTTTGATGCGCCTTCCAGCGAAGAGAGCTGCTCGCGCCGATTTGCCACAGTGGTCCCGAGTCAGGCTCTGACGCTGATGAACGACAAGCTGGTGCTGGATTGGTCGCGGGCTCTGGCTGGCCGGGTTTTGAATGATGCGGGCCTGGAACCGGCCCAGCAGATTGAGAGGGCGTTCCGGCTGACGTTCTCACGAGCTCCGAAGATGGAGGAAGTGAAGACCGTGCAGGGCTTCCTTGACCAGCAGGCGGCAGTGGTAACGGCACGCCTGGCGAAGAATGAGAAAGTGCTTTTGCCCGATAACATCCCGAGCGGGATGGATCCGGCCAGAGCTGCGGCGTTTGTCGATTTCTGCCACACGCTGATGAGTTCGAACGAATTTCTGTACATCAATTAGAGGCCAGCATGCTCAATCAACAGATGCTCAATAAACTTCGTCACCACTGGAATGTTTCTTCCCGCCGTGAGTTCTTCACGAAAGCGGGCAGCGGCCTGGCAGGGATCGCTCTGGCCGATATGCTGGCGCAGCAAGCTGTGGCAGCTCCGGCTCGGACAGCGCGAGTCGCGCCCGACCCTCTCGCCCCGAAAACGCCGCATCATAAGCCGACAGCGAAATCGGTGATCTTCCTCTTCATGGAAGGTGGTCCGAGCCAGGTGGATACGTTCGACCCGAAGCCGCTGCTGCAAAAGCTGGACGGCAAGCCGATGCCCGCCAGTATCGCCAAGCCGAAGCAGACGTCGCGCGGCACGGCCGACAACACCCTGATGGGCACGAAGCGGACCTGGAAGCAGCACGGCCAGAGCGGGATGTGGGTTTCCGACTGGTACCAGAATGTCGCCGAACACATGGACGACATTGCGGTGGTCCGGTCGTGCTGGGCGGACGGGATTAATCACGTCGGGTCGGTGTGCCAGATGAACACGGGCTCGATTCTCGCCGGGAGACCGTCTCTGGGAGCCTGGGTGAATTATGGCCTGGGGACGGCGAACAAGAATTTGCCGTCGTTTGTGGTGATGACGGATGACCGCGACCCTCTGGGGGGCACGAATAACTGGAGCGGCGGGTTTCTTCCCGCTGTGTATCAGGGCACGCAGTTCCGCAGAGGAGATACGCCGATTCTGGACCTGCATCCTCCGGCAACAATCTCGGATGAACAGCAGCGCAATCAGTTAGGTCTTCTGAAGGGCCTGAACGAGATCTGGTCGAAGGACAAGTCGGACGACACCGAACTGGACGCCCGGATTCGGAGCTGGGAACTGGCGTATCAGATGCAGTCTTCGGCGTCCGAAGCGGTGGAATTGGCGAAGGAGTCAGCAGCGACGAAATCGATGTATGGTTTGGACGATCCGGCCACGCAGGTGTTTGGAGCGAACTGCCTGATGGCGCGGCGGCTGGTGGAACGCGGGGTTCGGTTTATTGAACTGTATTGCGGGTCGGGCAGCGGGTGGGATGCGCATGAGCATATTGAGGCGAACCACACGAAGTGGTGCCGGGCGTCGGATAAGCCGATTGCCGGGCTGCTGGCGGATCTGAAACAGCGGGGCTTGCTGCAGGACACGTTAGTGGTGTGGGGCGGCGAGTTTGGCCGGACGCCGTTCAATGAGCTGACCGACGGGCGGGATCACAACCCGTGGGGCTTCTCCATGTGGATGGCCGGTGGCGG
>RGPS01000511.1 GCA_010084195.1 Terriglobia bacterium
CAGATGGGCGCGTCTCGAGGGATGCAGCGGGTTGATTTCCACCGTTCGATGACCCCGCGTCCAACAGCAGAGCCGCGTAAACGCGGTACTCCATACCCAATTCACTTCGTCCGCATCCCGTTCGGAGTCCCGTCTTCAGCCGTATCTATGCAGTTGGAGAGCTAAATCCGGGTTGGATATGCGTGAAGTTTTTGTGCTCAGGCATTGGCGTTTGGAGGTTTTGGAGGGACTGCAATGCAGTTGAGCCAGCGACAGCTCAGTTTTTCCAGAAGGCTCTGCCACCAGTCCCTTAGAGGACCTTCGGGCACAGCTAGGCGCACGGTCAGATAGCCACCACTGCGGCTGATTACGCCACCGATTGTGAAGAGTCGCTGACGCAGCGTGACGGTGTTGATCCGCTCCTGCCACCCCACCTTTCGCTGGAAGAGGACACAGAGATTGTAAGCCATCACCGCAAGGCTCAGGGCGGCCTCGGTGGCGAAGAACTTACCCAGGCAGAGCTGCGGAAGGGCATAGGAGGTCGCCAGCTCCTTGATGATGTTTTCGCAGCCCGCCCGCCCGTTATACCGCTGCCACACCCTCAGTCCATCCACGCTCGCTGGCAGGCTCGTAATCAGCGCCTGGAACCGGTAGCCCGGGCACTCAAACAACTCGCGGCCTCCGGCCTCAGGGCGTTGTTCACCCGGTGACGGATCAACACCATCCGCCTAGCCCGACTCCATCCCCAGGTTTGATGAATCAGCTCTGCCACCTCCGTGCCTGGCAGTTCGGTTGCCTGCCAGTGGGTGACCCGACTGATGAGGCTGCGGGTCGGTTGATGAAGCCTGGCCACGATGATGTAGGGCAGCTCCCTTGTTTCCAAAAACGCCATCATTCGTTCATCGCAGAAGCCCGAGTCCGCGCGGACCAGCCCAAGTCTCACCCAGGAAGGGAGCCGGTCCAGCAACTCCGCCGTAAAGGCCACCGCATTGTTGTCCGAGCGGGTGTTTCCCGGTCGGAGCCAAAAACCAGCCACCAGCTTGGCCTCGGAAATCATTCCCAGAAGCGGATGCAGGCAGCGACGCATCCCCTCCGGGGTGTAGCTGGAGCGTACCCCCTCCTTCTGGTGGGCGTCCTCATGCAACAGGTGCGTGGAATCCAGGTCGAGGGTGTAGCCCGCCCGAGAGCTTAACAACTGCTCCAGACTCCAACGCCAGAGTCGGCCGAAGCACTCGGAATTGAACCGGGCCGAGGAGAAGAGACCAAAGAAGCGCGAGTAACTCGATTGGCTGCCCAGGCGTTTGACGCCCAGAAGATCCGCCATCAGTGGATCTCCCCGCAGCTGAGCGCAGTGTGCCAACTTGGTCCCCCCGGAAAGCACTCCCGCCAGGAATCCCAACGCCAGGTCGGTGCAGGCAATGTGGTTGGGGCTCCTGCGCTGCGGCAGCGCCTTCTCCAACA
>RGPS01000512.1 GCA_010084195.1 Terriglobia bacterium
GGTTTTAATAGTTACTCCGCGGTTTCTCCGAACCTGGTGGCTCCCTACCAGTACCTGCTGAACATGAGCGTCGCGCGTCCACTGGCCGCGAAGATGACTTTGGAAGTGGGCTATGTCGGCCGCCTCAGCCACAAGAGCCTACTGCGCACCGACTACGGCCAGCCGCTGACCCGCTTCACCGATCAGGCGTCGGGCCAGAACTGGATGCAGGCGATGGGCAAGCTGCGTGACATTTTTGAGTCTGGCGTGACGGCCGCTCAGGTTAAGGCCAACCCGAGCTTGGTTCCGGCGATTCCGTTCATTGAGAACATCTTCCCCGGTGCCAAGAATGACAAGATCACGGGTAGCGCTTCGGCGAACTACTTTAACAACGTCTACGGCGTCTACGCCCAGAGCGATCTGGACGCCCTGCAGGACTACGATCGCGTGAAACGCGCCGATGGCCGCTGCATCGCGGTCTACGGTTGCAACACCTTCTTCCCCCAGCAGCAGTCCGGTCTTCTGACCTGGACGAACGCTGGTACCGGTTCGTACCACGGCATGCAGATCGTGCTGCGCCGCCCAGTGCAGAAAGGTTGGGGTTTCGACTTCAACTACACTTGGTCGCACGCGATTGACAACGCTTCGGCTTCTGAATCGAACGCGTCCACCATTCAGGACTCGTTCTGCCCGAAGTGCTTCCGCGGTCCATCGGACTTCGATATCCGCCACAACATCACGGCGAATACGGTGTTCGAACTGCCGTTCGGTAAAGGCAAGAAATTCGCCGGTAACTCCAATAAGTGGCTGGATGGACTGATCGGTGGCTGGCAGATCTCGGCGCTGGTGTCTTATCGCACCGGCACTCCGGTCAGCTTGAGCAACGGCGGCATCTACCCTACGAACTACCTGAACGCCGCCTTGGCGGTTCTCCGCCCGGGTGCGACAATGCCGACTACGGGTGTAACCCTGAACCAGAACGGCAACCCCTCGTTGTTCGCCAACACCACGGATTACAAAGCCTTCATGGGTCAGTATCCCGGCACGGTGGGTACGCGCGGCATCATCCGGTTGCCGAACGTGCGCAACACTGACCTCTCCATCGGCAAGTACTTCAAGATGCCGTGGGAAGGCCACACGCTGCAGGTTCGCGGTGAAGCCTTCAACGCGTTCAACTTTGTGAACTTCACTGGCTTCCAGGGCAGCATTCAGTCTCAGGCTACCTTCGGCCAGTTCTCCTCTACTCAGGACCCGCGCGTGATGCAGTTCGCATTACGCTACGAGTTCTAAACGAAGCCAGTCCTCCAACGGCCCCGGCATTTATGTGCCGGGGCCATTTTTTTATTTAGGGAGCCATCATGAAACCTCTTTTGATCACTCTTTTGTTGGTAGGTTGCGCGTATGCGCAGTTTCCGGAGCCCGATGGTGGAACGGTGAAACCAGGAATGCTGCCGGCGACGT
>RGPS01000513.1 GCA_010084195.1 Terriglobia bacterium
CAGGAGTGGGCGGACTATCTCGACAGACTAAAGACAATTGCGCCGGCGTCAGAAGAAGTGAATATCGAGGGGTAATCCCCCCACAAAACAGCTGAGGTCAGAAGTGGAATTTTCTCGTAATGTAACCCGAGGAGATTCCAGTGAAAAAATCGAAGTTCAAGGACAGCCAGATCATTGGCTACCTCAAGCGGGCGGAGGCCGGGGAGCCGGTTCCGTCGTTGTGCCGGGAGGCGCACCTGGGCAGTGAAGAGCAAGGGACGCAGCATCGGCCGGGCCTGCTGGCTCTTCGGGGTCAGCCAGACCTGCTACCGCTACCAACCAAAGTTGTCGGGCGAGAACGAGCGGATCGCCGACTGGCTGGTGCGCCTGACGCACAACCAGCGCAACTGGGGCTTTGGCCTGTGCTACCTGTTCCTTCGGAACGTGAAGGGGTTCGTGTGGAATCACAAGCGCGTCTACTGCATCTACAGGCTGCTGGAGCTGAACCTGCGGATCAAGCCCAAGCGGCGCCTGGTCCGCGAGGTACCGCAGCCCCTGGCGGTTCCCGATGCGCTCAACGAATCCTGGTCGATGGACTTCATGCATGACCACTTGGGCGACGGGCGTCAGTACCGGCTGTTCAACGTCCTCGATGACTTCAACCGGGAGGGGTTGGGAATCGAGGTGGACCTGTCGCTGCCCTCTGCAAGAGTGATCCGGGCGCTGGATCAGATCATCGAATGGCGAGGCCGACCGAAGGCGATCCGCTGCGACAACGGGCCGGAGTACCTCAGCGGTGCTCTGCAGGAATGGTCTGCACGTCGCGGTATCCGGATCGATTACATCCAGCCCGGAAAGCCCCAGCAGAACGCCTATGTCGAGCGGTTCAATCGGACTGTCCGCTACGACTGGCTGTCACAGACGCTGTTCGGATCAATCGAAGAAGTGCAGGACGCAGCCACTCGCTGGCTATGGACGTACAACAACGAAAGACCGAACATGGCTCTCGGCGGCTTCACACCCAGGCAGAAACTGGCCATGGCCGCTTAACTCCACTTCTGGCTGCAGCTAGAAATGGGGGGATTACCGCCTCGACGGCGCTCCAACCGGCGTTGGAGAAATCCGCTTCCATCTCGGCGCATTGCCGTCGCCACTTCTCGACCAGCGCTAGAACGCTAGAAAGCCCTCCCTTTGGCAACTTGGTGATGGACTGAGTCGTTCACCCACTACTTACCACCGTTCGAGTTACCACCGTTCGAGGAAGTTGGAGCCGGACCGCCGTTGAGGCTGATCCGCCCTCTCCGACGGACTATCTTCGACACCTGGAGTCCTCCGGCTCCTCAATTCAGCGCGATGATGAAGAAACCATTATTCTCTTAGGCAGGCCCTCGCGCGCAGATGCCAGAGACGCAACGAGCTTCTAACGACGCCTCCGTATCGCGGATCCGGGCCTCTGCGTA
>RGPS01000514.1 GCA_010084195.1 Terriglobia bacterium
CAGGCGGTGCCGTGGAAGTCCTTGGAGCCGGACTTGGTGACGAAGCGGATTTGGCCATCGGCGGCGCGGCCGTATTCGGCGGGGTAGGAAGAGGTGAGGATCTGGACTTCCTGGAGGGAATCGGCGTTGAAGATGCCGAGGAGGGCAGGGCCTCCCTGCCCGTCGCCGCGCGTGCGGACCGCGGAGACGCCGTCGATGGTGACGTTGTTGCCGTCCTGCTGGCCGCCGTTGATGGAGAGGGAGGCGCCGAGGCCGGTGGGGTTGAAGGCGTTGAAGTTGGACCCGACGACGCCGGCTTTGATGAGCGCGAGGTTGATGGGGTTGCGGCCGTTGAGGGCGAGGTCAGAGATTTGCTTGGACTCGATGACGCGGCCGAGCTGGGCGGAGGAGTCCTGGACGGGCGGGGCTTCGTCAGAGACGGTGATGGTGTCAGAGGTGGCACCGAGGGTGAGCTCGGCGTCGACGGAGGTGCGGGTGGCGGTGTCCACTTTAACGTTTTCACGGACGAACTTGCGGAAGCCGGGGGCTTCAATTTCGACGGCGTAGAGGCCGATGGGGAGGTTGGGGATGACGTAAGCGCCGGTGATGGCGGTTTTGGTGGAGATGCGGCGGCCAGTTTGGGCGCTGACGATGGTAACCTGGGCGGCGCTAACGACCTCTCGAGAAGGATCGGTCACGGTACCGGCGATTTGGCCTTGGTCGAGTTGAGCGAAGGCGGGAAGGAGGGAAAGGAGAACCAGGAGTAGTCGAGCCATATTGTCCACAAGGTAACAACGGGATATTGCGGAGACGTGACAGTCGGTTGAAAGAACGCGCGGAATTGATAATGGCTGCTTGGGACGTTACGCCAACATGAAATTAACTCAGATGCAACGCGGAAAACACAAAGTGGAACTATCCTCAAGTTCGTGCAACTAAGAAGCGCCCGGGTATTGCGGGAAGATGGAACGATTCGTCCTGGTGTAGTCCGGGTGGAGGCGGGCCGGATCGCGCACGTCGTGGACGAGGCGGAAGGGGCGGTGTGGAATCTGGGTGAACGACTGCTGTTGCCCGGGATGATTTACCTTCATGGCGACGCTTTTGAGCGGCAGTGGATGCTGCGGAGCGGAGTGTTTTTCCCGCTGGATATCGCGTTGGTGGATAGCGACCGGCGGTTGCTGGCGAATGGGATCACGACGGCGCATCACGGGTTGACGGTGTCGTGGGAACCGGGGCTGCGAGGGATTGAGCACGGGCGACTGATGGTGACGGCGCTGGAGGCGATGCGGGGCCGGCTGGCGTGCGATACGCGAGTGCATTTACGCTTTGAGACTTATGCGCTGAATGAGGCGGAGGAGCGCTGACATCGACTGCGGGAATCGTACCTGAATTCCCGATTGCTTCTGCGGCTGCCAGGGCCTTCGTGACGAAGGGGCTTGCCGGGTCGACAACGGGG
>RGPS01000515.1 GCA_010084195.1 Terriglobia bacterium
TAGCCGGAGGGAACCCCTACCCCGCCGGAGCTTACGTCCCACCAGGCGGAGTAACCCCACCCGCGATCTCGAAGAGCTACATCGCCTTTGCGCTACCAACAACTCAGGCAAAGTAGACATAGGAGTCCCAAAAAGCACCCGCACATGGCGAGCCTCCCGCAGATCCTTATCTCTTGTTCCACTTGGGGGTGTTGGGCGTCCCTGGGCGCCGAAATCGTTCAGGTCGGGTTTGGCTGTAGTAGTTGATTTGAGACTTGCCACTGTGGACCGAATTCGTGACTGTGGCGTTAGCCAACCGCGTCGGCTGAACTTGTTGCTGCACTTGCCGGGTGGCGGTAGACTTATCTTGAGTACCAAACTGCGTCATTGTTATTCCTTACGCTCCAAATAGAAAAAGCCGACCTTCCCGCAGGGGAAGGTCGGCTGAAAATCATCACCAAAAACTAATGCGAAGCCTACTACTCGCTAGCCTTGTATTATAAACCGACCTGTCAAGGAGGCTTGCGGTTGCGATCTGCAGCGTTGGCGGCGACATGAGGGTCGGGATAGACATCCCTCTAACCCTTGCTGGCTAACAGGGGCCGTTTTGCGAAAAACTTATAACACTGTTTGCCAGCTTGTCAAACTTGGAATCCGCCGGACGGACGGGGTCGACCGAAGACTATCGAAGTGCTTCCTGAATTGATAGCTCCCGACTCAGCAAATCATTAACCAGGTCATTCAGCGACCGGCCATTCCGCTCCGCTGCCGCCGAAAGATAATCCTGGAGCGGTTGATCCAAATACACAGGCAGCCGTATAACAGCCCCGGGGCGGAAAAACTTCCCGCGTTCGGCGCCGCCAAAATCATATTCCGTCTTCATTTCGCTCCTAGATTGTCCTCGTACAGTTTCAATTCCCACCCCGTGGGGTGCCGGGCCGAAATGATTCGCACCCGTGCCGAATTCTGACTACGATCCTGCCATGTATGAACAACCACAAGGACAACACCGCCGCCCGTGAAACCCATCGTTATCCACCTCTCTTCGAGATCATCATGGTCAGAGTCCGCAATCGTCCGGGCCATTGGGTCCAGAAACACCGTAGCCGCTGCATCAAACGAGATTCCGTGCTTCCTGAGATTCGAAGCAGCCTTGGAGGGGTTCCAATGAATCTGGTAGTCGAAGCCCTCCACAGTTTCAAGCATATCCGAAAGTGCACCGAGTTGTAGTCTCGCCAGACATCCGTCGCATCACCCAAATCGCGGCCTTCACACGGAATAGCCCACCAGATAGTAACCCGCAGAAATCCGTTGAGCTGTCATTTCATGCTCGACATCCCCATGGCCAGTGCTTACCGCCTGGTACGGAGCCACAAGGTGCCGAAGTCGCGAAGCTGGGTTCGGGTTTTGGGCCCGCCGGCGAACCAGTCTTCGTGGTGGAAGTGGGCGAAGTTT
>RGPS01000516.1 GCA_010084195.1 Terriglobia bacterium
GGTTAACGTATTCGTGCGGCTCGCTAAGTTCATCGCGTCGAAGCGCAAATTGGCCGTGTGGCCGGTCACATCAAAGATTCCAGTAAGAGCCCCACCCGTCGCCATGGATGAAGAAACCAAGTTCAGATTAGCTCGGGTGGTTCCCGCTGCTAGCCCTCGGATCGTCAGTGTACCCGAACCACTATTAAAGTTCAACGTACCCGAGCCACGCGACCCCGAGGTCGGGGCAGTACCGAGTGTAATCGTATTGGCGTTCAGAATGTTAGAAGTCGAACCGAGCCGGAGAGTCTGCAGAAGGGTTCCAGTAGAGATGTCTCCGATGCCGATCAGATTAGCCGTAATCGTACTAGTCGGAGCCAACTTAACGATGGTCGTCGCACCGTTCGTCGAGGCGACATCTCCCAGTCGGAAGATGCCGGTGGAGCCAGCATTAACCGTGAACGCACTGAGTGCCGTCATGTCGACCGTGACGGCCGTATTGAAAAGGCTGGCGCTGGCAGCACCACCGACTTGGAAGAGAGCACCGTTGGCGACGAATGTACCGCCGTCCGTGAAGTTGACGGTGGTGACATCCGCAGCGCTGGTATCAGAACCGAAGGTGTTGGTCCCGGTGGTCGTCAAGGTCTTACCCGAACCAATCCGGACGACGGCGGAGGCGACATTAGTGGTGGTACCGGCCGTGATACCCGCAATCGTCTGATTATAGGACAAGACATCGAGGGTCGCCGTGGGTGTCGCCGCGGTAGCCGTCGAGGCATTACCCAAGACGACGGTGGCATTAGGCGAGAAGGTATTGTTCGCGTTACCATTGACGGCGCCAGCCACGACCAAGATATTGCCAGAATTGACGCTGGTGGTATTCGTGAACGTCAGAGTCCCGAGTCCGCCCTTGGTGAGGCCAAGCTTACTCAGGGCGTTGGAGAGGTAATTGTCGGCGAGGACCAAGCCCAGCGAAACATCTCCCACGGTAGTTACGTCGGTCGAGCCGGTGCCGGCGACGGTAATGGTGGAAGTCGAAGCTGCGGAGTTCGTGATAAAGCCCGAGCTGGTCACCGATTGGGTGACGGCATTCAGGTCGAAGCCGTTGAGGTCCAATCCCGCACCGGCGCTGATCGTGATGGCGCTAGCCGTAGGAATCGCCCCAGCGATGCCGAACTTAAGGATACCGGCGGTAACGGCGACCGCGCCGCCGTTCAAGGAACTGACCGCACTGAGGGTCAGCACGCCGGCCCCCGCCTTGGTGAGCGCCGTACCGCTGGAGATCGAGCTCGTGACTACGCCGCTCACAGTGGCCGTGACCGCTGGGCTGGTGACGGTAATCGTGCGCGCGGAGGAACCCAGGTCCATGGCGCCCGAGAACGTCACATTATTGCCGGCCACGAGGCCGCCGAAAGTGAAATTACCAGCGA
>RGPS01000517.1 GCA_010084195.1 Terriglobia bacterium
CGGTTGGTGTCCCATAAGGCCAACAGGAGCCCTATCTGTTGTTCGGTGTAACCCTGGTTGACGAGGTAATACCGGGCCGCATCGGTCGTGAGAAGGTTCTTCGCCGCCAGTTTCTCCAAGAGCGCGACGGGGAAGTCCGGTATACGCTTCTGCCGCTCCTGACCCCACCGGATCAGGTAGAGACGCTTCTGGGTCGCCGGTACCCCGAGTTTGTCCAGTGCGATGCTGGCATTGTCGAATGTCCGGCCGCCGGCGATGGTCTCCTGGTGGATTACCTCGATCTCGTCGGCCAGTGCCTTCTTGCTCTTCACTAGCACGGCATGGCCGACAATGGCGGAGGTCTCCGCATCGTCATACCCGAGTGCGGCTATCGCCAGCCGGGCCTGTGCCTCATCGTAGACATCGTCAGCATATGCCTGGAGTATCTCGCCCTTCGTGAGGTCTCTCTGGGCCGCCTGATGCGGTTGTAACTCCGTCGCCTCACGGAGAATGTCCCAGGTCTCCATGAGTTGGGCCAGTTCGAGGTCGTTGTACCCGGCCTTGACCAGTACGGCTACCGTGTCGTCTCGAGACCTCAAGGCCTTGACGTAGGATGCCTTGAGGGCATTCGCCACATCCTCCCGGCGATCCTGCTCACGGGCGAAGTCGATATCAGCGATGAACCGATCTACGATCTCCGTCGGGTAGCCCAGATTCGCCAATGTCTGCCGGAGTTGGGCTTCGCCGATCCTCCGTGCCTTGTACATTGCGAGTGCCGAAGACTTGACCGGCCCTACCAGTAACTCCTGCTCCTGCTTGCGTTCGGTGTCGGCATCCTCACGGGTAAAGTCGGTGAGTATCTGGGCGTTCCGTTCGTCGTACCCGATGTCCCGGTAGGTCTGCTTGACCTGATCAAGGGTCACCACACCCAACTTGTAGGCCCGGCGAACGTCCACCCTGGTCAACGGGTCATACGAGATCGCCTTGAGGAGCGGTCTCCAGACCGGGGCATAGTCGGCACTCCTGAGATAGTCGTCCAGTTGCTTCTCCGTGATCAACCCACGGTGGAGCATCTCGTATACCTGGGTGGGCGATGGCAACTCCCAGTGTGCGGCCCAACTGTCACGGGCATCCTCTTCGGAGTACCCGATCTTGCGGAGTTTGTCGGTGAGTATCTCCGGGTAGTCCTCATCGAGGGTCAGGGCCGCCCGGCTGGCCGGACTGAAGACCTCCCGGACTGCGAACCGTATGTAGTCACTGGCCCCGAGAAGTTGGAACCGTAACTTCAGGAGGTAGTCGTTGTACTTCGGTTTCAGTCTCGACTCGTTGAGACCCTGCCGCACGAAGGCCTCATCGGCCTCACCACGGTTCAGGAGATCGAGGAGTTGCCCCGGTGCCAACGGTTCGCCCTGGAT
>RGPS01000518.1 GCA_010084195.1 Terriglobia bacterium
TCCACTACGCCGGTGCTGCTGAACGCTGGAAGTTCGATGTGGTCCAAAGCATCCGAACCCTGACGCTGCTCAAACAGCAGCATCCCGAGAAGAGGTTGAACGGGGAGTTCCACTTCCGTTCACCGCAGAATGTCTCCCATGGGAGACACTTTACCCCAGAGCTGCTGGCCAACACCCTTGAACTGGCCGACCGCTGCAACTTTGAGCTGCCGTTGGGCAAGCCGCAGTTCCCGGCCTTCAACACACCCGATGGCTCTACCTCGCCGCAGTTCCTCCGCCGTTTGGTCGAGGAGGGTTTGCGGCGACGCTACCCGCAGAAGCACACGGTAATGCAGCGCCAGGTCGATGAGGAGTTGGGCATCATCGCGGACGTGGGCTACGAGGACTACTTCCTGGTCGTCTGGGACATCCTGCAAGAGTGCCGCCGAAAGGGCATCGAATGGATCACCCGGGGCAGTGCGGCTGATTCGCTCGTGTGCTATTGCCTCGGGATCAGCGACGTGTGCCCCATTCGCTTCGACCTCTACTTCCGGCGCTTCCTGAACAAAGACCGGATGGCGTTGAACAAGCTGCCGGACATTGACGTGGACTTTCCGCACGACCGGAAGGACGACGTGGTGGATCTCATCTTCGCTCGGTATGGCGCGGAGCATTGCGCGGTCGTGGGCGGCTTCTCGACGTTCCAGGCCCGGAGCGCCTTCGCGGAGGTGGCGAAGGTGCTTGGGGTCGCTGAACGGGAAGTCAGGAAGTTTACCGAGCATTTCCCATGGGGGTTCGGCGGTGGCTGGGTGCCAGATGAACCGGCGCCGACCAGCGGGACCGGGTTGATCGAATTGCTCCGCGCCAATCCTGAAACCAGCTCATTGCCGTTGGACGAGGAGCCTTACCGGTCCGCCATCGAGATGGCCGGTTGTCTCGATGGTGCTCCCCGTTATCCGAAGCAGCATCCCTGCGGCGTGGTGTTGTCCCGGCAGACGATGCACGAGCTGACACCCACGTTCGTTTCAGCCAAGGGGTATCCGACCACACACTTCGACATGGATGCTGTGGAGATGATCGGCCTGGTGAAGATGGACGTTTTGGCTCAAGGCGGACTGGCAGTGATGCGGGATGCCAAGGACGTGTTGAAGCGAAGGGGTGTTGAGGTGGATTTCGCTTCACTGGAACCCTGGCTCGACGATGAGGTGTGGGAGATGATCGCCAACGGGGGAGCCAGAGCGGTCCATCACATCGAAAGCCCGGCGATGATTGGGCTGTGCCGGATGTGCAACGTGCGGGACATCGACGGGTTGATCGCCATCGTCTCTGTGATCCGGCCGGGTGCTGCCAATGAGGGGAAGAAGGTGGCTTTCACCCGTCGCTACCAGGGTTTGGAGCCAATCGTCTATCCGC
>RGPS01000519.1 GCA_010084195.1 Terriglobia bacterium
AGAAGAACCGGCTTACCCTCAGGACTTGTCTGCGGATTCATGCTCATGAATGCATTTTATGAACGCACTTTCCAGGCGGGTTTCCCCGAACCGCTCGCAAAGCCCGATCGGCGTCCCGTGATAACGGATGGCGCCGCGATGGAGTACGGCGATCGATGAGCAGAGTTCCTCGACATCGGCGAGGACATGCGACGTAAAGAACAGCGTACGTCCCTCGCGTGTCAGCCTGGAAAGGACGGCCTTGACCGCGACACGACTGAGCGGGTCGAGGCCGCTCATAGGTTCGTCGAGGACGTATGTCTTTCGTTCGATCAGAAAGCACCCCGCAAGGCCCAGCTTCTGGGTCATACCCTTGGACAACTGACGGACCGGGCGGTCCAGCGAACTGCGATCGAGCGCGAGTTCGTCAAAAAGCGTTTCTGCCTTTGCCTCGCTGTATTCAGCCCCCGCAAGTGACAGGGTCATTTCAATGAATTCGCGGCACTTGAGGTAATGCGGGGGGGCGAATCGTTCGGGGACGAAGGAGAGCGAGGATCGCGCTTCAGGGGCGGTATGGTCCCTTCCGAAGATCCGAATGCTGCCGGCATCAATCGAGCAGAAATCCAGCATGCACTTGATCAAGGTGGTCTTGCCGGCCCCGTTTGCCCCTACAAGGCCGAATGCGGCCCCGGCAGGCAGTTCCAGGTCGATTCCGCCCAGTGCCGTCAAAGTTCCGTAGCGCTTCACGAGCCCGGAGACCCTGAGGGCCGCATCCTGCGAAAACGGGGAGGATTCCATGGTCGCTAATATAGGGGAAAGGCCCAGCTGGCGCAGCGTAGGCCATGCCGGGCAGGGTCATTTGATTCTACGCGGCAGACCCCGGGTCTAGTAAAATCATCGTTTCGCCGTTTCCGGACTACCCATTTGGCAGACTCCGACATCGTTGTGATCCAGGGTCTTACGTTTGCGTACGATTCTCGGCCCATCCTCAAGGGAATCGATCTCAGGATCCGGCGCGGCCAGGTCGTGGCGATCATGGGTGGATCAGGTTGCGGAAAGACGACCCTGCTGCGCGTTATCGGTGGCGCGCTCAGCCCGACGGGCGGTACTGCGTCCGTGCTCGGCAACGACATGCGCGGACTGGACGGGGCCGGCTTGTATGAACTGCGTCGGCGGATGGGCGTGCTCTTTCAGTTCGGGGCACTGTTCACGGACATGTCGGTATTCGATAACGTGGCCTTCCAGATGCGGGAGCATACAAACCTCCCGGAAACCCTGATCCATGACCTTGTAATGATGAAGCTTGACGCGGTGGGACTCAGGGGGGCGTCCGGCTTGATGCCTTCCGAACTTTCCGGAGGCATGGCCAGGCGTGTCGCGCTGGCCCGGGCGGTGGCTTTG
>RGPS01000520.1 GCA_010084195.1 Terriglobia bacterium
TGAAAAGAGTAAAGGTAAAGTGAAGAAAAAATAAGATAATAATGTCATTGGAATCAGAAGTGTTAGGTGGTGGTAGTGGAAAGAGGGGTCGTCCGGCGCGTACGAAGGTGGTAAAGGAGGTGGACTGGTTATTGGGGCTGTCAGAGGGAAAGGAGGTAGTAAGTGAGGTGCGTAAGGAACTAGAATTGGTGGTGGTGGGCGGTGGTGAAAGTGGTGGTGAAAGTGGTGGTGCGGGTGTATCCGGCGAAAAGAAGGCGGAGGCATTGGCTTTGAAGGAGGCGAAGAAGGCGGAGGCATTGGCTTTGAAGGAGGTGAAGAAGGCAGAGGCGTTGTTAGCAAAGGAAAAAAAAAAGGCAGAAGCATTGGCGCTGAAGGAGGCGAAGAAGGCGGAGGCGTTGGCGCTGAAGGAGGCGAAGAATACCCCGGAGGCAAAGGAAGCAGCGAAGGAAGCAAAGAAGGCAGAGGCGTTGGCTTTGAAGGAAGCAAAAAAGGCGGAGGTGTTGGCAGCAAAGGAAGCTTTGAAGGAAGCAAAGAAGGCGGAGGTGTTGGCGGCAAAGGAAGCAAAGAAGGCGGAGGCGTTAGCTGCAAAGGAAGCGAAGAAGGCGGAGGCTTTGGCGCTGAAGGAAGCAAAGAAGGCGGAAAAGAAGCCGAAGGCTGCCAAGGCGAAGGCCGACGTCGTGGTGGATATCCATCCCGACGTCGTGGTTGCAGAGGAGGTCAAAGCCGAGGTCGTGGTGGACGTGCCCAATAAAGCGGATGGGGGTGCGGGGGTTTCCCCTGCAAAGAAGGTCGCAAAGGAGCCGAAAGCGCCCAAAGAGAAGAAGGAAAAGGCGCCGAAGAAGGAGAAGGTGGATAAGGTGGGTGGGGGTGCGGAGGTTTCCCCTGCAGAGGAAGAGCTGGAAGAGGAAGAGATAGAGGAGGAAGAGGTGGAGGTGGCGGTGAAGCGTTTTGAGCACAATGGCGTGAAGTGGTTGCGCGACTCAACAGGCGTAATCTACAGCATGGAAACCCAAGAAGAGGTTGGTGTTTGGAACGAAGAGATGCAGACAATAGTGATGAACGAGTAAAGCAGGGGTTCCCCCCGCACCCCCACTAGACGCAATAGTAGTTAGTTAGTAGTTTTATTAGATAATTTATTAGTAATCATATAAGAATTCTTTTTTCTCTCATCATCATGATAAATAGGAGTACATATCCGTTGCACAATATGAGGGTCAGGAAAGAAGTAAGGATTATTATGAGAGCGAATATGCATAGTAGTTTGGTCGATATTGAAGATGGGTCGTCCTGTGCGATAGAAGATGTGGAGTTGTTTGTCTCTCCAAATGGATTGCTTTGCATGGTGAGGAAGTAGTATATCGTTCAAGAGAGAGTTCATGT
>RGPS01000053.1 GCA_010084195.1 Terriglobia bacterium
GCCGGAATTGCAGTCGCCCTGATCGGGCTGGTGGTGCCTGGCCTTAGCTGGCTCTATAGCTACGCCTGGTTTGCCGGTTTTGGCGTGGCTGCCGTGGTCTGCGTCATCGCGATGAAAGGCAAAACGAAATGAACGGTCTCACCGAATCCCTCCCGCCTCTCAGCGCTCACGAAGCGGCGGTCGAAGCCAGTCGCTGTCTATTCTGCTACGACGCGCCCTGTACCCACGCCTGCCCCACTCACATCGATATCGCGCAGTTCATCAAGAAGATCTCGACTGGCAATCTAACCGGTTCCGCGCGCACTATATTCGATTCCAATCTCCTCGGTGCCACCTGCGCGCGCGTCTGCCCCGTCCAGGAACTCTGCGAAGGTGCCTGTGTGTTGGGCAGTGAGCACAAACCCATCGCCATCGGACGCCTCCAGCGACACGCCATGGACCATGCATACCAGACCGGCCAGGGGCTGGCAATCGCCGGCACGCCGACAGGCTTCCACGTCGCGGTTGTCGGAGCAGGCCCGGCAGGTCTATCTTGTGCCGGTGAATTGGCAAAACGGGGCCACGCGGTAACTATCTATGAGAAGCGCGACCTCGGCGGCGGGCTTTCCACGTATGGGATCATTGCCCTCCGCGAACCAGTCGGCGTCGCCCTGGCCGAAGTGGAAATGATCCGCAACCTCGGCGTCCGTCTGCAAACGGGTGTCGAATTCGGTTGCGACATTAGCCTCGATACTTTGATTGGCGACCATTCCGCCGTATTTCTGTCCCTCGGCCTCGGCAAGACACCCGCGCTCGGCATCCCCGGCGAGGAACATCTGGTGGACGGAATCGAGTTCATCGAACAAAGTAAAACGGCACCCGCCGGACCTCCTGTCGGCCGCGAAGTCCTCGTCATCGGGGCCGGGAACACGGCCATCGATTGCGCCACCATCGCGAAACGTTTGGGAGCCGCAAGGGTCACGATGATTTACCGTCGCACCGCCGCCGAAATGACTGCCTACGCCCACGAATATGCGTTCATTCAGAACGAAGGAGTTCAGCTCGAATTCCTGACCCAGCCTGTCGCTGTTGTCATCGAAGATGGCCGGGTCACCGGTCTCCGTTGCCGCCGCATGAGCCTCGTCCAAACCGGCCCGGGCCGTCCGACGCCGGAACCGATCCCAGGCTCCGAATTCATCATCCCGGCCGACCAAATCGTGAAGGCCATCGGGCAGGAAAAGCCCCCCGCCTTCAACGGGATTGAAACCGACCGTGGTTTCCTCCGGGTAAATGACTCCCTCGAAACCAGCGTTGCCGGAGTTTACGCAGGGGGCGACTGCATCCGGGCTCGCGGTTCCGCGTCCACCGTAATGGCTGTGCAGGACGGCAAACGGGCTGCCGCCGCCATCGACAAAGCCCTCACCGGGACCAGGAGCTAAATACATGGCCGATCTGAGCATCAACTTCGCAGGCATCAAATCGCCAAACCCGTTCTGGCTGGCCTCTGCACCTCCGGCCAACTCCGGAGCGCAGGTCCACCGCGCCTTTGAAGCGGGGTGGGGCGGCGCAGTTTGGAAGACCATCGGTGGCCCGGTTCTGAACGTTTCGAATCGCTACGGTGCCTGGCACAGCGGGTCGCAGCGCATGCTCGCCATCAATAACATCGAGCTGATCTCGGATCGCCCGCTGGAAATCAACCTCGCCGAGATCCGCGACCTAAAGCGCAACTGGCCAGACCGAGCCGTTATCGTCTCCGCCATGGTGGAATCGAAGCCCGAAGCCTGGCGCACCATCGTCCGCCAGATTGAAGACACAGGGGCTGACGGTCTGGAACTCAATTACGGCTGCCCCCACGGCATGAGCGAACGCGGCATGGGCGCGGCCGTCGGCCAGGTTCCTGAGTATTGCCAGCAGATCACCGCCTGGGTGAAGGAAGTATCAAAGCTCCCCGTGATTGTGAAACTCACGCCCAACGTGACCAATATCGTACTCCCCGCGCGTGCTGCGCTGGCCGGCGGAGCGGACGCGCTGTCGCTCATCAACACCGTGAATTCCATCATCGGCATTGACCTGGACACGCTCGAACTGACTCCCAGCGTGGGCGGTAAGGGGGGCCACGGAGGCTATGCCGGACCGGCCGTAAAGCCCATCGCGCTGAATCTGCTGGTTGCTCTTGCCACGGACCCGGAACTGGCGAAATCGGGCCTCCCCATCTCCGGTATGGGAGGTATCGCCACCTGGCGCGACGCCGCTGAATTTCTGCTGCTGGGTGCGACCAGCCTGCAGGTCTGCACCACCGTGATGCACTACGGTTTTCGTGTCGTTGAAGACCTCATCGACGGCCTTTCGAACTGGATGGACGAAAAGGGTTTCCGCACGATAGAAGACCTTCGCGGAAAGAGCGTCCATCGCATCTCTGACTTCGGCAACTTCGACCTCTCCTTCCGCGCCGTGGCCAGAATCGACCAAAACCGGTGCATCAAATGCAATCTCTGCTACGTCGCCTGCAACGACACCGCGCACCAGTGCATTGACCTGATCGACTCCACTGGAAAACCAGTCCAGCCCCACGCCTGGGACCTGGCCTCCAACGGCAAACACGAAGCCACAGGAACCCGTCCGAGGCCGGAAGTCAGAGAAGCCGACTGTGTCGGCTGCCGCCTCTGCTACAACGTCTGCCCGGTAGAGAAATGCATCGAAATGGTGGAAGTACCCTCAGGCAGGGAATCCATCACCTGGGCCCAGTTGGCTCAGGCTGAACCCGCCGTAGCCGAAGACTGGGACGCGATGAAGAAGTACCGGGACGAGCAGTGTATTCATATCCACTAGAATGCGCTTACCTTGCACCCGCAACCTTCCCAAACAGACGGCAGAAGTTGCCGCCGCCGACCTTCGTTACCTCATCCGGCGTGAATCCGCTTGCCAGCATTTCCTCCGCAACGGCAGGAAACATCCCGCGCGTCTCTCCTTTCCAGATCGCGTTGGTGTAGAGCCT
This sequence comes from Terriglobia bacterium, assembly GCA_010084195.1. Lineage (GTDB taxonomy): Bacteria > Acidobacteriota > Terriglobia > Bryobacterales > Bryobacteraceae > BOG-234. Next base: position 2,975 of record RGPS01000053.1, read on the forward strand.
GCGTACATCGGGTTCCAGGTCCGTGTCGGTGCCAATTCCGACGTTCTCGACGCCGGCTGCATCCGCCACCCTTTTGATCTGTTCCACGTACTCCTTCACCGTGTTTGTGCCGTGCCACCAAACTCCGATGACGCCGCCGGGAGCGGTGATATCGCGAACCTCTTCTTTACTCAGCAGACGGGGAGCCATTCGAGGATCTCCAGGCTTATCGCCCGGTCCAGGTACCAGACTTGTGTGTGAAAAAATCATCGGATGCGCTGATATCTTCAGCGCACTCTTTACCGCGTCGTAACTCATATGCGTCAGATCGACCACCACCCCAAGACGATTCGATGCCTTCACCACTTCGGCTCCGAACTCGGTCAGGCCACCGAGATGTGCAGCGCGGGTATAGATGTCGGCCATCGGTTTCACTCGGTCGTCTCGCTCGTGCACTGGTTGCAGAACGCGCAGCCCGCGCTTATGCGCCTCGTCAACGCGTTCGATGTGGCCCTCAAGAAACTGAGCGCCTTCGGCCGCCTGGATGATGACAGGCTGTCGCCGGGCGTGAGCGGCTTCCAGGTCGCGGAGCGTCAGCGCGCGCTTCACTTTGGTTGCCGCCAGCAGGCGGTCTTCGAAATCGAGAGCTTCATGGAAATGTATGTATTCCTGCCCGGTCGCAGAGGGTGGAACGCTGTCCACTTCCCACGTCTGTACGACGGCTGAAAATCCGGTCCGCTTCATCTCGCCGGGAAGGTCGAATTGGGGGAGTGCCGCGTTCGGCTTACCAAACGGGATTCCCACATGGCTGTGCAGATCCACCGAGATAGTGCGGGCGAGTACGCCAGCAAGGCGTGAGTCGGGCTCGGCTGCCCGAAGTGGTGCGATGAGGAGTCCGGAGGCGCTCGAGGCTGCGACGCTCAGGAATTCCCGTCTTGAGCTATTGGAACGCTGCATGGCACGCAGTGTATCAGCACTTAGCCAGCCTTACTACAATGGCCCTTAGCCTCAACATGCCACTCCTCATCCGCAACGCCGACATCGTCAACGCTGACTCCCGCACTCGCGGAGACATCTACATCGAAGACGAAACCATCACCCGCATCGGTCCCAACCTCGAAGCTCCTCCCGGCTCAGAAAGCGCCACCGAAATCATCGACGCTACCGGCAAGCTCGTCTTCCCCGGCTTCATCGACCCCCACGTCCACATCTACCTCCCCTTCATGTCCACCTTCGCGAAGGACACGCATGAAACCGCCAGCATCGCTGCGCTCCTCGGGGGCACCACTACCTTCATCGAAATGTGCTGCCCGTCGCGCCTGGACGACCCCCTCGAAAGCTACCAGCTCTGGAAGTCCAAAGCCGAAGGCAACAGCGCCTGTGACTACACCTTCCACATGTCTGTCACCAACTGGACACCCAATACGGAAGGCCAGCTTCGCGAAATCGTCGCCGACGGCATCAGTTCTTTCAAAATCTTCCTCGCCTACAAGAACTTCTTCGGTGTCGATGATGGCGAAATGTACCAGACTCTGATGCTGGCGAAGCAGCTCGGCGTCATCGTCACCGCCCACTGCGAAAACGCCGAACTCGTCGGTCGCCTCCAGCAGCGTCTGCTCGCCGAAGGCAAGACCGGGCCCGAATGGCATGAGCCCAGTCGCCCTGAATCCGTGGAAGTGGAAGGCACCACCCGCTTCGGCACCTTCCTCGAAAACACCGGAGCCCATGGCTACGTTGTCCATCTCTCCTGCGAAGGCGCGCTCAACGCTGCTATCCGAGCCAAACGCCGCGGTGTCAACCTCGCGGTAGAAGCCGTCATCCCCCACTTCCTCCTCGACAAAACTTACGCCGAACGCCCTGGCGTGGAAGGGCTGAAGTACGTCATGTCGCCGCCCCTCCGCCACAAACGCAACAATCGAGTTCTCTGGAAGGCCCTCGCGGACGGCCACATCGACACCGTCGGCACCGACCACTGCCCCTTCGACACGGAACAAAAACTCATGGGAGAGGGCGACTTCACGAAGATTCCCAACGGCATCCCCGGCCTCGAAGAACGCGTCAATCTCCTCTATACGTTCGGGGTGAAGCGTGGAGGCCTCGACATCCACCGCTTCGTAGACGCCGCCAGTACCCAAGCGGCGAAGCTCTTCGGCCTCTACCCCCGCAAGGGTGCCGTGGCCGTAGGCAGCGATGCCGACCTCGTCATCTACGACCCGGACAATATCAGTGTCCTATCAGCTGCCACGCACCACGGCAACTTCAACTACAACGGCTTTGAAGGTACTGAAATCGATGGCCGACCCTCGGTCGTCACTGTGCGCGGCAAGGTGCAGGTTCGCGATGGTGAATTCGTCGGCCAACGGGGTCGAGGCCAGTTCCTGCGTCGCGAAAGGACATACTAATGCCCCTCGACCCCCAACGCACCCTCGCCGAACTCAAAGAACTCCGCCTCCTCACCGAGGACCACAATGGAGCTCAACGTGTCGCCTGGACTGACGTCTGGATCACCACCCGAGCGTGGTTCGAAAAAAAGCTCGCTGACCTCCCTGTCGAGTACCACTTCGATGCGGCGGGTAATCGCTGGATCACGCTCCCCGGAGATTCCCCAAAAGCTCTCATCATTGGCAGCCATCTGGATTCCGTTCCCAACGGCGGCTGGCTCGATGGCTCGCTCGGTGTGATGGCGGGCCTCGAAATCCTGCGTCGTTTTGCCGAACAATACCAATCTGTTGAAGGGGGCCGACCGCCCGTCACCATCCGCCTTGTCGACTTCGCCGATGAAGAGGGCGCACGCTTCGGTCGCAGCCTCCTCGGCTCCTCCGCTGCCGCCGGAACCCACTCTCTCGACGCCGACCGCAACAAGACAGACCGCGACGGAATTCGCCTCGAAGACGCCGTCGCCCGCTGCGGCTTCCCTCTCGACCAATTTCCCGAATCTTCCGCGGAACTAAAGAACGCCGCCGCCTACCTCGAGCTCCATATCGAGCAGGGCCCTGTCCTCGAAGCTCTCGGCCTGCCTCTGGGAGTCGTCCTCGGCACCAAGGGCGTGGAGCGCCACGCCATCACCTTCCACGGTCAGGAAGCCCACTCGGGCTCCACACCGATGAACGCCCGGCGCGATGCCCTCGCCGCCGCAGCGAAACTGGCACTCGAAATCCGCACCATCGCCCGCCGCCACCCCGATGCCGTCTGCACCATGGGCTCCGTGAAAACTTTTCCTGGCATCGTCACGGCCGTTGTGGGGCGCTGTGAAACCACTCTCGACCAGCGCGACCTCGACGCCGGCATCCTCGCTCAAATGTATTCGGAAGCCCAGGAAGCCAGCCACCGCTTCGCTGCAGAAGAAGGCTGCACCGCCGAATGGTCTCGCATCTGGGGCATTGAACCCGTTCCGTTCCACCCCGACCTCATAGAACTTTGCCGCCAGGCGACCGAGGAAATCGCAGGCCAAACCCACGTGCTCCCCTCCGGCCCACTCCACGACGCTGCTGAAATTTCGCGCGCCGGAATCCCGACGGTAATGATGTTCGTCCAGTCCCTGAAAGGCATCAGCCACAACAAGATTGAGGACACGCGCGAAGACCACCTCATCCAGGCCATCCGCGCGCTCGACCGGCTGGCTGATAAGACTGTCGACAGGATTCTCTCCACCATCTAAGCCCGCAGAAACAAAAGGCCGGCACCACGGTCGATGACCCCGGTTCCGGCCTCCCGATTTTTGCCGTGTTGCCCGTCTGAACTACAGTTCGAGAAGCTTGCGGAACTCCGCCGCTGTCTTCAGCAACTCATTGGCCTGCTGTAGAATCTCTGCGGCCCCAGCCGTTACATTAGTGGCCGACGGTGGGTTTTGGCTCACCTGCTTCTCAAGCGCCTCGCCCCACTTCTTCAGCCGGTCCAGGTCCGGCATCTCTTTTTGGAGCGCCCGTTGCTCGCGGCGTTTTGCCGCATTGTCCTTCATCCCGACCGCCGCCGTGATGCGCGGTGACAACACCAATTCCTGGTTCAGGAAGTACATGACAACAGTGCGAAATGCGACTGTGGACCACACCAGATCCTGTCCGGTTGGGGGCGGAGACGGCATTTGTGCCCGTATTGGTTGAACAGCGCCCGCCAGCAGGAGAATAGTTCCGACCATCATTCGCAGGGCAATCACAGTGAGCACCGCTTTGCCGTCGCGTAGTCCGCACCTTCAAGCTTGGCGATACCATCGCTTAGTTGGTCCAGAGTTGCGTCGATTAACCTCTCGGAGGCCGTTACATTGCCCTCCGCCGCCTCGAGCAGAATCTCGATTCCCGCAATGGGATTGTCGCCAGCTTACGGGTGTTCCTTAGTGAGTTTGCGAAAAGCTGCCAAACGCTCCGTCAACTCCGCCGGGCGGGGCTTGATCTTGCTCGCAGCCCGCTTGAATACCTCTACCTGACTCCGCATCACAGCAAGCCCCTTTCGTTCCTCGGCTAGCCAGTCATCGCGCTTCTTCATCGTGCAGGTCGCTCCGACGACGACGGCTGAATCGACATTACCGTCGAGCTTTTGCGTTTCCGCAATCAGCGCCTCACCATCCCTCGCCAGCCCGATCACCGCCTTAACAAGTGCCTGTCCGAGCAACGGCGGCTCACCGGCGGACCCCTGCGTCAGCGCCGATAACGTCGATGCCAGACACAGCAATTTAATGCCGGTTGCCCGGCACATAAAATTGTTCATGCTTAGGGAAGCGAAAAGGTCCCGAAGGCGGGGACGTAGCCCGCCAAAATACTTTTCTCATCCTGTCCGCCCGCGCCCTCGACACGCTTGCTGATAAAACAGTAGCTTGGATTCTTCGGAGCTAAACGAACATGATCGCCATTGAAACAGAAATCAAGACCATCAATCATTTCATCGGCGGACAAGCCATTCCCGCCACTTCCGGGCGTTCCGGCGTTGTCTGGAACCCCGCCACCGGGGAAGCACAGGCCCATGTCGGCTTTGCGAATGAAGCCGACGTCAACGCCGTAGTGGCAAACGCCAAAGCTGCCTGGCCCGCCTGGCGTGACACCCCCGTCTCCAAACGTTCCGAAATTCTCTTCAAACTCCGTGAACTGGTCGACCAGAATCGTCGCCGCATCGCGGAAGCCATCAGCGCAGAACACGGCAAGACCGTGCCCGACGCTCTCGGCGAAGTGGCCCGCGGTCTCGAATGTATCGAATTCGCCTGCGGTATCCCCACCCTGCTCAAAGGTGAGTTTTCCGAACAGGTCAGCCGCGGCGTTGACGTGCTCCAGCTCCGCCAGGCTCATGGCGTCGTCGCCGGCATCACGCCCTTCAATTTCCCGGCCATGGTCCCGATGTGGATGTTCCCCAACGCCATCGCCTGCGGCAACGCCTTCATCCTGAAGCCCTCCGAAAAGGACCCCTCCGCAGGTCTCATTCTCGCCGAACTCTGCCTGAAAGCCGGCGTTCCTCCCGGCATTTTCAACGTTTTGCAGGGTGACAAAGTCGCGGTTGATGGCCTCCTGAACCACCCCGACGTCAAGGCCATCAGCTTCGTCGGCTCCACCCCGATCGCGAAGTACATCTACGAAACCGGCACCAGGAACGGCAAGCGTGTTCAGGCTCTCGGCGGCGCGAAGAACCACATGGTCGTCCTCCCCGACGCCGACATCAACATGGCTGCCGATGCCGCCGTCTCCGCAGGTTTCGGCTCCGCCGGTGAACGCTGCATGGCCATCTCCGTGCTGGTCGCCGTCGATTCCGTCGCCGACCCCCTCATCGCCGCCATCCGCGAGCGCATGGAAAAGATCAAAGTCGGCCCTGGCAGTGATCCGACGAGTGAAATGGGCCCGCTCATCTCCCGCGAGCACCGCGACAAGGTCGCCGGGTACATGGATTCCGCGAAGGAAGACGGAGCCACCGTTACCGTTGATGGCCGCGAACATCCGATTTCAAACAGCCCCGGCTTCTTCCTCGGCACTTCGCTCATCGACAACGTGAAGCCCGGTATGCGCTGCTATAACGACGAGATCTTTGGCCCGGTCCTCAACGTCGCCCGCGTTAAAACCTACGAAGAAGCGCTGAACATGATCAACAGCAACCCGTTCGCCAACGGCGTTGCCATCTTCACTCGCGATGGCGGCGTGGCCCGCCAGTTCCAGATGGAAGTCGAAGTCGGCATGGTCGGCATCAACGTCCCGATTCCTGTGCCCGTGGCGTTCCACAGCTTCGGCGGCTGGAAGGCCTCGCTCTTCGGCGACCTCCACATGTATGGCCCCGAAGGCATCAAGTTCTACACCAGAAACAAGGTCATCACCAGCCGTTGGCCCGACCCGTCCACCAGCGCCGTGAACCTCGGCTTCCCGCAAAACAGATAGCTCGTGTCCTTGCCGAGACTGCAAATATCATACTGAGAGTATGAAAAGATCTGAGGTTGAACGCGTAACCGTCACTCTGCCGAATGCCCTCGTCCGGGAGATTGATCGGCTCGAAAACAACCGCAGCAGGTTTGTCGCTGACGCTGTGCGACACGAATTGGAGCTCCGGCGTCGAGCCGAGTTGAGGCGTTCTCTCGACAATCCGCATCCCGACAGCCTGACCACTGCGGAATTGGGTTTCGACTCCTGGGTTCGCGCACTACCTGCTGAGGACGCAGAGGGTCTGGTTGATCACACGGCCGGGACGCCAATTCGGTGGGTCGCCGGGACGGGCTGGATTGAGGGCACCGAGTGAAACTCCGTCGAGGGTCGATCATTCTGGTCGACCTCGCCCCAACCCTCGGGCATGACCAAGCGGGTACCCGACCCTGCGTTGTGGTTAGCGATCCGGATGTTGTCTTGGACCAGCGATTTCCCGCGCTGTGTATCGTACCGGTCACCGGCACCGCAGGTGACGGACTGCTCTACCCCGCCCTGAAACCGGGCACGAGCGGACTCACGAAGGCTTCATGGGCGCTCGTTGACCATGTTCGGTCCATTGACAAGCGCCGAATTCGCTGTGGTTTTGGCGCGATACACGCCACCGAGATGCGAGCGGTGGACGAAGCCCTCACCGCATTCCTCGGTCTTTCCTAAGGAGACGACAGGAGCCGATCTTCGGCCTTGCCGCTCTCTGCACGAATCCGGCAAGCGCGATATTTTTTTCCACACCTGCGAATTTCCGCCGCTGTTCGCACTATATATCTATACTCAGTGAAAACCGGAAGGTCTTTCCTCGCCGGGCTTGTGGCCGTCGCACTTGCTCAGGCCACGCCGCTCGATCTGCCCCAGAAGCCCGGCGTCCAACCAAACCAGCTACTCATCCCAACTGTTTCGGCTTGCGGCAGTTACACACGACCCGCACTGCATCGAACCATCATCGACGACATTGACCAGCCGCTCATCGCCATTCGCGAAGAGCAGGGCCACTGCATCGCCACCTCCGTACCGCCCCACGGCTTCTTCGCCGTTGAGGAGGCCGTCGATGATTTCGGCACCCCGCTAGAGCCTGAAGACAGAGCCCTTCTCGAAGGCTCCGCGCTGTTCGGCCTGCTGCTGCTTGCCACTGCCTACGCCACCAACAAGCTGCGACCATCCCGCCACCGTCACGCTGTCGGTAAACGTCGCCCCGGCAGCCGCCGACACATGGCAGTGATTTGACCTCCCCGTTTACGGCAGAACCGTAAACGGCATCGAAGCCTCAGTGTTTTCCCACAGCAGGACCAACCGACCCTTCTTCCCGCCTTCATCGCGAAGTTCCACACGGAACGTTTCCACTGCGTCGGGCAACGTCTTTAATTCCATCTTCGTTCGGCCAAAGTCGAGGGAAACGTTGTAGTTCAGGTGAAACTGTCCCGTTTCTTTGTTGATGATGAGCATCCACTCCTGAGCGTTCGGGAGGGTCCAGATACTGTACTCGCCCTTTGGCATCTTCAGGCCACCCATCTGGATGTCGGCGCCCAAAGTGAACCCCGTGGCAATGTTCGCACCGGTGCACCAAACTTCGCCATAAGGAACCAGTCCCCCCATCACTTTGCGGCCATGCATGGAAGGAGCGTAGTAGTCCACCTGGAACTCCGTACCGCCAATCGACTGTTTCACCACCGCCTGCGGACTGGTAAAAGGTCCTCGTTGCGCCGAAGCCTCGGAGACAAGCAAAAAGGCAAGGGTCGCGATGGCGGCGAAGGAAATCCTCATGCCCGGATCTTACCGCATTCCCGTTACGTTCCGACGTCGATGATCTGATTCAGCGTCTCGCACGCCCGGGTAAACAGATCCTCCGGCACCTGCTTCCACGGATGAGGCTTAGCGGCACGCATCCGCCAGTCAAACGACTTTGGCTGATGCCCCAAAACATAGCTGGCCTTCCGCCCCGGTCCGACGTATTTTATGGCGAACGGATTCGTTTCATTGAAAGCCGCCGTAGTCATCGGCAGGCCAATTACGATGCCGGTGCGCTCATTAAATACCTTTGGCGACAGTACCAGAAAAGGGTGAACGTCCCGCATCTCACGCCCTGCTTCCGGGTTGCAGTCGATCCAGATCATATCCCGGCGGTCTGGTACCCAGGGCCCCTTCAATGCCATTTCAGAGGACTTCCCTGCCAACCGGCCTCGAAGCCCTGTGCTCGCCACCATGCTGTCCGGGGTCAAACAAAGCCAGCTTTTGCGATAGTGACAGCTGGCGGTCTCCCACAGCTGTCACCACCAGCGCGGAATCCTGAGTCAAAATCTCGACTGGCTGGCCAGCTTCAAAGCCGACTGACCTCGCCACCGACGAGGGAATTCGTACGGCAAGGCTGTTGCCCCATTTCTGCACCCGGAGAGTTGCCCTGTTTGCCATAGCATTACGATGCTACCAATAAATGTATCAACGTGTATCAACTACAGTCCCCTTTTACTCCGTAACTAACTTCAAAAACTCCCGCCCGGCCCGATTGAACTTCTTCTTCCGCCGATGAATAATCGCTACCGGCCTTAACAACTTCGGAGCATGCAGCGGAATCGAAACCAACCTCTTCTGCTCAATCTCCGCCTGCATCGTCCGCTCCGGTAAAATGCTCACCCCGCCACCCTGTGCCACCGCTTCCTTAATCGACTGGATGTTATCGAACTGCATCGCAATCGATACCTCGACATCGTTCTCCTTAAAGAACCGGTCCAGTTCTTTCCGAATGATGACCTCTTCATCGAAAGCGATAAACGTCTCGCCCGCCAGATCCGATGGCTCCACCATCGTGCGTCCTGCCAAACGATGCCCAGGATACGCCGCCAGCGTCATCCGCTCTTCCCGCCAGTCGATGATCGTCAGATCCCGCCGGTGCTCCGGGTAACTAATGAACCCCAGATCCGCCTGATCCGCCTCCACCGCCTCGTAAACTTTGTCGGGGCGCAACAGTTCAATTTGTAGCGTCGCGCGCGGGTTTGCCTTCAGAAACTCCTCCCGCAACCGTGCCATCTCGGAAAGCCCGATTGAATAAATCGACGCCACCCGAACCGACCCCTCCAGCGACTCGACCAGGTCTTCCAGTTGCGTCGTGAACGCTTCTTCGCGCCGCAGCACATCCCGGCAAAGCTCGGCAAATATCTTCCCCGCAGCCGTCAGGCCCAGGGGTCTGGTCGAGCGGTCCAATAAGCCAGTTCCCGCACGCCGTTCCATTTCGTGGATGCGCTGCGTGGCGGCCGGTTGGCTGATGTTGCTCTGCTGGGCCGCCTTACTCAGGCTGCGGCTGTGGGCAACATCTCTAAATAGTTTGCAATCGTCAAAAAACACTTCAATCAAGTTAACATAAGTATTTCAAATATTGCAAGTGCTGCAAATTTTGATTGCATAATAACTACCCGGCTGGTACTATGGTAACTTCCGGCGTTGTCCCCCAACATCTGCAGGGGCAAGCTTTCGAACTTCAAAGGGCAGGCAATATGAATCAGGCACCACAATACGTCCCCGACGACGAAATCAGCGGTATTCCGTTCAACGCCAACGGCCTCCCCGCAGCGCAGGGCCTTTACGATCCCGCCAATGAGCGCGATGCCTGCGGGATCGGCTTTGTCGCCAATATCAAGAACGTCAAGACCCACGACATCATCGAAAAGGGCATCCAGATTCTCATCAATCTGACCCACCGCGGTGCCTGTGGCTGCGACCCGGAAACCGGTGACGGCGCCGGCGTGCTCATCCAGATTCCCCACAAGTTCTTCGCCCGCGAAACCCGCGACCTCGGCTTCACCCTCCCGCCCGAAGGCGAATACGGCGTCGGTATGGTTTTCATGCCGGTGGAGCGCCATGAGCGCCTTATCACTGAAGGCATTGTCGAACGCGTCATTGCCAGCGAAGGCCTCACCTTCCTCGGCTGGCGGGATACGCCTCTCGACGTGGACGCCATCGGTCGCGTCGCCCGCGCCTCCCAGCCCTACATCCAGCAGATCTTCGTCAGCCCCGGGCATAGCGGCATGCCGTCCGACGAGTTCGAGCGCAAACTCTACCTGGTTCGCAAGTGTTGCGAAACCGCCGTCGGCTCAGAAAAGGACATCCCGAATCGGGGCATGTTCTACATCCCGTCGCTCTCCTGCCGGACCATCATCTACAAGGGGCTCCTGCTCGCCCCGCAAATCGCGAAGTTCTACAAAGAACTGGCAGACCCCGATGTGATGAGCGCCATTTGCCTCGTCCACCAGCGTTTCTCCACCAATACCTTCCCCACGTGGCAGCTTGCACATCCCTTCCGCTATGTCGCCCATAACGGTGAAATCAACACCGTCAAGGGCAATATCAACTGGATGAATGCCCGCCAGCCGATCCTCCAGTCGCCCCTCTTCGGCGACGAGATTAAAAAGCTGCACCCTATCATCCAGCCCAACGGCAGCGATTCCGCAGCCTTCGACAACGGCCTCGAACTCCTCGTTCAGGCCGGTCGAAGCCTCCCCCATGCCGTGGCGATGCTTATCCCCGAAGCCTGGGATGGCCATCCTCACATGGATGACAGTAAGAAGGCCTTCTACGAGTACCACTGCTCTTTGATGGAACCGTGGGACGGCCCCGCCGCTATCGCCTTCACGGATGGCCGCGTCATCGGTGCTACCCTCGACCGCAACGGCCTCCGCCCGGCGCGCTACGTCGTCACCCATGACGATATGGTCGTGCTTTCCTCCGAAACCGGTGTCCTCCCCATCAAGCCGGAAAATGTCCGGCTCAAGGGCCGCCTCCAGCCCGGCAAAATGTTCCTGATCGACCTTCTGGAAGGTCGCATCGTGTCCGACAACGAGCTGAAGAACAATCTCGCCTCCCGGCAACCTTATGGCGACTGGCTAAAGGAAAATCAGGTCACTCTCGACCAGCTCCCCGAGCCGTTCAAAGTCCATGGCTCCGATCACGCCACCATCATTCGTCGCCAGCGTGCCTTTGGCTACACCGATGAAGACGTCCGGGTCCTGATGACCCCGATGGCCTCCAACGGCGAAGAGCCACTGGGCTCGATGGGTATTGACACGCCTCTCGCCTGTCTCTCGGACAAGGCCCAGCCCCTCTTCAACTACTTCAAGCAGCTCTTCGCCCAGGTCACCAACCCGCCCATCGATCCCATCCGCGAAGAGATGGTCATGTCGCTCGTCAGCTACATCGGTACCGAGCGCAATATCCTGGCCGAAACCCCGCAGCACTGCCACACCCTGAAACTGCCGCACCCCATCGTCAGCAATCGCGAAATCGAAAAGCTGCGCCGCGTCTCCCAGGGCGACTTCCTCGCCACCACGTTGCCCACCATGTTCCCCGTCGATGACGGCGAAAAGGCTATGGAACGAGCTCTCGATGGCGTCTGCCGCCGGGCGTCGCTCGCCGTAAAGGCCGGCTACAGCATTCTGATTCTCTCGGACCGCGGCGTCGACGAGAAATACGCGCCCATTCCCAGCCTCCTCGCGCTAACCGCCGTCCACAACCACCTCATTCGTGAGGGTTCCCGGACCCAGGTTGCGCTGCTGATCGAATCCGGCGAACCCCGCGAAGTGATGCACTACGCGCTCCTCATCGGCTACGGTGCCAGCGCTATCAACCCCTACCTCGCTATCGAGACCATGGAAGACCTCGCTCTGCGCGGTCGCCTGCCCGACGGTGTCACCGCCGAAAAGGCCCAGTATCACTACATCAAGGCCATCAACAAGGGACTCCTCAAGGTCTTCTCCAAGATGGGCATCTCTACCCTGCAAAGCTATCGCGGCGCGCAGGTCTTCGAAGCCATCGGCCTCAACAGCGAGCTTGTGAACAAGTACTTCACCGGCACCGCCAGCCGCATCGAAGGCGTCGGTCTCGATATTCTCGCTAAAGAAGCCCAGATGAAGCACGCGTCCGCCTATGAGTCGCCTCTCGAAGGTGACACCGAACTGCCCGTCGGTGGCAACTATGCCTACCGCGTCCGCGGCGAACTTCACCTGCTCAATCCGCCCATGATCAGCAAGATGCAGCAGGCGGTTCGCACCAACAATTTCAAAACCTTCCAGGAGTACACAGACACGGTTGACGAGCAAAGCCGCGCGCTCTGCACCCTCCGGGGCCTCTTCACGTTCAAGCCGGGCAATCCCGTCCCGCTCGAAGACGTCGAACCCGCCACCGAGATCGTCAAGCGGTTCGCCACCGGGGCTATGTCCTTCGGGTCGATCTCAAAGGAAGCGCACGAGACTCTCGCGATCGCCATGAACCGCATCGGCGGTCGCAGTAACACCGGCGAGGGCGGGGAAGACGAAGCCCGCTTCACTCGCGATGCCAACGGCGACCTTCGCCGCTCCGCCATCAAACAGGTTGCCTCCGGACGGTTCGGCGTCACCACCCATTACCTCGTCAATGCCGACGAACTCCAGATCAAAATGGCGCAGGGGGCCAAGCCTGGCGAAGGCGGCCAGCTCCCCGGCCACAAAGTGGATGACGTTATTGCCCGCGTCCGCCACTCCGTCGCCGGCGTCGGTCTCATCTCGCCCCCGCCTCACCACGATATCTACTCCATCGAAGATCTCGCGCAGCTGATCTTCGATCTGAAGAACGTCAACCCCACCGCCCGCATCTCCGTTAAGCTGGTCGCTGAAACCGGCGTCGGCACCGTTGCCGCGGGCGTTGCCAAAGCCCACGCCGACGTCGTGCTCATCAGCGGTCACGATGGCGGTACCGGCGCGTCGCCCCTCACCTCCATCCGCCATGCGGGCGCACCGTGGGAACTCGGCCTCGCCGAAACCCAGCAAGTCCTCGTCATGAACGACCTCCGCAGCCGCATCCGCGTTCAGACGGACGGCAAACTCGCCTCCGGTCGCGACGTGGCCATTGCCGCCCTCCTCGGAGCCGAAGAGTTCGGCTTCTCCACAATGCCCCTCGTCGCCGTCGGCTGCATCATGATGCGCAAGTGCCACCTCAACACCTGCCCCGTCGGTATCGCCACGCAGGACCCCGTTCTCCGCGCCAAGTTCTCCGGCCAGCCCGAAGATGTCATTAACTTCTTCTTCTTCATCGCCGAACAACTCCGTGCCATCATGGCCCAGCTCGGCTTCCGCAAGGTGGACGAAATGGTCGGTCGCGTCGACATGCTCGATACCCGCGAAGCCGTCGATCACTGGAAAGCCAAGGGCCTCGACTTCTCGCAGCTTCTCTACAATCCGCCCACACCGTCCCGTGTCTCCCGTCGCTGCACCACCAAACAGGACCACGGCCTCGACGAAGCTCTTGATTACAAGATGATCGATCACGCCCAGGAAGCCATCGATACCGGCACGCCTGTCGAGATCAAGCTGCCCATCAGGAACATCCACCGCACCGTCGGTGCCATGCTCTCCGGTCGCATTGCGACCAAACACGGTGCCGCCGGCCTGCCGGACGAAACCATCAAGTTCCGCTTCACCGGTTCGGCTGGCCAAAGCTTCGGCGCGTTCCTCGCCAAAGGTGTCACCCTGGAACTTGAAGGCGACGCCAACGACTATGTCGGCAAGGGCCTCTCCGGCGGCCGCATCCTGGTCTACCCGCTGTGAATACATGACCAACGGCCTCGTCATCGTTCTCGGTAAGACCGGCCGCAACTTCGCCGCCGGTATGTCCGGCGGTATCGCCTACGTTCTCGACGAGCGAGGGCAGTTCGTGGACTTCCGCTGCAACAAGGCCTCCGTGGCTCTCGAACCCGTCATCGAAACGGAAGACATCAACCTTTTGAAGAACATGATCTATCGGCACCACGACGCCACCCGGAGCCCCCGCGCCCGCCATATTCTGGAGAACTGGAACACCATACTCCCGAAATTCGTCAAGGTCTTCCCGCACGAATTCCGCAAAGCTCTGGAACGCCAGAAGGCGAAAGCAGCCGCAACCGCACCGATTCTCCCCTCCGCCTCCGTTTCGTCCAGTCAGGTGAATGCATAAATGGGAAAAGCAACAGGCTTCCTCGAATACCAGCGCGAAACGCCCGGTCGCCGCCCGGTCGCTGAACGCATCCAGGACTGGTTTGAAATCTACCAGCCCTTCCCCGAAGAAAGTATCAAGAAGCAGGGTGCCCGCTGCATGGATTGCGGCGTCCCCTTCTGCCACACCGGCTGCCCTGTCACCAACATCATTCCCGACTGGAATGACTTCGTGTACCACGGCCGCTGGCAGGACGCCAGCAAAGTCCTGCACTCCACCAACAACTTCCCGGAATTCACCGGGCGAATCTGCCCCGCGCCGTGCGAGTCCGCCTGCGTCCTCGGCATCAACGAACCCGCCGTCACCATTAAGAATATTGAGAAGACCATCGTTGACAAGGCATGGGATGAAGGCTGGATCGTACCCGAATTAGCCGCCAGCAAGACCGGAAAGAAGGTTGCCGTCATCGGCTCCGGTCCCGCCGGACTTGCTGCCGCCCAGCAACTCGCCCGCGTCGGCCACGACGTCACCGTATTTGAGAAGGCCGACCGTGTCGGGGGCCTCCTCCGCTACGGCATTCCCAACTTCAAGATGGAGAAGCACCTCATCGACCGCCGCGTGAAACAGATGCGCGCCGAAGGTGTGGAATTCCAGATCAACGCCAACGTCGGTGAAAATGTCGCGGTAGCCGATCTCCGCCGCGACTTTGACGCCATCATCCTCACCGGCGGAGCTGAACACCCCCGCAACCTCGGCGTGGAAGGCCGCAACCTCAACGGCGTCCACTACGCGATGGACTTCCTCCCCCAGGCCAACAAGGTCTGTGAGGGAGACACCGTCCCCGACCAGATCCTCGCCACCGGCAAGCGCGTCGTCATCATCGGCGGCGGCGACACCGGTGCGTGGCCCATCATGATGCGTGTCGAAAGCGCGCATGAAGAAGGCGGAGACCGCGACTGGGGTGTATCCACCGTCCGCTTCTCGGGCGACGAACACGGCAACGTGAAGAAGCTCCACGCCGTCCGCGTCGGCCCCCCGCCGACTTTCGAATCCCAGGCAGGAACGGAGTTCGAACTAGACGTCGATCTCGTCCTGTTAGCCATGGGCTTCACCGGCCCGGTCCGCCAGGGGCTGCTCGACACACTGGGAGTCTCGCTCGACAACCGAGGCAACGTCCAGGCCGACGCCAACTACATGACCAGCATCCCCGGAGTCTTCGCCGCCGGAGACATCCGCCGGGGCCAGTCGCTTGTAGTCTGGGCCATCGCCGAAGGCCGCAAAGCCGCAAGGGGAGTCGACGAATTCCTCATGGGCTCGTCACGATTGCCGCTGTAATTCTCTGCGGAACCCAAAGCAGACTGCACCACGAGTGATTCAATTCCACAATGGAGAGCAAAGTTTCAAAACGCCGGCGGGATTCGAACTCGCGGCCACAACCAAGGGCAAGCACGGCGGCCCTTCTGGTTACGGCGGAGTAACTCACCACTCGATTCTTCTGCCCATTACGCCGTGAACATGCGCGCTACATTTCTGTTGTCAGTGGAGTTCGCCCGGCAATCTCGCCTGACGTTCGGACATATCTGTCCGACACTGGAATAGTCAAAGGTGCGGAGTTCGAGCGGCGCGTTCAACGCCTGGCCAGACGCAGGAAGCTTGTTTGTGTATTCGTCAGCGATAAAGGCAAGGGTAGCCACGGGCGCCTGTACTTCGGCGAAGAATTCACGACCCTGAAGGATCGGAAGAAAGAAATCGGTCGCGACCTGCTGGCGAAAATGTGCCTCGATCTGAAGCTTGATCCGCACGAACTGTGAGGTGCACTTATGTCGGCATTTACGTATCCCGCACGATTTTCCAGAGGCAGCGACGGTCGCGTCCTGATGGAGTTCGTCGATCTCCCGCGTGTCGCCACCGATGGCAAGGATGACCATGAGGCGATGGAAGAAGCCATTGATGCACTGGGATCGGATCTTTCCATCCGAATGTCGCGTCGGGAAGAGATCCCTGCGCCCTCGACTGCAAAGCGGGGCCAGCGCCTTGTATCGGTGCCCCTTTGGCTTGCACCGAAACTAGCGCTCTACCTTGCTCTGCGCGACCAGCGAATCACGAACTCCGAATTGGCGCGCCACCTTGGAGTTCACGAGCGCGCGATTCGCCGTATGCTCGATCCTGCACATGCTTCGAAGCCGGATGGAATCCAGACGGCCCTGGCTGCCTTGGGTAAACAAGTGACCGTCGAAGTGCGCGACGCTGTGTGAAAACGGCTCGATGTGACACTGGCAACATTGGCAAGCCCCTGAGTTGGCTTTTCTGCCGCTGGCAGCCTGTCGCTTGCTCCAAATGGCAGGCACCTGAACGGCTTGGCCAGGGGCTTCGAGGTTCAAGCGGCAGGACGTACACGAACCCTCTGCACAATCTGCGGCCCAATGCGCTGCCGTATCAGGCGCAAATCGTATTCAAGCTGCAGCCCGAGCCACGTCTCCGGTGAGACACCCAAATAGGTTCCGAGCCTCAACGCTGTATCCGCCGTTATTGAGCGAACACCGTTCACAATTGTGCTGATTCGATTGGGCGGAACATCCAGATCGCGGGCCAGTTGGTTGATACTGATCCCCATCGGCTTCATGAAATCTTCAAGGAGAATTTCTCCAGGGTGGATTGGATCGAGCAATTTCGGCAACCTCATCATCATCTCCTTTTAGTGATAGTCGACGATTTCAACATCGTGGGCATCGCCCTGACGCCAGACAAAACAGACGCGCCATTGATCATTGATCCGGATGCTGTGACTCCCGGCACGGTCGCCCTTGAGTAATTCCAGGTGATTGCCAGGCGGTACCCGCAGATCTTCCAGCCGCCTCGCCTGATGCAGGTACAAAAGCTTTCGCCGGGCAACGCGCTCGATCGATTGAAATCGGCGAACCATATGGTCCCGAAAAAGCGAATCTGTATCTTCGCATTTGAACGACCGGATCAAGCTATAGCATATTACGCACAGAGTATTATGTCAAACGGCATAGGTGGTCGGTGACAGTTGTGTTCACTCCCGGACATACCTGAATTACATGAAACACCGTATCGCACTGCCTGGCAGCTGACTACGCCTGACGAGCATCCAGCCCGAAATCCCGCTGCACCGCCTCATACCAGGCGTCATCGCTCAAAGCATTCCAGTCCACCCACTGCTCGTCAGTCATCGACGCTCTCCAGTCGACGAACGGCGCAGCATCCGGACCGGACATGTGACGCAATTGCCAGGTGCCGTTCTCAATCACTTGGCGGATGGCAGTTGCGGACGCATCAGGAGATATCGGATTCGCCAGCGACGCCCGCATAAGGCCGGAAAATCGGCCCACCTGAGGATAGATCGACTGTGGTCCTTTGGTGATGTCGCGCGCCATGCGAGTATCCTGAATACCCGGCTCGATGAGAGCAACCCGGATATTGAACGGCTTCACTTCCCCGGCGAGCGCTTCACTGAACGCTTCCAGTGCGAACTTGGAAGCGCAGTAGGCGCTCAAGGGAGAATTCGCAATTCTGCCTGCTATCGAGGACACGTTCACAATGCAGCCCGATCGGCGCTCACGCATCTGAGGCAGCACTGCTTTGATGCAGCGTACCGCGCCGAAACAGTTCGTGTTCATCACAGCGATCATGGATGACATCGGCAATTCCTCCACCGATCCATGGATCTCAATGCCGGCATTGTTCACCAGCACGTCGATGGGTTCCGCAATGGCCTGGAAGCACGCGTTCACGGCTTCATCAGAATCGACATCCAGGGGTAAGACCCTGATCTGCAATTTCTCTCTTGCTGCGGACTCCTCAAGTTGCGGCGCGCGCTCAGGATGACGCATTGTGGCAAGAACCTGATGCCCTGCCCGAGCGAGTTCCAGCGCAGTTGCAAAACCGATTCCCGAACTACAGCCGGTCACAAGAACAGTAGACATGAGGCAATCTTAACAGAGGAGTAAGGAGTACGGAGCCTTCACGCCATGGCGTTCCAGAAGCGTGCGCAACTGGTTGATCGGGATCGCCTCTGCCGAACCGATTCGGGATTTCATTGTTGTCGCACTCAGCAACGAATTATAGACCGCTTCTTCTGTAGCTTCGAGCACCGCTTCGAACAACGGTGAGACACCGTCCGACGGCAGTGCCGAATACGCCTGCGGCTCCGTCGCACCGTGCCTCACGCGGGTCAGCGGCGACGTCGAGAACGCGATCGCGAAATCCCCGCTGCCATTGCTGTACGAGGACCCCGTGCGTCCCAGACCAAAAACGGCGCGTGCCGCAAGACGGTGAAGATCCTTCGCAGTAAGCGGCGCATCGGTCGCCACCACAATCATGCAGGAGCCGTCATCGCTTTTCGGCTTATACGAATAGCGTCCCAACTCTTTGCCCACCGGAGCACCCCCCATGGTGAGGACGCCGCCAAAATTCGTCTGCACCAGAACCCCCGCAACATAGCCGCCGAACTCTTTCGGTAACCTTCGCGATGACGTTCCGATCCCGCCTTTCCACCCGAACGCGATGGTGCCTGTCCCCGCCCCAACGCTGCCTTCCGTCACCGCACCGGATCTCGCGGCTTGAATAGCCTGCAACACGTCGTCCCGCGTGGCACGCATGCGCCGGATATCGTTCAGGCCACCATCATTCGTTTCGCCCACCAGAGCATTTACAGACTGGACGCGTCCATTCCCGGGCAAGCCAAGTGTGTAGGCGATGAGGCCCTCCATGGCCGTACCTACGCTTAAAGTATTCGTGAGCACGATGGGCGTTTCGATGGTGCCGAGTTCCTCCACCTGTGTGGATCCGGCCAGCTTGCCAAAAGCATTTCCCACGAAAACCGCACCCGCAATCTTACTTTGGAACAAATTGCCGTCTGCCGGAATAATGGCGGTGACACCGGTGCGTATGGAATCGCCTTCGATGAGGGTCCGGTGGCCCACGCGGACTCCCGCAACTTCAGTAATGGCATTGAGTGCGCCCGCAGGAAAGACTCCGGGCGCAATACCGAGATCCCTCGCACGATAGCGGTTCGTTTGCCCAAAAAGCAGAGCGAGAGTTCCAAAACCGATCAGTAGAGGGCGTAGGAGAGACAATGTCAGCCTGCATGGATGTCTACTACGCGATTCACAGGAAACGATGCCGTTCCGACGGTGACGGGACCCTGCATTCCGTTGCCTTTCCGAACCATCGTGTCCGATTGCGGGCAATCCAATCGTAGACCACATCGCGAAGCCGTGCCGGGATCAACCGAAAGATTCCGGCGAGCGAGAAAGGAAGCCCGAGCAGGCGGAGGATATGGAGAACCGCGTCGGACCTAACACGGATTCGGTTCCCTTCGATCACAAGGATGGAGTCGACTCCGCCAAGGGGAATATGCATGCGTGAAGCGAGCGCGGCCCCCGCCCTGGACTGGCTTGCCGCGAAGAGGAAAATATTCTTGCGATCGAGCCGCAGCAGAATGTCGATCCAGCCATTACAGAAGCTGCACTCTCCGTCAAACACCACCAGGGCGTGTGGAACTACCGTTTCTGTTGTACCAGGCTCCATGCCATTAGCCCCTAACGCCCAGGTTTACCAGGCACCGCAGTGCCTCAGGTGACAGAAGCCGAGGCAAGAGGAGGTTCACCCCGCCGGTCCAGGCGCGGCTCTGTAGTTGGAACAACGACATCGGGCTCCGAGGTGGGTCCACCCGGGCCATCGAGATCTGATAGACCCCTTCCTTAGCGACCGCGAGAGCGGAACCCGACACTGCATTGCCGCCGAAGATGAGGTGGGTGTCAAGATCGCCGAACGATACAAGCGTCAACTCCGCCGATGGTCGGAAGGAGGTTAACCTGCGACCACTCAGAAATGCCTCAACATTTTCCGCCGCGCAGACACCCATGTCCATTGCATGGTACGCCTGCTTTGCAATCGGTTGCGGCAGCCTGGCCGCGTCGCCCACCACGAAGATGTTGTCGAAGAAAGCACTCTGCAGGGTCGGCTTTACATCTGCCCATTCCCCTGCATTCCTGCTAAGACCCGCAGCCGCAAGGAAGCTGGAAGGTGCGGCTCCGCCCGTCCATATGGTGAGGTCCGACGGGATCTTCTCATTCGCAGAGATCTCAACCTCGCGGTCGGTCACTCGCTTCACCTGCCGGCCGGTGTGGAATTGTACCGGCATCCGCTTGCAGGTCGCGCGGATTTGACGATCCAGTGTCGAGGGCTCATCTGGCAGGAGACGCTGGTTGGCCTCCACCACGTGAAGTGTGAGGCCCTCCCGGTGGCGATACCTCCGGAGAATTTCGCCCAGGCACTCGATTCCCTCCAAACCACCCCCGACAATGACCACCGACACAGGGCCATGCCCGGCAAGCAGCTCGGATAGCCGCGCTCCAAGCCTCCGGCAATCATCAACGGTCTTGAATGGCATGGCGATTTCTGCCACCCCCGGAACGCCGTATGTGTTGTTGATTCCGCCTGTCGCTACCACGCAGGCATCGAACGGGAGCGAATCACCGGATGCCATTTCCACGCGTCGCTCAGCGGCATGAATGGCCGTCGCCGCCTGTTGGATGAATCGGTGCCCTGCCTGTTCCAGCAGTCGTTGCCTGGGTAATCGGAGGCCCTCCGCGCTCTTCACGCCGGAGACCAACTCGTGGATATTGGGGAGAAACTCAAACCACGGAGAAGGATCTAGTAACGTGACTTGATAGGCACTGGAGAGCCGGGTCGCCGCCGTGAGGCCCGCGAAATTTCCGCCGACGATTACGACCCGCTTCCGCGAATCGGGATTGGACGCTTTTGATTCCGTACCGGACATAAAATTTTCTATCGAGGGCCTCGCGAGACCAGAAAAAGAGCCAGGCAACTTCTCAGAGTCCACGCCACCGTGCGGATCCAGTTGCCGTTCACGAGCCTGCGGTGAGTATTCCCATGGAAGCCAACCTCCAGCCGGGCATGACACGGTATCAGGATTATCGCTGTCGAGAGCCAGATGACCCCGACCAGAACGAGACCCGCCACCACCGCCCACAACGGAAGTTCGTGGCGTCCCGGGTCGTGGCGTCCAGCAAAGACCAGCGCGATAGAGGTCGCGGCTTCGATCAGCATGGGCGGCCCAACCACGAACGACGTGAGTTGCGAGTGTTTCGCCTCGTAGCGTGAAAAGCCATCCGCGCCGACGCTCGCGAAGAGAGGATAGTGAACAATCTGCACGAACCATATGAGCCCCGTCATCACGAGGCTGGAACTCAGATTCGCCAGCAGAAGCAGGCTGGTTAAAGTCTCACTCACAGGCGGGTCCGGGGTGGTCCGGGTACACTGCGGGCCTTGCTTTACCCAGATCCGCTGCAAGGCGTTCCGCAGTTTTCCTGCCCGACACCATCGCCCCCTCAATGGAGGCATGCATACAGTGATCACCGCACACATACAAATCCGGAGCCACGACGGGCGCGCGCCTGGGCAGCGCGACAGCGGGCTCGGGCTGTGCGTGCGGAATGCGATAAGTCCGCAGCAGGCGCCATCTCCGCACATCTGCGCCAAACCACCGCACCAGCTGATAACGGGTGCAACTTTCCAGTTGTTCGCCGGTCAAATTGCCATGGTTGAGGATCGTGACCGATACCAGCGCCGCTCCCGAGGGCGCGAGAGCTGGCGACAGAAGGCTGGGCACACACAAATTATTGATGGGGCCAGTGCCTTCGCCGTTCAGAACGAGGACAGACTCCGTCACCGGTGGCTGTTCCGTCGCAAAGTACAGGCAAATGACGCTCCTTGATCCATGAGGAGTCTGGTCCAGCAGACGAGCTGCTTCTGGGCCTTCGGTCGCGACAACAATCTTCTTCGCCTGAATGTCGCCCCCGCTACGCAGCCGAACTCTGTTCGGGCCGATGGCTTCCACCGCGCACCCCGTACGAATGGTGCCGTGTGGCAAAGACTCAGCCAGTTGGGCCGGAATCTTCTGCATTCCCAGGCTTGGGATAGCGGTATCACCCTGAACCATCATCCGAAAGACAAACCGAAACATGCTGCTCGGGGTCTGCAACTCCCGCTCCAGAAAAATGCCTCCCAGGAAGGGCCGGAAGAATTTCTCAACCATTCCATCAGAGAAACCGGTATCACGAAGGAAGTCCAGCGTGGGGACTGCGGCCTGGTGGAAAGGGTCGTCAACAGCTCCGTGGCACACGCTCCAACGCAGTTTCGCGATGCGCAGTTTGTCGGCGAGCGTACCAACCTCTGAGAGCAGCGCACTCAGGGCTTGCCCGGGCCTGCGCCAGGGGTCGCTAAGCCGTGCGAACCGACCTCCCAACTGCACCAGTGCACCCGGTTCAAAGGCGCGAAGGTCGAGTTTTTGATAGTCAAGCTCGCGACGGGCCTCCGGGTAGGCGGTCAACAAAACCTGAAAACCGCGATCCAGAAGAAAACCCTCCACGAGATCGGTTCGCACGCGGCCCCCGATACCATCCGAAGCTTCCAGCAACAGGCAGGAAACCCCCGCTCTGGTCAACTCACGAGCGCAACTCAGCCCCGCCAGGCCGGCTCCAATAATTACCACATCTGTGGAATCCATGTAATTGTCTTTCTGCCTGGTTTTCGTATCGTCCCGGCCCCGGATGTTACTCGTGGGGGATTACGGCTTATCGTCGGTTTTACGATACAGCCGCGGGACCTGATAAACAGTGAAGGCCAGTCCGCCGGCCAGCAGAAGGAAAGTGAAAACGCCTACCGCAAAAATCGTGGTATCGGCCACTCAGCGCCGCCCCGCCACTACCTGAAAGTAGACGCCCACGCTGAGAATCGAAGGTACCCATAGGCCGACGAAGACGCCAGCGTCTTTGTTGGCCGTCATGCCGAATCCGAACCACAATGCAATTGAAAACAGCAGTGAAAGAAACGCTGCCAACAAAATCAGAACATCACCTTTAGCAAACATGAAATCTCCTCTTAAAATTTCTTAAAATTAGAAAGCGCTGGGCAGTGCCGCTTCAATGTCAAAACCTGCCCCCGGCCGGAAATGCGGGGTCTCGCAGCAGGCTGTTGATTTGAGAGCCATGCCTTTCTTCATGCGCCGCCATTAATCCGAAGACGTTGGCGATCGTGTTGCGTCCGAACACCGGATGACTCACCGTCACCCGCGAAGCGTTCGTCGGCAAGGTCCCCGCAAAACACGCCTCCGTCTGCCCGAGAGCTGCTGCCAGTTCTTCTCGCAGAAGAGAAATCGACTTCGCCGCCGCGGGTTCCGAGATCTTCGGATTCTTCGCTTTCATGACGGGGAAGCGCAGCACAGTCTCCCGCAACACCTGCGGCACGAACATATTCATCATCGTGAGAGGCAGTGCCATCAGGGGCATCAGCGCCTTGGGAATGAACGGCAGACTGAGATCCACTTCACTGAGACTGACGTCAATATTCAAGCTTCTTCCTTGCCGTGCCAGGTCCACCATGCGGCTCATCTGGGTCCGGTACAAACCTTCTGTCAGCAAAAGATGGTCCAGGATCTGTGCCACCGACCATTCCTTACTATTGGGTCGGAATCCAGCCTGTTCTTCGGTGAGGCTGGCAACCGCACGCATCGTGCCGTTGCGGACACCGGCAAAGATCCGCAGCGCATCCGTAACAGCTCGTTCGCCATTCGCGGCTCCCGCTACTTCCGTCGTCATAGTTTCAGTCATGTCATCCTTTCGTCAATTACCGTCACCCGGATTAGCAATCCCGCTGAGTTCCGCTACTCTGCCGGAATCAACACCCGATCAATTACATGGATGACACCATTTGTACAGGCGATGTCCGCCCTCGCTACCCGGGCGCCATTCACTTGCAGCATGCCACGAAACTCCGACCCGGCCAGCCCTGAGATCTCCACCCGCACCGGGAGGGACTTGCCGCTCACCGTCGTCAAAGCTTGAACGTTCGCGAGGTCTGAGGCGGACAGACGACCTGGTACTACATGAAACGTCAGGAGGGCCTTCAGGCGCTCCTGGTTTTCGGGTTTCAGTAAGTCGGTCAGCGCGCCAGCCGGCAGTTGCGCGAAGGCTGCGTCGCCGGGGGCAAAAACTGTGAACGGGCCTGAGCTCTTCAGCGTCTGGCCAAGTCCGCTGGCGATGACGGCCGAGGTCAGCTTGTTGAAGGAACCAGCAGCCAGCGCGGTGTCAATTATGTCAGCGGGAGTTGTCGAAGCCGCCGCAGTCGGCATTTCTCTCGTTGCTCCATTTGACGCGGGGGTTGAAACGGGAGGCCTGCAGGCGGCCGACATCATGCGCCTCATGGGACGCATCCACATCATCATTGCTGTACATGGCATCGTCGGGGAATACATCGTTCTTTCCACCTTTCGTTACGTTGGGGAGAGTTACTCTTCTCAGCCATATTGATGACCCCGTCTGCCGTAATGGTGTACGTTTTATCAGAGGCGCTTGTCCAGCATCGCTCCACCACTGTTTCTGGCCTGGTTCGCGGGATACCCTGAAACGGCTAATCTCGTAGCTTTGCCACGGCGGTACTGTGTCATTTTTCGAATTGAACCCGCTATTTGCGCCACAGCCGACCCCGCGGAGGCATCAAAGGGAATGTTACTCCAAATCTGCCACCTCACAAAAACATGAAAACTACAATCACCCTGCTCCAGATCATCGTCGCGCTGGGCCTCCTGAATGTCTGGCTGCTCCGCTTCAACAGCACTACCGCCTACCGTGGAGGCCAGGCCCGCTCCATGCCGGAAGAATTCGCTGCCTACGGGCTTCCAGGCTGGTTCACTTGGTTTGTTGGCGCCCTCAAACTATCAGGCGCACTCTGTCTGATAGCAGGAATCTGGTTTCAGCCCGTTGTGCTTCCTGCCGCTTTTGGCATTGGCACTCTGATGGTAGGCGCCTTGGCGATGCACCTGAAGATCGGCGATCCTGTGAAGAAGTCCGTGCCCGCACTGTTCATGCTCACGTTCTGCGTCATCATTTGCTCGGCTTTGATTGTCTGATCCGCCTCAAAGCGCAGCGAGGAATATAAACAGGTTCATAGCCGCAAGCGCGAATGCCGGGAACGCTGCGGAAAGCGGGTCTTTGATTCTCACGCGGGTCATCACCCCCAGCGCCATCATCACCGTCAAGCCGCCGGCGGAGATCACAAGCAGCGGATGGTAAAACTGGCCGCCAATGATACCGAGGCTGCCTGCAACCTGTAACAGGCCCGTCAGCACCCGGAAACGACCCAGGCCGTAGCGTTTGAACTCTGCCACCATGCTTGCTGAGAAGACAGCATGGACCCCATACCCCGCAAAAAGAGTGGCTGACACAGTCTGGGCGATAACAGCTAGAGTACCTGGCATATCTGATTCCCTTCCTCAGGCTGATCTTCTGCAGCGTGAGAGATCGTGGCACAGGATTCGCCTGCACACCGTAATACTTCCATTGTTCCCGATCGGTTCATTTGTAACTCCTGCTGTAGAGTGGAGGTGCCTTTCACGAGGCATCGAACAGCGTTTGTTGAGCGGGCTTCGCAGCCCGTCTGCTGCCCTGCCTCGCCGGACGCTTCCGGCTTCCGTGCTTTTTCGTAACGGCCTGAACTTCACCGCGGACACCTGCTCGTGCCCGGAATTGCGCCAGCCGGGCACGAGCTGACTTCACTGCGCTCGTATGCTCCACTATGGGCTCCGCATACTCTCCTGAGCCCACATTCCATTCCGGAACCCAGGCGCTAATGAAAGTCCCCTCGGGGTCGTGATCCAGCAGTTGCTTTGCGGGATTGTAAATGCGGATCGTGTTGATACCCGTAGTCCCGGATTGCATTTGGCACTGGCTCCAGTGAATGCCGGGTTCGTAGTCGACAAACAGCTGTGCCAGATGCAACCCTGCAGGCCGCCAGTGCAGCCACAGATGATAGGCTGCAAACGACATGAGCATGGCACGCATACGGAAATTGATCCAGCCGGTTTGAGCCAGGCAGCGCATACACGCGTCAACCATGGGATAGCCGGTGCGCCCCTCGGCCCACGCCGCGAACCGCTCCGCGTCGTGGTCGTTTTCCCGCAGGCCATCGAAGCCTCGAACGAAATTGTGAAATTCAATGGCTGGCTCGTCTTCCAGCTTTTGCATAAAGTGGTCGCGCCAGTGCAGCCGGGCATCGAAGGCCCGCAGTGCGCGGCGAAGCTCTTTGTCTTCTGTGTCGGCGATCTGGCTGCGCAGCCGCTGCACTACCTGCCGCGTGGAGATTGTTCCGTAAGCCAGGTGCGGGCTGAGCCGGGAGCAACTCTCAAACGCAGTGACGGGCGAGGACATCTCCCGGTGATAACGATGGCCCCGTTCGGCCAGAAATGTGTCCAGCATGGCATGCGCGGCTCCTTCGCCGCCCGGTTGCGCTAGGGGCCGGCGATCCGGCGCGAGACCGAGTTCGGAACCGAGGGGCAGTGGACCCGCAGAAATCGCGACTGGCCGGAGCGCCCGCACGTCCGTCACAAGCGGAGCCGCCATCCGGCTCTCCCACAAGCGCGACCAGCCATCCCGCGATGCCAACCGCCGCACCACGCCGCCGTTGGGAGTTTCGCGCCACTCAATGCCTTGCGCCCTCGCCCACTTCGCCAAGGCCCGATCCCTCGCATAGGTGAACCCGTTGCCGGTTTCTTCGTGCGACCAAATACGCCCGATGGGATGCGACTGATGAAGCTCATGCAACACGCGCACGGCGTCCCCCTGGCGAATCACCAGCGGCTGGCCTCTCCTGGCCAGTCCCTCGCGTAACTCCGCAAGCGAGCGTTGAACGAAAGTCCAGTGGCAGGGGTCGAAGTCCGGCTGGGCAAGTAAACCCGGCTCGACAATATAGAGCGGAATAACGGCGCCATGCTGCGCGGCTTCCGCGAGCGGCGCATGATCCCTCAGGCGCAGATCGCGCTTGAACCAGACCACCTCGTATCTCATGCCAACAGCTTCCTTTCCGCTTTGGCCCAATAGCGGGAAAAGCGCTTCAGCTCCCCCGTATGGTTTCGAGGAACGGCACCATCCAGTTCCACGAAGACCGGGCCTGGTTTCACTTCCACCGATACGACCTGCCGGAGCTCCGCGATTCGGCCGCGCAGCCACGGGTCGGGTGAATCCACCGTGACGATACCTTCACAGCTTCTGGCCAGCGTGGCGAGAATCTCCACAGTGGGTCCGCGATGGATTTCAACGGGCAGCTCCAGCAGAGTTTCGTAGACAAACAGGATACGCTTGATACCCCAGCCGTCGGCGTCGATTTGTTGGTCGTCAAACACGTAGACAGCATGGTCGTTCGGTTCCAGCCAGGCCGCATTCAGACAATCCGGGTGTAGCCACGCAAGCCTCACAGGCTGCCTGCCTTTACCCGAAAAAGCCGCCCCGAAAGTTCC
>RGPS01000521.1 GCA_010084195.1 Terriglobia bacterium
AACTCGGCAGGCAGGCAGTCGCCATCTCTCGCCTCGTCTGTAGCATTCGGTTCCAGCATTCTGCCGTCCTCGCCCTGATCGCCAAACTGCGCCACGCGGTTGACAGCCTCCGGCCTCTCGAACAGCGTCTCGCACGCAACCAGCGCGTCCTCGAAGCCACAGGCAGCAACCTCGGCACCAAACACCAGGACCTCCGCCGCGAACAAAAGCAACTCACACGGAACCTCCAGGACCTGGAAACCGAGTACGCGTCGCCTGCCACCGAACTCCGCCGGGCTTTCGAACTCGTTATGCGCTTCGAGCGCCAGGCCGATGCCGCTCGCCAGCAACTCATCGAAGCCAATCTCCGCCTCGTCGTCAGCATCGCCAAGCGCTACAACAACCGTGGCCTCCAGTTCCTTGACCTCATCCAGGAAGGCAACATCGGCCTCATGAAGGCCGTCGAAAAGTTTGAATACCGCCGAGGCTACAAGTTTTCCACCTACGCCACCTGGTGGGTTCGCCAGGCCATCACCCGCGCCATCGCCGATCAGGCCCGCACCATCCGCATCCCGGTGCACATGATCGAGACCATCAACAAGCTGATCCGAACCTCTCGGGTGATGGTCCAGGAGCTGGGCCGCGAACCGACTAACGACGAACTGGCAGAACGCATGGAACTGCCAGTCCACAGGATTCGCCGCGTCATGCGCGTCGCTCAGGAACCCGTGTCGCTCGAAACCCCCGTTGGCGAAGAGGATGAGTCCCACCTCGGAGACTTCATCGTCGACCAGGCCCACGTCTCGCCCTCCGAGCACATGATCAACCTGAACCTGAACGAGCAGACTGCCGAAGTCCTCAAGAGCCTCTCGCCCCGCGAAGAAAAAATCATCCGGATGCGCTTCGGCCTTGATGACGGCAGCGAACACACTCTCGAAGAGGTCGGCCTCAACTTCCGGGTAACCCGCGAGCGCATCCGCCAGATTGAAGCGAAAGCCCTCCGTAAACTCCGCCACCCCAGCCGCAGCCTGCGCCTCAAGACCTTCCTCAGCGACGTCTGATTGAGGGCGTCGCCGTGTGGGGCAGCTTGGCAAGCTGCGGCCGATTGTCAATCGGCCAACTGCTGCGAAAACGAGAAAACCATGGCACGCACCCCCATTCACCCCGGAGAGATCCTGGCCGACGAGTTGGACGAGATAAACGCAATGTCACCGCAGATACCGCCCTGCGTCTCAGCCAGTATTTCGGCATGTCTGCGGATTTCTGGATGAACCTGCAGAGTACCTATGAGCTGGACCTGGCCCGACAGCAGGTCGGCGACTCAATCCAGCGAATTCCGCAGCGACATCACGCCTCGACAAAGCCGCAGCCTGTCGCATAAATTCTGCTTCCTGCTTTCCT
>RGPS01000522.1 GCA_010084195.1 Terriglobia bacterium
GCGGGAGGGCGCCCCGAGTACCTGTCCGTGCTCATCGCGGCTGTAGAAGCGATCCTCGATCCGGCATCGACCCATTTCCATTGGTCGGCGAGCACCAACAGCACCTACCCGGCAGTGATTGTTAACGGGACCATCGCCAGGCAACTGCGCATCAACTCGGGATATGGTTGCATGGGTCCAGACCCGCAGCACCCGGCCGGCGCGAGCATCGGACGTGCCATCCGCTTTATTCTGCAGCATATCGGCGGCGCTGTGCCGGGCGCCGGAACGATGGCCATCTACGGAGGGGCCAGCAGGTATACCAACATCGTTTTCGCTGAGGACGAGGCGGGCCTTCCGCAGACGTGGGAGCCGCTTAACGTCAGCTATTGGGGTTGCACGCGGGGCAGCAACACCGTGACGGTTCTTCCGGTAACGGGTCAAGCCAATATCAGCGGCGGAACGACAACCACGACCGAGGAGTCGGTGCTGCAGACGCTTAACAGGATTGCCGGATTCATGCGGAGCCCCTACAACAATTACTTCCAGAGGCAAAGCATGTATGACGGGTCGCCGGGCATTGTGGTGATGGCACGCGGCACTGCCGCCGGATTTGCCGCGCTAGGCTGGACCAAGGAAAAGATAAAGCAGTTTCTTTGGGAACATTCGAAAATACCGTGGGAAGACAACCTGAAATACAGAGGACTTGAAGACGCAAGGATGCGCATCCAGAGTCTGGAAGGTCGTATTATCGAGGGCGAGCCATGGCCGATTACAGGCAAACCCGCGAACATCATGATTGCAGTAACCGGCGGGGCACAGTCCGGACACGGCTATTGGATGCAGCTTGGCCAGGCGGCACCAACAAATGCGAAGATAACGTTACCGAATAATTGGAGCGCTTTGTTGAGGCAGGCCGAGAAGGACTTGGGGCCGATCCCTGACGAAACGACTAGGCCGCTGGCGACCGGGTGAATCTCTCCAGCAGATTGCCCGGTAGTTTGATCGAACCCATTCATCGATACATCGCATTCTGGCAGAGATGGGCGGGATATGTCCGCGCAGCTATCTCGCTGAATATTGGTGTTGACCTTGGCCGCACGCGAAGAGTTCTCGCGTGCGGTGGTTGCAGGTCACCCGATCCGTTCGATGGAAATCTCACTCAGGCGTGCCCGCCCAACCATCAGCCGCGAGATCGGGCGCAACGGTGTTCAAGGACGCTATTGCCTGCCGAACAAACCATTCAACTGTCGATGCGATTTAGTAGCTGTTCGATCGCGGGAAGTTAGACTGCCCGCTTGGCGGCCTACATTCAGTGCCTTCAAAAGCCGCCACTCGCGGTTAGACCGAATTATGACCGCAGCGGCTTCAGCGCCGGCTCCGCGCCCGCCGGCAGCGGCG
>RGPS01000523.1 GCA_010084195.1 Terriglobia bacterium
GGCAAATTCGACGAAGCCGAAGCGATCGCCAAGACCATGCAGCCGCTGCGCGACATCGCCTTCAAGTGGCTGCGCAGCCGCTGGGTCAACGAGAAGCTCATTCCGATCACCTACATGAAGGCCTGGTCGGAACTGCTGGGCATGGCCGGTGGCCCGGTGCGCACGCCGCTGATCAACATCACCGATCAGGAACGCGCGACGCTGAAGGCCGAAATTGAAAAGACCGGTCTGCTCGCCAGGGTTGCGGCAGCGGCAACTGTGTACTGGGACAGTACGCGTAGTCCCAGGGTTCCTCCCCTCCCCCCTGCCTCTGTAATAAACCAACTCCCGTTATCCTGTCATTGTCACTTTATTGAAGATATTCCTACCTGTCCCCTCTACAACACCAGCGTGAATTGTCCCACATAGGGCGTGCCTTCGTACAGCACCGGCACCCACGCCTCGCCCAGTTGCGCCGTGTCCTGGTGCACCGTCCTCACCTTCATCCAGCGGTCGTTGCCTACGGACACGATCGGGTACGCCAGCATCAGCCACTGCCCGGACAGTACACGGGACACCTCCTTCGACTGGGAGTCGGGCTTCTCGTACAGCCCGCTGTCCTGCAACATCACTCCGTACACGAAGGACGAGGCCTCCACCAGATTCTGCAGGGTATTCTGCATCTTGCTCTCCAGGGCGTTCAGTGCCGTCACGGCAGCCACCACCTTGTTTTCGATTTTGACAAAGTCCTCCCGCCATTCGGCCTTGACCAAACTCATCTGTTCGTTGAAGAAGAAGGGCACCCACGCCCGCATGGACTCCTCGGTAAGAACCGTACCCCCCGACTCGTTCTTGACCTGGTCGACGTTGCTCTGGACGGCCTTGATGGTCACGCACAGTTGGTCCACCGTGTCACGCAGACGCTGCTCCCGCACATGGAACTGCTGGAGATTCTCCTCCCACTTTCGGGTTTTCTGGGCCAACAGATTCATAAGGTCCGCCTGGCCCAACAATTCAGGCCGTTCCTTCTTCAGCAGGTCCAGCACACGCTTCACCTCAAAGTCCACCTGCCCCTTGAGGATGTCCTGGGCAGTGCCATCAAAGAGCGTCGACGAACGGAGCGGGGCAGGAGCAGAAGTAGGATTGGTAGGAGTAGGAGTAGGATGGATAGGAGTAGGATTGGAGGCTGCTAGGGTGACAGTTTCCTCCCCCTCCTCTGCGTCCTTTCCCGACAACCCCCCTGGGAGGTCAGCGGCCGGTACAGAAAGGTCCGGAGGATCGGCACTCACCACCTCGCCCTTGCGCCGCAGAGAGGCCGAGGTCACCGGCACAACCATCATGGCAGGGTGAAGAGGCGGAGGGGGCACGCGCGGCCTATCGGCACCTACAGGGGCCTCCTC
>RGPS01000524.1 GCA_010084195.1 Terriglobia bacterium
CAACGCCCCCGTGTCCTACCAATTCACCTTCACGCAAGACACCGCCTACCCCCGCGAATCCTGGATGGTGGACCTGTCCGACTTCGCGCCTTATTTCATGGCCAGCAGCTTCAAGAGTTATGCCGAGGTGGGCCACGCCTACCAGGCCAGGGCCCTGCCGCAAACACGCATCACGCCCGAGATTGCGGCCCTGGCCCGCCAGCTCATTGGCTCGGCCACCGACCCCGCCGAAAAAACCCGCAAGCTCTACCAGTGGGTGGCCAAGCACATTCGCTACCTGGGTGTGTATGCGGGCTCGGGGGGGTATGTGCCCCACAGCGCCGCCAGCATTTTCAAGAACCGGTTTGGCGACTGCAAAGACCATGTGGCCCTGCTCGAAGCCTTGCTGCGCTCGGTGGGCATTGAAAGCACCCCGGCCCTCATCAACGCCGAGCGGGCGTACCAGTTGCCCCGCACACCGGGCACCGGCCTGTTTGACCATGTGATCACCTATGTGCCGTCGCTCAACTTGTTTCTGGACTCGACGGCCCGGTTTGTGCC
Source organism: Terriglobia bacterium (assembly GCA_010084195.1). Taxonomy (GTDB): domain Bacteria; phylum Acidobacteriota; class Terriglobia; order Bryobacterales; family Bryobacteraceae; genus BOG-234. The sequence continues at coordinate 541 of RGPS01000524.1, forward strand.
CATGGGTGTGTTGCCCTCAGGGCTGAAGGACAAGCCTGTGGTCCTCGCCGCCACGGGGGATGTGATGCGAACGCCCGCGGACAACGCCGATGTGGACCGATCGGAAGCCACGGTGAAGATGCAAATGCGCGAGGATGGCAGCATTGTGGGCAGCAGCGAGGTGAAGCACCACGGCTACTTCGAGGTTTTTTCGCGCCAAAGAACTTATGAGAGCCAGAACACGCCCGTGCATGAAGTGGTCAACAGAAACCTGTCTCGGTTCAGCGAAAGCGGCACGGGCAAGATCAAGCACCCCGACCCGCATAACCTGGACACCCCCTGGATCGTCCGGTCTGACTTCACGCTAGACCCGGTGGTGAACCTGCCAGGCGTGGCGGCCATGACGATTCCTGTGGGCCTTACCTACGGCAAGATGATGTCTTATGCTTCGATCAAAGCGCCGGAGGCCAGGCGGTTTCCCACACCATGTGGTTCGTCGGGGCATGTGGAGCGCATTCAGCTCCGCTTGCCGGCGGAGGTGCGCATTACGCGGATGCCTATGCGGAACAAATAGCATTCGACGAACAACTAGAGGCTATCGCATTGTTATCTCTAACAACTCCTATTTCTTGATGACAACTTAGGAGTACCGAGAATCATTTCTCGTCCTCCTTGTCCAGCAGGGACTGGAGCTTTTTTCGGGCTCTGAGCTCCAACATCGCCTCTCCGTATGCCTCCTGCAACTCTTTGAGTTGCCGTTCATACTGATCCTTGATGTCCAGCGGCTTAGCCCGCAGGGCATTCTCCATGCCCCTCTTGGCCTCGTCGACCCACTCCTCAATCTCAGAAGGCGAGATGTC
>RGPS01000525.1 GCA_010084195.1 Terriglobia bacterium
AGAAAACGGAGGAAGTAAGGATGACCGTTCTGGTTTCCGTGACGGCTGGCGCATTGTTGATGCTGGTGCCAGCGGTGATGATGATGCTGTATTCGAGGTGGAACCTCTTGATGGCGCGGAAGGTGATTCAGGATTGGCACGCGCAGCTCGCCAGACTCGGTCAGGTGGAGAAGTCGATGATGGACTCGGAGGGGGAGCTGAAACGAGTCCTGAGGGCACAGGTGGAGCGTCTGGACGCGCTGGACAAAAGCGTGGGGCACATCTTCGGTCAGGTCATGGCTCAGTCGGCAAATCGAACGGTGCTTCGGAAGGAACGGCAAATCGGGGAGGAGCTCCCGCCGTTCCCGGGAGCGGCACCGGAATGGGCGAACCAGAGCCGGGTGTTCCCGAATCAGGAGACGGTGGCGACGGGGTTTGTGAATCCAAGCGAGAAGCCCCGGCGAGACACCGCACTCGCCGAGCCCTCATAGTCTGGTACTCGCAGCCACGGTCTGAGAGATTCCCTGCAACGGAACCGGAAATGTGTGCTGCGCTTGGACTTACAGCCAAAGAGCTGCTGTCGTATTTCGCCGAGGAAGGCTTCTGGGAGTTGGTCATCTCCGAGAAGCAGGGGTGGAAGTCGAAGGCAGTCCACGTCCAAGACGCCATATACCGTAATGCTCTAGACAGAGAACACAAAGACCAATGGGTCTGGATGCAGCGGTTCGAGCGCATGACCGGGATGTCGTTCCTGCCGCACGAAAACGACCCGGGAGACTTGGGTCTGTGAGGTGTTCCACGTGAAACAATCCAAGAACAAACCCAAGAATCCCATCGAGACCCGCGGTCTCATGTACGACGAGAAGGGCTCACCCATCACGGCTCTCGTCGAGGGTGGTCCAAAGGACATGGAGTACGTCCATCTGGACCACGAGTGGATGCTGGGGCGACACAACGTCGAGATTGACGGGCACGCGTACAAGTTGCTTTGCGGTCGCCATGGATTCTTCATGGTCTGGATTGGGAAAATCGAACGGCCAGAGCCAGAGAATGACAGCGCCAAAGCGTAAGGTAACGATTGCCGACCTGAAGTCGGACAGGGAGCTTTACTTCAGGACGTGCCTGAAGATTCGTCCGAAGTCAGGCGGAACACTCGTTCCTTTCGTTTTGCGACCAGCCCAGCAGCGCCTGTCCAAGGTCATCGACTCCGAGCGAGCCGCCGGAAGGCCGCCGAGAATCATGGTCCTAAAGGCTAGGCAGCAGGGGTTCTCGACGTTCGGAGAAGCGGAGATTTTCAGGAACTGCCACCTGAAGCCGAACCGTCAGGCGCTCGTCGCCGCCCACAAGGCGGACAGCTCTGAGTACCTGTTCG
>RGPS01000526.1 GCA_010084195.1 Terriglobia bacterium
CTCGAAGGGAACTGTGCAGCACGTCTCTGAGAACGAGATGGACGCCATGAAAGCGAGGGACACCGCTCAAAAGATTTGGAAGGTCGTCGTGAAGCACTGCGGCTGCGACATCGCAGGGGTGGTGGACTTCTTCAAGTTCGCCGTTGAGAATCCTCCTCCATTCACCTACCCGCTGAACGATGGATTCAAGCTGCACTTCTCCAACGAGGGCATTGTGAGTGTCACCCACGAGAGTAAGCCGTGCGAGGCCGTCAACGAGGAGCTGTTAAAGCTGATCTGAATGACTCTCCTCCAAAAGCTCGACCGCATTCCGCCCTTCCTGTGCATTGCCATCGGAACAGGCCGAAAGGATGGTCCTTCCATGCTGGAGTTGGCCGAGTCCACCGGCATTCCTATTCGCACTCTTGAACGCATTTCTTCAAGGACAACTTGGGCGCGGATTCGCACCGACACCATCGGGCAGATTTCCTTGCACTGCTCCGTGGACCTGATCGACGTGGGTCCGACCATGCGGTATCTCAAAAAGACGATCTCCTCCAGGAGTCCGCTGCCGAATTTGAAGCCGATTCAGCGGATGGCTTTCAACCGGAGGTTCATCCAGTGGAAATCCTCCCAACTCAAGCCTGCATCACCCGCGCCTGCGTCTGCACCCGTGAAAGGATGAACGGTGCTCCGACAGGGGGCACCACTTGCCCGAGGTGGTCCTTGGAGATCGCGGTAATTTCGTAATACAGAAACCTCCCCTGCTCGAACAGCGGCCAGTTGCGGCCCTCACTCGGGCGAGTGTTGTTCGCCAAGTATTGCGCCTCTGTGTCCAAGTCAACGCAGTGAATCTCCCGGTCGGACTGGCGATGCCACAGCACTTCACAGTAGCCTCCGTCCGTGGAGAACTCTGCCTCATATTCCGGTGCCAGATCATCGCCCGGATAGGCGAAGGCCAGCACGTTGCCATCGGGGTTTGCATCCCGAGCTTCGTAGGAGGTTCCCACTCGGAGCCGCCAGTAGTTGATGTTGCCTAGCAGGAACTCCGTGCGGGCGTTGATGAGGAAGTCGTTGATCTGCTTTTCCCGGTCCATGTTGCCCAGCGGGAACATTCCCCGGAGGATGGAGAAGTAACCCTTGGACTCGTAGGTGCCGGTGAACGGCAGGTAGGTTCCACCCGGCCCAGGGCCACCCGTTCCGGTGGCCGAGTTGGTGCAGACCTCCCGGTGATACGAGCTGCCGATCTCCTTGAGGCACCAATCTTCCGCCGACGCTCCGACGATGATCTGGCGGGTGTTGCACGCCTGACAGAACTCGATGAGCCGCTTATCACCGAGAGCCGTGCAGAAGGTCGCCAGATCGGTCGTG
>RGPS01000527.1 GCA_010084195.1 Terriglobia bacterium
CCACCTGAGCCCTAACGAAGCCGGGCACCACAACACCAGCGCGGTGGATGGCGACAACGTGCCCGTGCGCCACTTCGGCATGGTGCTCACCATGGCAGACTGGGAGGTACTGGCCGACAAGCTGACGAAGGCCCAGACGAGTTTCATCATTGAGCCGCACATCCGCTTCAAGGGACAGGTGGGCGAGCAGGCCACCATGTTCTTCCTGGATCCCTGTGGCAATGCCCTGGAGTTCAAGGCGTTTGCCGACCCCTCCCGTTTGTTTGCCAAGTAACCCCTGACCCGTCCGAGCCCCGCACTGCCTGGAGCCCCCACCATGAGCTTCCTACGGTGTGTCTGGCTGTCGGCGGTCATGGTGTTGTGCGGGTGGGCCTCGACCGGCGCACTGGCCCAGCCGATCCCAGTACCGGACAACGCCGCGCAGGGCGTCCCTGGCGCGGCCCCCCCTTCCAGTTCCCCGCGTGCCCCTTCAGCCTTTCAGGTGGGGACCGCATTTGCGGTCGCCGAGGGTTATTGGCTCTCGGCCTGGCATGTGGTGGAGGGCAAGGACTTTGTGTTGCTGGGTCCCATCGATCGTGGGCGCTGGGTACGCGCTGAGGTGATCAAGACCGACCCGCGTCTCGATCTGGTCTTGCTCAAGGCGCGAATCAACCGCCCACCCTTACCGATTGCGCGCTGGCAGGACGTTCCCGTCGGTTTAGAGGTCAGTGTGATCGGTTTTCCGCAGCCCCGCGTACAAGGCCTCAGCAAGAAAATCACCCAAGGCATCATCAATGGCAACCGCAGCGACCGCAACGAGTCGATCGACACGGGATATTTTCAGCTCAGTGCCGAGGTGGCGATGGGCAATTCAGGGGGGCCTGTGCTGGCGCCCGACGGCTCGGTGGTGGGCATGGTGCAAAAGAAGGTCAATGTTCAACGCGTGGCCGAGCGGACCCAGGATGTGCTGGTGAACGTGAGCTTTGCGCTCAAGTCCGCGTCCACGGACCCATTCCTCTTCTGCTCACCCAGAAGCCTCTCCACCAGCGTAAAAAAGTCTGCAAGGATGGTGACAGCCGTGCGTGCGTCCAGGTGATGCACATCGCGAAGGAGCTTGAGTGCGTTGAGGGTGCAGGGAGCGGGCTTGGGTTTGGTGCACAGAAAGCCCGATGCATCTGCAGCCACGGCCACGCCCATAAAGCTGCTCCAGTACAAGCTGACAATGTCCCTGGCACTGTGCCTGCTGTCGCGCTCTGCCAGGGACAGGGTGAGCGTCCTGCTGCTGGGAAAAAGCAGGGGCAGGTCATAAATCCTGCCCGTGGCCAGGGTGGCAAGGGGCCCGGGTGCAGTAGTGTCCTTGAAGCCAATCCT
>RGPS01000528.1 GCA_010084195.1 Terriglobia bacterium
GCCACGGTGTCGCGCAAGCCGCAGGAGAACTTCATCGGCTCGGACCCCCACGAAGGGACCACCCGGATGGACTATTTCGTCTGGGCGATCCGCGCCGGGGAGGAGTGGATCGTCGTCGACACCGGTTTCACTGCAGCCGCAGCCGAACGCAGGCGCCGGCAGCATCTGCGCTGTCCGACCGAGGCCCTGCGCCAGTTGGGCGTGGACCCGGAAGCAGTCCGTGATGTGGTCATCACACACCTCCACTACGACCACGCCGGCAATCTGGACAAGTTTCCGGCTGCCCGGTTCCACCTGCAGCAGGCCGAGATGGCCTTTGCGACGGGTCCGTGCATGTGCGAACCGTATCTCCGCCACGCCTTCGACGTCGAGGATGTGGTTCAGATGGTGCGGCAGGTGTTCGCGGGGCGAGTGGCCTTCCACCAGGGCGATGTCGAACTGCGCCCTGGCATCTCCCTGCACCGGGTAGGAGGCCATACAGACGGCCTGCAGGTAGTTCGGGTGCATACGACCCGAGGCTGGGTGGTGCTTGCCTCCGATGCGACCCACTACAACGCCAACTTCCAGCGCCGCTCACCCTTCCCCATCGTCTACCACGTGGGCGACATGCTCAACGGGTATGACCGCCTTCGGATGCTGGCCGATTCGGACGACCACATCGTGCCGGGCCATGATCCGGAGGTCCTGGCCGACTATCCGACCCACGAGGGAAACATGGAAATCGTGGCGCTCCACCAAGTGTCCAAAGCCAGAGTCGGCCGCCCCAGAGAAGGGTGACGCCGCGAGGCCTGTGCTCGAAGAGAATTTGGTAGGGGACGGTTGCCAAACTCCCCTTTCTCCTATTCACACTCAATCATGCATGGGCGTGAATGAGCGTGGATGAGCGGCTTCATACGTCGTGCTGGTAACACCTGGCGGGATCTCTCGCACGAAGACGATGTCGTCGGTTATCCACCTCTTGGCGATCTTTTCTTCGTAGAGGGCAAGCCCCTCGTCGCGACTCACCTCCTGCCCGGGCCTCTTCAACGGCTGTGAGCGCCGCTTCCCCACTCACTCCGCCAGGATATTCTTGGCCTTGGCCACCTCGCGCCACCATTTACCAGGGCTCGGATAGTCTCCGGGCCCTTTTCTTTGTGCGTTTCCCCGGTGAAGCGCGCCGATGTGCTGCGGGTAGTTGCCGGCCGAAGCACCCGAAATTGACCGCTTTTCGCCCCAGTCCCGTCTCTGTTCTCTGTTTGGCCTGCGGGTAGGCGCAGCGGGTGGTTGTGTGAATTCAACCACTTACGCGCGAAGGTTCGTTGTCAACCAAGGCGGCCGGTCTGGCATCTTTACCCTTGCCATCCGACCCTG
>RGPS01000529.1 GCA_010084195.1 Terriglobia bacterium
CGGGTCCAGGACGTAGCGCAACTGCTTGCGCGTCAGGCCGTACTTCATGGCGTACCACGCGTCCAGTTCGGCCCGCATCACCGCCCGCCGGCCCTCGTCCCACCGGAACGGCGCCCCGTCCATCCCCATGTCCCGCGCAAAGGCCTGCACGTCCCATGCGGTGTACGTCAGTTCCACCACCCGCGGGACGATGAATGCCCGGTCCGCGGCGTCATACCGGTCGGGTGGTAGGACGGGGAACTGTTTGACTAAGTAAAAATTCATTGTAATGCCACCGATTTTTTGGCGCGCCGAATAGTCGAAAACTAGGCTAGAAAGGTTTGCTGTGAGTAAAGAACAATGATCAGTATGTTTCTCACTAAAAATCAAGGGAGCTTTGTTTCCAGTCCCACTTCTCGGCAAGATAGCACAAACAAATGTTCTTTCATTAGTTGGACTTGTAATATCTTTAAATGCCAATAAATATTGAGATTTATTATCCAGTTTATAGTTAACTACCTGATTGTCTACATAATAAAGTGGAGTAACTTGAAACTTTGGGTCGCCTAATTCATCAGGCGCACTAAATTGCTGCTGGCTTTGTCGTTGGGCGTTGGCAGAGTTGCGGACAGCACTCGCGAACCTGTGATTGTAGAAGTCAAACATCTTTCCTTCGTACAACGGCACCCGACCCGGTCCCGGGTTGTCACGGAACAGTTGACTGTCAGAAGTCATGTTGAAGAGGCCCTGCATGAACCGGACGCCCCACGGGTTTTCGCCGGTCACTTCATTGATGAGGACGGGTACCCGGCGGTACATCTCCCGCGTCAGGTCGGCGTCGGCGCGGGTGCGGAAGGTGGGGCAGGTCCTGGTATTCGGGTTGATCAGGGCGAAGTCCTCGGGGGACAACTGGAAGCGGCGCCCGGTGTCCCCCTGCAACTCCGCCACGTCGTGCAGGAAGAACGCCAGGTCGCCCCGCGCGACCGGCGACCCGGAGAGGGTCATCAGGCAGAACTTGTAACTTTTGTGCACCGACTCAAAGATGCCCATGTTCTCGAAGTCGAACAGGGTGGCAAGCGAACTCGACTCCACGAGGTGCCCGAAGAAGACCTTGGTGGTGTCGTCGGTGGCGATGCCGGTCGGGACGATGATGCCGGCGCGTCCTTGCGGATTGATCAGGTCGCGGGCATGTTCGGCGAAGAGGGCATATAGGTTTATACGGCCCAAGCCGGTACGTGCGTACCGCCCGCTTGCCTTGATGAACTGCGCCGTGCTTATGACCTCACCAGATGCCATCGCAAACTCGCCCCACAGGCGTGGGTTCGTCGCCTGAAGCGCTGCAATCGCATCCTTTCGGCGCGCACCTGGCA
>RGPS01000530.1 GCA_010084195.1 Terriglobia bacterium
TGGCGGGCCGGGGGCCTTGCCAAGCTGCGGGATACGTTCGGTTGCCTATAAACCGGGGCAAGGTGAGGAACCCACCACCATGTCCAACGATCTTCGTTCCAAGGTTATCCGTCTGGCACACCAGAACCCGGCCCTTCGCCCACACCTTCTGCCCCTCCTCAAGGGTGGTAACAAGGTCGCATCCGCCGAGAGCGACTTCATCGACGGGTACATCGAAGGTCTGTTGCATACGTCCGACGACGAGGATGGTCGGCCTCTCAACCGCAGCTACAACGCCCGTGACCTTGACTCTGCATCTCTCCGCAACATTCAGCAGCGGTGTCGGAAGTTCCTGTCCATGCCGGGTGTCGAGGAACTGATTGATGGTCGCGAGGAAGAAGCCGGGACAGACTTCTGGCTCACTCACAACGGCCACGGGGCTGGGTTCTGGGACGGGGATTGGGAGGGTGACGCCGAGAAGATCCTCACGGCTGCTTCCAAGAAGTTTTCCGAGAGCTACGTCTACGTTGAAGACGGATCAGTCTTCGTAGACTGACACTCTGCGGGCGTAAGATCCCGCATGAGTCCCGAAACCATCCTCGCCGCCATCCTCGCCCTGTTCCCGTACATGAGCGGGCACAACCGGGCGTGCATCGAGCGCAACCAGCCCCGCATCGTCCAGCAACTCCGTGAGGTGTCCGTGCCCTACGAGCCCGGTGCGCCCGTGCCCCCCACGGAGCTCACCGCCGCCGTGGCCTTCGCGGAGACGCACCTTGGGTGCGACATCAACGAAGGGGGCAACTGGGGTGCGCCCATTGATCCGCAGCACCGCCACACGGCGGGGACGCACATGCACGCCGTCCGCGCCCTGTCTCTTGGCTACCAGCGGTGCGGTAGCTGGGACGGGGCCATCCTTCGGTTCCGCACGGGGCTCTGCAACCCCCGGCGCAGCCCGTCCCCACGGGTACGCGAGCAGGGCGCGCACTACCTCCGGGTGATTCACCGCATCGTGGAGCGCGTCCGTAGGCACGCCGAGGAGGTACACGGCGAGTGACCCGGGACAACCTTCCGCGTATCATCCGGGGCGGCAGCGGGTTCAGCCTAGCGACGGTGTCCGTTCGCGCCGAGTCGCGCGACTCGGTAGGGCCTGCGTACCGTGACGGCGACGGCGGGTTTCGGTGTGGGTTGCGGGGCAGACAACCCGTGGGGGCTAACCCCCCCACCACCAAGCCCACCACCAAGCCCACCACCAAGCCCAAGACCAACACCCTCTACTGCGTCTACCGAGGCGGCTGTTGGCACAACTACGCTCCGTCGTGGGTGCGCGCCGCGTCTCGCGACTCGGTAGGGCCTGCGTACCGTGACGGCGA
>RGPS01000054.1 GCA_010084195.1 Terriglobia bacterium
TGGACATATCGACCACATCGGCGGCGATGAACGCGCCTTCGAGGTCGTTGATGGCGACTTCCACCTGCGCGATGTGGTGCTTGCGAATTTCCTTCATCAGGCCCGCGGTGACCTTGCGGCCCTGCGGGACGACGGTTTCGCCACCTTTGGTGATGGCGTGGGAGAGCTTGAGACCGGTCAGGCTGTCATCAACGTTCCAGAGCAGCTTCGCATCTGAGAGGTTGATTTTGGTGATGCGGTAGAAGGTCTTGAGGATCTGCTCGTCGGTTTCGAGGCCGAGGGCGCGGAGGAACACGGAACCGTAGAACTTACGTTTGCGGTCGATGCGGACGTACAGGAGGTTCTTGGTGTCGTATTCGAACTCAACCCAGCTACCGCGGTAGGGGATGATTTTGCCGAGGAAGTAGCCGTCCTTGGGGATTCGTTCGAAGAAGACGCCGGGGGAGCGGTGGAGCTGCGAGACGATGACGCGCTCGGTGCCGTTGATGATGAAGGTCCCGTTGTTCGACATCAGCGGAATTTCGCCGAAGAAGACTTCCTGTTCCTTAATATCGCGGACGCTTTTGGCACCGGTTTCGGGATCTTTGGCCCAGACGGTGAGGCGGATTGTGACCTTGAGGGGCGCCGCGTAGGTCATGCCGCGCTCTTCGCATTCGGCCTGATCGTATTTGAGCTGGAGGCCGACCGGGTCACCACACTTATTACAGAAGGTAACGATGTTGCGGTTAAACGTGCCGCAAACCCGGCAGAGGATATCGCCGGGGTGGAAGGGGTCTGTCTGGATGGTGGAACCGCACGACGGGTTGCGGCAGGTGGACCGGAGGTGGTGCAGGCCTTTTAAGTTGCCGCACTTGCACTCCCAGTTACCGATGGAGTAATCGACGAATTCGAGCTGACTGAGGCCCCGGAAATCGGAGATGGGGAAGACAGACGTGAAAACGGTCTGCAGACCGATGTCATCCCGCTCGTTGGGGAGCAGGTCCATCTGCAGGAACTTCTCGTACGATTTTCTTTGGACTTCGATCAGATTGGGGATCGGGATCGAAGTCTTAATCTTGGAAAAATCTACGCGGGCTGGGCCGAGGTCGTTCTGGGACATAAGAGATCGGAACTCCGTATATTTGCGGCAGGGCGCTTCTGGCGTGGTTTGATTAAAACTGGTTTGATTAAAACTGGTTTGGCGAAAATTGGTTTGGTGAAAATTGCTCTGCTCGAGATTACCGGGGAAAGCCGTCGGGATTGACTGCATGGTGACTGACGGCGCTGTTACTGCCGGAACTGCGACGGTTGAAGCGTGACCTGATGAAAGCCGAACGGGTACGGAAAGAGACGCAGGAATAGTACGCACGCGAGAGCGCACATCGCGCCCATGCGTCGGCCCGGCTTGCCAGAAATGTGACTGCCAAATGACCTGCGCTAACATTCTCCGCCCGGAAACTCACCGGGATTGCTCCCGGTCGAAACATATACCAAGTTACAGATTAGCATCAGTCTCGTCAAATAGTCAACGACAACAGACAACAATACGATGCGGCCACGGCAAAGAGCCGCGGCCGCATCGCACCGCTTAAACTAAACCTCGAAAGAGGTGTCGTCTGTCAACTACTTCACTTCGACAGTGGCGCCGGCATCGACGAACTTCTTCTGGATGGCTTCAGCTTCGTCCTTGCTGACACCTTCCTTGATTGCCTTGGGAGCGCCATCAACGAGGTCCTTTGCTTCCTTGAGGCCGAGGCTGGTGACTTCGCGCACGACCTTGATGACGTTGATCTTGTTGGCGCCCGCAGCGGTGAGGATGACGTTGAATTCCGTCTTTTCTTCAACCGGAGCTGCAGCTGCAGCAGCCGGAGCCGCGCCCACAGCAACCGAAGCTGCTGCTGCCGAAACGCCCAACCGCTCTTCGAGCACCTTGACGAGCTGCGACGCTTCGAGCAGCGTCAAGCCCTGAATCTGTTCCGCAATTGCGTTAATGTCCGCCATGATGTTATTCCTCTTCTATTTCCTGATTCTGATTCGGTCTGAACAACGACCGGAAAACTCGTTACTAAAACCCGTTGAACCGGCGCCGGGCTGAGAGCCGAGCGCCACCGCTCAAAACTTTTCGCTATTCGGCGAACTTGGCGCCCTGGACACCCTGATCGATAACCACGGCCAGATTGCGACCGACAGCATTGACCACAGTGGCGAGTTTCTGCGCCGGCGCGTTGATCACATACAGCAGCTTGGAGAAGATCACTTCCTTCGGCGGCATGTTGGCGAGCTCGCTGATCGCTTTGATATCGATCGCACGACCTTCCACAAGGCCCGCTTTGAAAGTGAACGCCGGATTGGTTTTCGCATAAGCCTGAAGGGCTTTTGCGAGAGCAACCGGATCACCCGCCGTGTAGGCGATAGAGGTCATACCCTTGAGGCCCTTGAGGACTTCATTGGAGGCAAAACCTTCCGAGGCAATTTCTGCAATGTTGTTTTTGACAACCTGATAGCTGCCGCCGGCACCACGAACGACTTTGCGGAGGTTGTAATCCTGATCCACAGTCATCTTTTCGTAGCCCGTGACGAACACGTTATTGACCTGCCCAAGAGCCTTGCGCAGCTGTTCGAAATCTTTTTTCTTATCGTTTCTGTTTTTCATTTGCGGCGGCTCCGATTACGCTTGCGCGGCTTCCTTCGCAGTGATGTCGGTGACGTCCAGCTGGATGCCCGGGCTCATGGTAGAGCAGAGCGTCGCACTCTTGACGTACTTACCCTTGGCGGCGGAAGGCTTGGCCTTCAGGACCGCGGTGATCAGACTGGTCGCATTTTCAATCAGTTTGACAGCCGAAAAGCTTAGCTTCCCGACAGGGGCGTGGATGATACCGGTCTTGTCGACGCGGAATTCCACCTTACCGGCCTTGACTTCCAGAATGGCGGTGGCGACATCAACGGTCACGGTTCCGGTTTTCGGGTTGGGCATGAGACCACGAGGGCCGAGGACCTTACCGAGTTTACCGACCGAACGCATCATGTCGGGGGTAGCGATAACAGCGTCATAATCCGTCCAGCCTTCGGACTGAATCTTGTTCACCATTTCTTCGCCGCCGACAAAATCAGCACCGGCTTCGAGGGCTTCGCGCTGCTTATCACCTGTACAGATGACGAGAACTTTCTTGGATTTACCAAGGCCGTTCGGCATCACGACAGTGCCACGGACCATTTGGTCAGCGTGCTTGGGGTCGACACCCAGACGCATGTGGACTTCGACGGTTTCGTCGAATTTGGCAAACTTGATCTTCTGAAGAAGATTGACTGCCTGATCTAAGGGGTAATCGCGCGTTTCGATTTGCTTTTGCGCAGATGTATACTTCTTGCCTGGTTTTCTTGCCATGTCTCCTCATTGGTGCTAGCGGCGGCTTACCGGACCGCTTGATCATTAAAATAAGACCAAGGATCTGGCCCAAGCTATTGAGAGCCCGGCGCACACACCTCCCACTGAGACCCTTTCGGGTACCTAGTGATGGTAGCACGTTCCGTCACGCAGCCGCAACATGTCGGTTTGTGCCGTTTTGTTGCCGGGGATAGCACGCAAGCCGGGGGCTCGTTTCCCCGACTTTACACCATCGGGAATTTGTAACCCAGCTTAATGAGGTGGGCTTTGCCGAACTCTGCGGTGTCGCGGGCGCTCATGGGGGCGTTGCCCCGGTCGAGTTCGTACATTACGTCGGGATTGAGGCCGGCCTCTTCGAGGGTCTTCAGGATGGCTTCCAGATCCACGACTCCCATTCCCAGAGGGCAATAACCTCCCATGTACTTGCCGTTGCTGTAGTCCTTTAAATGCATGTGGTCGGTGATGGAGGCGAAGTCCTTGACCACTTTGGCGGCGTCGGCTCCACCCTTTTGCAACTGGCCTACGTCGGGAGCGAACTTCATGTACTTCGTTTTGACGGCTTCCATGACGGCGTAGACCTCGTCGCGGGTTTCGACTACGGTGCCGGTGTGCTGATGAAGGCCGACGCCCAGACCGAGGTCGGTCAGGGCCATGCCGTATTCGTTGAGTGCCGCCACGATGTTGGCTCGGTGTTCTGAAAAATTGAAGTTGTCGGGGGCTGCACTTCCCCGCCCCGGCGCGCGCCTTCCGTTGACGGCGACGACACAGTAGGTCCCGCCGTACTTTTTGATGAGCTTGCCGACGCTGATGGCTTTGGCCACGTTTTCTTTGCGGAGGGCGGGGTCGGTGACGTTGGTCCCGAGATAGCCCGCTTTCATGGCGATGTGGTACTTGTCCATGAGAGGTCGCAGGGCACCACTGGCGTCGAGAGCCTCAATCATGGGGCTGACGGTCTCGAAACCGGAGTAACCGAGTTCGGAGATATCTTTGAGCGACTGTTCAAAGGTTTCGGTCGCTTTGGCGTTGACGTTCCAGGCGAGGGTGGAGACTCCGATTTTGACTTTTTTCGGAGCCTGCGCTCGCAGGAGGGGAAGTGCGGCAGCACCGAGGCCCACAGTCAGGGCTCGGGCGAGATCTCGGCGGGTAGGGGCTTGCATGATCGGTCTCCTATTTCTTTTGAGGTAGTTTTGCGCTGGGGGTGGTGTCGGCGGCGAGATCCCCCAGAATGAACTGGATGCCCCCCAGCAAGAGCTTTTCCATTTCGGGGTTCTGGTAGAAGTCGGGACGATGGCCGAGGGCGCAGTTGAAGACACGCCCCTTGCCGAGGCTGCGAATCCAGACCATGCCGTAGTCATTATCTGGACGGGTGGTGTACTGGTTGCCGCTGAGGGTGGTCTTTTTCGGATCGAGGCTGATGAGGACGCGGAGTTTGTCGCGGGAATAAGGCCCGTCCGGCAGAAAGTGGTAAAACTCGTCAATCACGTCGAAGCTCGGGCTGACGAAATGGGCGGTAAGAGGAGTGCCGGGGACTTCGACGCGAATGGTGCCAGCTTCTCCGTTGTACTTGTGGGCCCCGGTCTGCGACCCCATAAGCTCTCCATATTCGGGAACATCGACGCTGGCCCAGGTGGCGGCATGGAGACCGCCCACACCTCCGCCTTCCCGAACGTAGCGGAGCAGGCCGCTCATTACGGCGGGATCTATGAAGATTTCGCCCTCCACATTATTCAGGAAGACGGCGTCGAACTGCTTGATGGCGGGGTAGCGGAGGTTGTTAATGTCGTTGCTGAACACGGTTGAGTACGCCCCGGTGTACTTGCCTATGAGTTCAACTGCCAGGTTCCCCTGTGGGATGGTGGCGTGGTAGTAGCCTCCATTTACGCAGAGGTCCATGACGAGTAGCTTGCGGATTTTTTGGGGATGTGCCAGCGCCTGACGGGGGATGGCGGCATCGATCTTCTGGCGGATTTCCGGGGCGAGGTTACCGGGCGTGGAGATGGTGGACAGACGGGAGAGAGTATCGATGCGCCAGGCAATGGCGGGGCGGACATCATTGTCGTAAGCGGCTGCAGCTGTTGTGAGGTCGGCTACCGGGTCTTTGCCTGGGGTGGGCTGGAGGGAGATGAAGAGGGGCTTCAGTTCGGATTTTTTCGCTCCTCCGTCCGTGGTGGGTGGCCAGTTGGGCTGGATTGTGGTGGGCTGGACACGGCTGAACTGGGTGAGGAATTGAGGCAGGTTCTTCGTTCCGGGGGCTATGGAGACCGAGAAGACACGGTCTTTGAGGAGAGTCAGGTTAGCGAGCGAGGTTGAGGCGGTGTTGACGTGGAGGCCGAGCCGCTTGCTTTGTGCGGCGAGGGCAGGCATCAGCGCGGCAGGTTTCGCGGTTACTACCGAGATATTCATCCCTGTTTCGTTGGCGAGTTTATCGAGTTCCGCCAGCGCGCCGGACTCGGCTGGGGTAATGACCATGTCAGCACCGAGGCTTTTCGCAAACAGCAGGATTCGGCGGCGGGTCGCTTCGTCGGCGGGCAGACTGGCCACGCGATAGGCGGGCATGTGGAGGCGGAGTTCTTCCAGCGTGGTTTTGACCTTCGCCACGTCGGTGGGGGACAGGTTGTAGTCGAGATTTGTTGATACGCCTTCGAGGGTTGGAAGAGTGGCGGCATCTGCTTTGATGGCCGCTTCACGAAACGTGGCGGTACCGAAGGCGTCACTGCGGGTGCCGAGGCGCCATCCGAGGTTGTTCAGAGCGGTGGTACGGAACCTGAGTTGCTCCGGGGGGCGAACCGAAATGGAGGGGATGCCGCTAGCCGGGGGCTGAGCCGGAGCGAGTCCGACAGAGATCAGGGCTCCAGTCAGGGTGAGCATCAGAGGGAAGCGCAGGCAGGTCATAATTTTCTGTTCGTCCTGAACATCCTACTCCTTTCGCGGGCCGGTGTCACGGCCTGAAAGCCGGTTTCACCAGGTTGTTTCGTATGGCGCACCGGGTGAGAAGTAATCGCTAAAACTTTGCCCGAAAGAGGGGTAAACGGGTATATGATGGCTGGCGGAAGAACCAGGTGTACGACATGAGGATCCGGACGATGAAACTGTCGCTTTTATGTGGAGTGGTTTTGAGTTGCGCGGTTGGCTGGAGCGCCGACTACCTGATGGAGGGCGGCGATAGTGGTCGCACCGGGTGGCTGAAGGGTGACAAGTCGTTCACGGTGGACAATGTCCGTGGCATGAAGCTGCTTTGGAAGACGAAGCTGGACAGCCAGCCGAGGGAGATGCATAACCTTTTTCCGCCACTGATTGCAAACGGGGTGGATACGAAGGCCGGGAAGAAAGAACTGCTGGTAGTTGCGGGAATTTCGGACGACATCTTCGCGGTGGACGCATTGACCGGAACGCAACTTTGGCGAAAACACTTCGACAATACGTGGGCACCGGATGGCAATGGCCGCAGTGGCGGGACGCTGTGTCCGGGCGGGCAACTGGCGGTTCCTGTGATGGGTATGACGGCACCGGGCAAGTACACGATCTATGCGGTTTCCTGGGACGGGCGATTGTGGCAGCTGAATGCCGCAGATGGGACGGAGGTGGCACCTCCCGAGAAGTTCATTCCGCCAAACGGCAAGCCCTACGCTCTGAATCTGCAGCGGGGCACCGTTTACGCGAGTACCGCACAGGGCTGTGGGGGCGTGACTCACATGTTCCTCTCGTTTGACCTGAAGACGAAACGCACCAGCAATTTCCTGCCGAGTGGCGGAGGGCTGTGGGGGCGGCGTGGCGTAGCGATGTCTCCGGACGGGACGGTTTACATGGGAACGGGTGATGGTCCTTTTGACCCGGAGAACGGACATCTGGGCAATGGGCTGGTAGCCGTAAAAGCGGATGAAACGGGTGAATTGAAGCTGACGGGCTACTACGGGCCCAGTAACGCTGAGTGGCTCTGGAAGAGGGATCTGGATATCAACGTGAGTCCGATGTCTTTCGACCACAAGGGGCGGCACTTTGTGGCGGGCACCAGTAAGGAATGCCGGGTTTGGCTGCTGGATCGGGATGAATTCGGGGGCGATGACCATCGGACGCCGCTCTTCCGGACGCCGCTGATTTGTAACGACATTGCGAACTATGCGGCACAGGGTGTGTGGGGTGCGATGGCGTTTTGGGAAGACGCGAAGGGTGACGGGTGGCTGGCGGTACCTTTCTATGGGCCTGTGAGTACACATCTGCATGCCCCGATTGAGTTGAGCAGGCCGGCGCTGGGTGGCGTGGCCACGTTCCGCCTGGAACAGAAGGCCGGGAAGTGGCAGTTGACGCCGGCGTGGATCTCGAAAGATATAGGCCCGGGTGAAGAGGCCATGCAGGCGAACGGGGTGCTTTTCACATACGTGGCGGGCGAAGATGTTCGGGTTACGTTCCAGGATCGGGCGTGGAATGAGCCGCTGCTTTCCTACACGGGTTCGGGGCGGCGGATCGAGGGGTCCACGCATGCCACGGTTTATGCCCTGGACGCGGCAACCGGGAAAGAGTTATGGTCGAGCGGCGACACGATTACGTCGTGGAACCACTTCAGCGGGATTTCCGGAGCTAACGGCAAGGTCTACATGCAGACATTTGACGGAATGCTGTACTGCTTTGGAGTTGGCAAATGACGACAACTTTACGAACCACTGTGACGGCCGCGATTGCTGCGATGGCGGCAGGTTTGGCGTGGGCACAACTTGGGGGGATGGCGACGCAGGAATGGTCGACCAGCGGCGGAGATGCGCAGAGAAGCGGCTGGATCCGAAAAGATACGCTGATCTCGAAGGCAACGATGGCCAAAGGACGTTTTGGCTTCCTGTGGAAGCTGAAGCTGAATAGCCAGGCAAGACAAGGGACGTATGTCAGCCGACCAGCGGAGGTGGGGAATGCAATGGGTTTCAAGGGCTTCCGCTCGCTGACCATTCTGGCGACACCTTCGAATACCGTGCTGGCGGTAGACAACGATTTCGGCACCTTGTATTGGGATAAGCACTTTGAAGCGACGGTGCCAGCTGCGAGTTCGGCAGCGTGTCCGGGTGGGATGACGGCGGCGGCGACGCGGGCGACGAATCCGAACCCCGCGGCATTTCAGCCGCGCGGGGCGATTGTCCGAAGTCCTTATCGGGGAGCTCTGAGCCAGCCGGGTGAAGGGGCGTTTGTGGAATCGGCTGGCGGCGGGCGGGCAGTCGCTCCGGCGGCGGGACGCGGCGGCGGTGCTGCGGTGGCAGCTGCGGGCGCAGGAAGAGCGGGCGGCAGGGGGCGAGGGCTGGCGACGCCCACAGGGGCACAACCGATTGCGGTCCTCTCCAGTGATGGAGTTTTGCACTTCGTTAGCCCCGTGAGCGCGAAAGAGCTATTGAAGCCCGTGCAGTTCCTCCCGGCGAATGCAAATGCCACAGATCTGGCCTGGGTCAACGGTATGGTCTACACGGCAACGGTGAACGAGTGTGGTGGCGTGCCAAACGCAGTGTGGGCAATAGACCCGATGGCCGAGGATCCGAAGCCGGTGATGTGGAAGACACAGGGTGGCAGTGTGGTGGGACCCCTGGCGTTCGGCAGCGAAGGAACCGTTTATGCCGTGACCGGAGACGGAGTTTTTGCGCTCGACCCACAGACGCTGCAGGTGAAGGAATGGTTCACGCAGCCGGGGGCTGGTTTTGTCTCGACTCCGGTAGTTTTGCAAAGCGGGGGCAAGGACCTGCTGGCAGAGGTGAGCGGCGATGGCCGGATCTTCCTGCTGGATGGTACTTTGCCGGGTGGCGCAGACCATAAGACCCCGCTGGCGGTGACAGCCGGGTCGGGGAGGGCAAGCGCCCTGGCGAGTTGGGAAGACGAAAGTGGCATTCGCTGGATCCTGGTGCCGACGGCAGGGGCTGGCGGGACGAGTGGCGCGATCACGGCGTATCGGCTGAAGGCCGGCGCGAAGCCTTCGCTGGAACAGGTTTGGGTTTCCCGGGACATGGTCGCCCCGCTGGCACCCATGGTGGTGAACGGCGTGATCTTCGCTGCGGCGAGCGGGGAATACAGGCCCGGCGACGGTGCTGTCAGCGACGCCGAGCGGGCGAAGAGGTCGGTCCCTGCGATTCTCTATTGCCTCGACGCGACTACCGGCAAGGAGATCTGGAACAGCGGCGGCGCGATGGCTGCGTTCGCTCACGGCACTGGTCTGGCGTCCAGTCCGGGCCAGGTTTACCTGACCACTTCGGACAACGTTATATACGCGTTTGGGATGCCGTACGAGCGGCAATGATGAAATAGCAGTTTGTTTCGGGGAAGCGTCCTGCGAAACCCATGAGACACAATCAGGGAGACATTTATGACAGACTATTCCGGCTTCGGCCTGCAGGATAAGGTGGCGGTTGTTAGCGGGGCATCGCAGGGAATCGGGCGGGCCATTGCGCTGGGTTTGGCGCAGGCGGGGGCTCATCTGGTGCTGGCCAAGCACCCGGAAGGGCGGCATGATGAAATCCGCGCGGTGAAAGCGGAGATTGAAGCGATGGGGCGTCGGGCGGAGATTGTGCTGACGGACGTCTCGGACGCGGCGCAGTTGCGGAATCTGATGCAAACCGCCAAGGATACCTTCGGGAGCCTGGACATTCTGGTGAATAACGCCGGCTGGACTGGCAACTCGATGGCTCTGGATACGACCGAGGAAGAGTATGACAAGACCATGGACTCGTCGTTGCGCAGCGTGTTTTTTGCGTGCCAGGCGGCGGCGCGGATTATGATCCCGCAGGGCCGGGGCAAGATCGTGAATATTGGGTCGAACTTTGGTGTGGTTGCGTTTAAGTCGCGGTCGGTTTATGCAGCGGCCAAGGCGGGGGTTCACCATTTGTCGAAGGCTCTTTCATTGGAGTGGGCTGGACAGGGTGTGTCGGTGAATGTGGTGGCCCCGGCGATTACGGAAACGGCGACACGGAAGGTGATTCTGGAGAAGCCGGGGTATCGGGAGTGGGCTACCACACAGATGCTGCCGGTGGGGCGCTGGAATCAGCCGGATGATCTGGTGGGGGCGGTATTGTTCCTGAGCAGCCATATGTCAGATATGGTGGTTGGGCATGTGTTGATGGTGGATGGCGGCTGGACGATTCATTAGATCGTGCTGGTATACCGAAATACTGCGGGTAAACCGGGGGGCTTTCAGGTGCATAACTACGTGAAGAGATATGTTGTGGGTTCCGCCCTGGCGGCGGCCGTCTTTGTTCCCCTGATTGGGCAGACACCGTTGGCCGAGAGCTGGAATACCTGGAAAGACTACGCAGGTGGTGCCGATGGCATGCAGTATTCCAGCCTTCGCCAGGTGGACCGCGACAACGTCAGCCAGTTGCAGCAGGCGTGGTTTTATCCCGTACCCGGCACCAGCGCCCGATTCGGTTACAACCCGATCGTAGTAGACGGGGTGATGTATGTCCTCGGTAAGAACGATGCGATTGTGGCTCTCGATGCCGTTACGGGCAAGGAGATCTGGTCCCATGCCACAGACGGACGGCCTACGGACCGCGGCATCAACTACTGGGAAAGTAAAGACCGTTCGGACCGCAGGCTGATCTTTTCGGCCAACAGTTATCTGCAGGAGATCAACGTCAAAACCGGCGTAACGATCCCGGCCTTCGGCAACGACGGCAAAGTGAACCTGCGCGAGGGTCTGGGGCGGGATCCCAAGACGATCCCACAGATCCAGTCGGGAACGCCGGGACACATTTTTGAAAACCTGATCATTGTCGGGTCGGCCACCAGTGAGGCTTACGGTTCGCCTCCCGGCGATATCCGCGCCTATGACGTGCTGACCGGGAAACAGGTGTGGAACTTCCACACGGTGCCGCATCCGGGTGAGTTTGGGTATGAGACGTGGCCGAAGGATGCGTGGAAGTACATCGGCGGCGTGAATACCTGGGGCGAGATGTCCATTGACCAAAAGAGGGGTATCGGCTACTTCCCCCTCGGTTCGCCAACCTACGACTACTACGGCGGGGAGCGCCCGGGAGCAAATCTTTTTGGGGACTGCCTGCTGGCCCTGGATTTGAAGACAGGGAAACGGTTGTGGCACTTCCAAACTGTGCATCACGATCTGTGGGATTATGACCCGACGACCGGGCCGAAACTGTTGACCGTGAAGCACAACGGTAAAGACACCGACATTGTGGCGCAGCCCACCAAGAACGGTTTCGTGTTTGTGTTCGACCGTGTGACCGGGATCCCGCTGTGGCCGATTGAAGAGCGTCCGGTGCCCAGGAGCGAAGCGCCTGGAGAGCAGTCGTGGCCAACGCAGCCGTTCCCCACAAAACCGCCCGCGTTTGCACGTCAGAAATTTTCGGCGGCTGATATCAACCCTTACGTGGAGGAAGCCGAAAAGGCCAGGTTCCGGGAGATTTTGAAGAATGCGCGTTACGAGGGCATGTTCACGCCTCCGAATCACAAGCAGGACACGATTCAGTTGCCTGCGGATGATGGCGGGGCGAACTGGGGGAATGCGGCGGCAGATCCGGCTACGGGAATCATTTACATTCGGTCCGCGGATTCACCCGAACTCAAACTAAAGCTCACGCAGAAGTTGCCGCTGCGGGTACCTGCAGGAACGCCGGAGCAGCAGGGCCGGGCCATCTATACGCAGTTGTGTCAGGGGTGCCATGGACCGGATCGCAAAGGCGTGATGTCGCCAAAAGATATCGGGCTGGAGAAATTCAAGACCATTCTGAAGAACGGCGAAGGCGAGATGCCGGCGTTCAACGATCTGGCACCTCAGCATCTGGACGCGCTGACGGCGTTTATCCTGAACCCCGAAGCGGCGGGGCCAGCCCGTGGTGGTGCAGGCGGTGGCGGGGGGATGGAGCGACTGCCGCCTCCCCCGGGCGTGACGAGGTACTTCGGCACCTACGAAAACCGCATTTTGTCGAACAATGGCCTGCCGATCATCAGTCCGCCGTGGACTACGCTGTCGGCTATCGACCTGAACGATGGCACGATCCGGTGGCAGGTACCGCTGGGTATCGCGCCCGGCCTCGCTGCGAAAGGGATTAAAGACACAGGGGCACCGAAGGTGACGCTGGCGTCGAACCGCAATGGCCCGGTGGTGACTGCAGGAGGCCTCGTCTTCATCGGGACGTGGAGTGACCGCACGGTTCGCGCTTTCGACAAGGCGACAGGCAAGGTTCTCTGGGAAAAGGAACTGGAGGCCAACCCTGAGGGTCTGGCATCGGTTTACGAAGCCGGAGGACGGCAGTATGTGGTGTTCTGCGCGGCAGCGCGGCCGACGGACAGCGCCCCTGGTGAGGGCTTTGCCTGGAAGGCCGGCAAGGCTCCGGCCCAGGGCTACTATGTGTTCGCGCTGCCCAAAAAGTAACGGGTCGCTACTGAGTGAGGCAGCGGCCTGGGCGGTGCGAAGAAAGGTGGGCGAACCCTGGGGTACACGGAGTCTGGCGCAGCGGTGCATCCGTCGGCTCGGTTCGACACCGGGCTGGCCCCTCCCTCACGGTCAGGGTTCGGTAGAGGGGCAGCAAACAGGCCACGACAGGCGCGCAGGATGCCATCCCGAACTACGGTCACCATTACTGGGTAACGGTTAGCCCGCCATCCAGGAAGAGCGTTTGCCCGGTGACGAAACTCGATGCCGGTGAAGCGAAGAAAAGCACCGCGCTGGCGACTTCCTCGGGCTCCCCGACGCGGCCCAGCGGGATACGGGCTTCGATGTTGGCCCGGAACGTTGGGTCATTGAGCCAGACAGCCGCCTGAGCGGTGCGGACAAAAGTGGGGGCGACCACGTTCACGTTGATCTTGTGCGGGGCCCATTCGGCAGCTAGTTGCTTCGAGAGGATCACCAGGCCTCCTTTCGCCGCGCAATAAGCAGCGAAGCCGCGACCACGAAGAGCGAGCAGGGAGCGGACGGAGCCGATGTGGACGATCTTGCCGCCCTCGCCCTGGCGGATCATGTGTCGGGCCGCTGCGGCCGACTGGAACATGGCACCCTTGAGGCCGGTCGAGATCATGTAGTCGAATTCGTCTTCGGTTTGCTCCTCTGCCTTTTGCTCTTTGCGGAGGCTGCCGATGCAGTTTACCAGAATGTCGAGACGCCCAAAGTGGGCAGCCGCCTCGTCAATGGCCCGTTCGGTGTCCTTTACCGAAACCAGGTCAAAAGCGGTTGACCAGGCCTGATGACCGGCTTGCTGAAGTTCGGCAGCGAGCGCGGCCGCCTTTCCCCCATTGCGCCCGATGACGGCAATTCTTGCCCCCATGTTGGCGAGGGCATGGCAGACTGCCGTTCCAATCCCCCCGGCCCCGCCGGTTACCACGGCAACCTTGCCATCGAGTCGAAAAAGAGATTCAGTCGGGTTCACGTTCAGAGAGTATCAAATGATGGCATGCCGCACTGGGGTCACCCGCCGAAAAGTGCCTAATAGTCCCAGCTTTATCGTTAAATTTGAGATAAATATAACTATTTGTGCTTGACTCTGGTGCCACGTACTGATAGGATTTGAACCGAATTTAGAATAGATCGTTCCACTATACGCACCACTAGGATTCTAGGATTGCGGCGGAAGTGAGAAGGTCTGATTCAACCAAAGGGGTTTGAAGAGATGTTTAAGATACTTCGATCAGCTTCAGGGATACCCAGAAAGCTGTTTCTCCAGGTTGGGCTCGTGCTCATCCTGGCGCTGTGCGCGTATGCACAGCTAGGTTCAACCGGTTCCGTCAGCGGCACAGTCACCGATCCGGGCGGCGGCGTGGTACCAAATGCAACAGTCAAACTGATCTCGGAACTCAACCGTGAGACCCGGACAGTTAAGTCCAACGAGGCAGGCGTGTTCTTCTTCGGGGCGATCAATCCCGGACCCTACACGGTCCGGATTGACGCGCCCGGCTTCCGTGCTCGCGAACAGAAGGGTAACAATCTGCTGACGGCAGCCCGGCTTGAACTGGGGCAACTGCCACTGGAAGTCGGCAGTGTAACGGAATCCGTGGAAGTAACGGCGCAGGCCGCCACTGTAGCCACGACAACTTCCGCGCAGACCTCCACGATTGATGCCGGCCGCATGGAAAAAGTGCCGGTCCGTGGTCGTGACCCGATGTCGGTCTTCAAGACCCTGCCTGGCGTGCAGATCATTGGCGATCAGGACACGTGGGGCGGCAGCTACCAGTCCACAGTTCCACAGTTCCAGGGACGTGGCGGTAACACGATTTACACCGACGGTGTGAACGGTGGCGACGGCAATGGCGGCGGCAACTATAGCGGCATCACCAGTATTGACGCTATCGCCGAAGTCAACATCCAGGCGAACTCGTACACTGCGGAATACGGCCTGAAGGGCGGGGCCCAGATCAATCTGGTGACCAAGCACGGCGGTTCCGAATTCCACGGGACGGCGGCCTGGTACAAGCGCCATGAAATGTTCAATGCCCAGAATTTTTTCAACAACCGGACCCGGACGGCCAAGCCGCTCTATCGGTATTCCGACTGGTCGGGCACATTTGGTGGCCCGGTACCGTTCAAGATTCCGATTCTGAATCGGGACGGCAAGAGCTTCAACTTCTTCTACTCGGTGGAAGACATGCGTCTGAAAGACGTGAATCCGCTGCGCTTCTTCACGATGCCCACGGCGCTGGAACGTAACGGCGATTACTCGCAGACGAGGACCCCGGCCGGGGCTTTGATCCCGGTGGTGAATCCGGCCAACAGCAACGCGCCGTTCCCCGGCAACCTAATCCCCCAGTCGCTGCGAAACAACATCGGGGCCACGTATCTCAACATGTTCCCGTTGCCCAACACTTCGGGCGCTTCCGGCTACAACTACACGAC
Source organism: Terriglobia bacterium (assembly GCA_010084195.1). Taxonomy (GTDB): domain Bacteria; phylum Acidobacteriota; class Terriglobia; order Bryobacterales; family Bryobacteraceae; genus BOG-234. The sequence continues at coordinate 15,168 of RGPS01000054.1, forward strand.
GCAGGAAACCAGCATCGACCATCCCCGCCGTGCGCAGTTGTTTCGCTATGACCTGCGCCCCACCACCAAAGACACCATCAGCATTAAGCAGCAGACATGGTTTACTCGTTCAGTAGGCTGGGAAGTTGCTCAGGCACCCGGCCTCGCGCGTTGGGGTGCCACCCGGCAACGCTACGATTTCAGCAGCGACCAGGGAAAACTGGAATACGTCCGGATCATTACTCCGCGGCTGATTAATGAAGCGTCGATTGGCGTTTTCTACAGCACGGAATCGGGACCGCCCGAAGATGACCTGGCGCTTGCCAGCATCCAGAAGGCTTATGACCGCGCTGCCGCTCTCGGCGACTGCGCACCGCCCAAAGCCTGCAAAGCGAATGGTTCTCTGAAACCCGGACCGCTGGCCGGACTGCGGCAGATCAACCCGGCGATCAACCCTCTTGGAATTATTCCGAAAGCGTTCTTTGGCACGCTGCAGAACAACAGCCAGTCGGTACCGGAAGTCAGCTATGACAACCGGTATCCGCTGACGGGTGAAGACACGGCAATGCCGATCAGCGACAACGTGACTTATACGCGTGGCGTGCACACCTTCAAGGCCGGTGCGCTGCGTGCGTTCGAAGCGACGCGGCAGGCACGCGCCAGCACCTTTGGTGGGCAGTTCAACTTCCAGAACGACTCTAACGACCCGCTCACCACCAACTTTGCATATGCCAATGCGTTTACCGGCCATGTGCAGGCCTACACGGAATCGATGGGTCGGCCTCCAAATCCGAATCGCCGTCAGTATCTGTGGGCCTGGTATGCACAGGACACGTGGAAGATCCGCAAGAACATCACGCTGGATTTCGGTCTTCGCATGTACAAGTGGTCTCCCATCCTGCAGGGTGGCGGAGAAGCTTCGGCGTTCGCCTTCGAGCGCTTTGACCCCAAGTGGGGCGGTAAAGCTCCGCAGCTGTATCAACCGACCCTGGTCTCGAACAATCGTCGAGCCATCAACCCCCTGACGAACGAAGTGTTGCCCGCCTCGTTCATTGGCCTGATGGTTCCCGGTACTGGCTACACCTGCGGCCCCACCACAGCCAAGAGCCCCTGTAAGATCAACGGTGTCGTGCAGCAGGACGACGCAAGCTTCACGAACGTTGGTCACGGTTTCTGGGACCAGGTTCCGCTGCAGTGGGATCCCCGCTTCGGTATCGCGTGGGATCCGTTCTCCGATGGCAAGATGGCGGTTCGCGTGGGCGGCGGCGTTTATCACGACGCGTCCTACAGCAACACCTTTGTCGGCGGTCCGTCCTTCCTGTTCGATCAGGTCATTCGCTATACGGATCTGAACTCGTTCTACCTGGGCACGGGCCCCACCAGCCCTGGCGGCGTTTCCGGAACTTATCGGACCGGCCAGAAACTTCCGGTCACCTACCAGTACAACATCGGGATCCAGCGGGAAATTGGTTTCAAAACGGTTCTCGATGTCGCGTATGCCGGGAGCAACACGCACCACCAGGCTTACAACTACAACCCGAACATCCTGGCTCGCGGCGTCCGTTTCCTCCCGTCGAGCCGGGACGTAACAAAGCCTGCAACGGCAGCTAATCCTGGCGCTTATGACGATGTCTTCCTGCGGCCCATTCTGGGCTTCAACGACATCAACATTTCCGGGTACGGCTACACGGGCCGCTACGATTCGCTGCAGGTTTCGGCGAACCGTCGGTTCAGCCAGGGTCTCATGTTCTCCGGTGCCTATACATGGGCTGGTGGCACGCAGAACTCTGCGAATGGCAGTGCGACGCAGTTGATGCAGCAGCTGGACCCGAAAACCAACCGCAGCCGGAACACACTCGTCAACCAGCACTCCGCAGTGTTCAGCTACACGTACGATATCCCGAAGATCAGCTACAAGATCATGCCGAACGCAATTGGCAAGCAGATTCTGGATGGCTGGCAGCTTCTGGGAGTTTCAACCTTTGCCAATGGCCAGGTTGCGAACGTTGGTTTCTCAACGAGCGACAACTTCGACTTCTCGGGTGGTGGTGAAGTTTGCGGTACCGGTATCGTTCAGACCGGCAACGCCACGCTGGCTCGCGGATCACGGTCAATCGACCAGTGGTTCAATACCAGCGTCTTCAAGCGCCCCAGCGGACGCGGCGATATCGGCAACAACTGCGATAATGCCAAGTTCAAGCAGCCCGGCTTCAACAACCATGACATCTCGCTCCGGAAAGTATTCCCCATCTCGGGCGAAAAGCGTTACATGGAGTTCAAGCTGGAAACCTTCAACACGTTAAACCACACGCAGTTTTCTTCCATCGGCACCACCGCGTTGTTTGACGCGTTGGGCAACCAGACCAACACCACCTTCGGTAAGGCGACGGCTGCGCGCGATGGCAGAAAGATGATGATGGGCCTGAAGCTGGTTTTCTAGCCCGGTTCGTTCATGCGAAGGGCGGTCGGGCCATTATGGCTGGCCGCCCTTTTTGTATTTTTGCAAGCAGACGCTATGAAAAAAGTTGCCCCGGAAACCCCCTCCATCCAAAGCCTGGATCGCGGCCTGATGATCCTGGAAGCCGTGGCGAAAGCCCGGTCGCCAGTTCTTCTGTCAGACCTGAGAGAAATGTTAGACATTAATCGCAGCAGCGTTTTCCGCCTGGCAAACACGTTGCGCCGGAGAGGTTTTCTGACGAACCCGAGTGGCAGCAACGAGTACATTATCGGTCCAACGGCCTGGAGACTGTTCCGCAACTATGACTGGAGCATGCTGGTCAGCTTCTGTCGCCACCACCTGCAGGCGCTCTCGAAAGAGACCGGCGAAACATCACACCTGGGCGTGCGCGAGGGTAAGCAGGCTTTATTTATTGCGCACCAGACCGGGCACAGCCAGGTAGTCTCAGTGTCGGGCAGAACGGGCGAGTTTATGCCACTTTATTGCACCGCCCACGGCAAGGCGTTGATCTCGGACATGGACGAAGAGAGCCTGCGGACCATGTTTGGTGACACTGTCTTTCAGAAACACACCGCCACAACTGTGGGTGGCATGGAAGAATTATTGACCGCCTGCAGCGCTATACGGACATCCGGGTACGCCCTTGACGACGGTGAGTATCACCCGGAGATACGGTGTCTGGCTGTCCCGATCCGCGACAATACGGGTGAAGTAGTGGCGGCGATCGGTGTCTCAGCGCCCGTGGCACGTATGTCCAGGGAACGTTGCGAGATGCTGGCGAAAAAAGTAATGCGCATCGCGAAAGAAATTCATGTAGTTTTGAATGCAGGAGCCTGACGGTTATTTCGCTTGACCAGGGAAAGCCCGCTGAGATAACATTCGCTCTTTGATCTGAGGGAACATTACTATGAAGCTTGCAGGAAGAATCGCGCTGGTGACGGGTGGAAGCCGCGGCATCGGACGAGGCATTGTGGAGGTACTGGCCGAAGAGGGAGCCGACGTAGCGGTAAACTACGTCAGTAACCTGGCACAGGCTGAAGAGGTTGCCGAATGGGTTCGTGCGCACGGCCGCCGTGCCATCACGGTTCAGGGTGACGTTTCGAAGCGCGCCGATGTGGAGGCTATGATCGATAAGACCTGGGCCGAACTGGGCCCCATCGATCTGTTGGTAAACAACGCGGGCATCGAGACGATTGTGCCGTTTCTGGAGCTCACTGATGACCAGTGGACCCGCCTGAATGACGTGAATCTGAGGGGGCCGTGGCTTTGCTCGCAGGTCTACTGCCGACGGGCGATTGCGGAGAAGAAGAAGGGCGCTATCGTGCACATCGGTTCGATTCAGGCGGCGAAGGTGCTGCCGGGCCGGACGCACTATGCTCCGACCAAACTTGGTCTCGAAGCTTTGGCGAAAAACATGTCAGCCGAAGTGGCACCCTCGGGCATTCGCGTGAATACCGTCCATCCGGGTTACTTCGAGACCGACATGACGGTATGGATCAAGGACGTACCCGGGGCCACGGAAATGGTGCTGGGGCAAATCTCGCTGGCGCGCTCCGGAGAGTGCCGTGAACTGGGACGTGCGGTGGCTTTCTTCGGGTCGGATGAAGCAAGCTACATTACGGGACAATCCATCCACGTGGATGGCGGCTGGGCCGGTAAGTAGCCGGACCGGTAAGTAAGGGAACAAGGGGAATCAGTGGGCGTCAAACTAATTGATCTGAGCATGGAAGTTTACCGGGGTATGATGACTTACCCTAATGTCGCGAAGCCGGCGATTATTGAAATGGAGAGCCATCGGGAGATGGCTCTCAGCGTAGGGACCGATCAGTTCGGCATCCACGAGATCACCAACCATTGCATGGTGGTGACGGGCGACCATATCGGGACCCACATTGACTCCTGGGGCCATGTAAAGCCGGATGCGCCCCGTGCGGAAGGCATTCCGATTGAATACTGCTACGGAGATGGCGTGGTGCTGGACCTGACGCATAAGGGCCCTGGCGATGAAATTACCGTGGCGGATATTGAAGAGGCGGAAGCGAAGCTGGGCGGGTATCGGATTAAGGCTCGGGATATCGTTTTGTTGCGCACCGATGCGGCGAAACAGCGGACGGAGAAGGAGTATCTGTCTAATCATCCCGGGATGACGAAGGAGAGTGTCCACTACATTCTGGACCGGGGTGTGATGGTGATGGGGATTGACGCGATTGGGTTCGATCCGCCGGTGGCGAAGATGTTTGAGCGGAAGAAGTTCTGGGAAGCACACCGGGTGATGCTGGAGCGCGAATGGTATCACCTGGAGAACCTGTGCAATCTGCATGAGATTCCGGGGCCGGGCTATGGATTCCTGGTCAGTGTGCTGCCCATCAAGTGGCGGGGGGCGTCGGCTGCTCCGGTGCGTGCCGTAGCGATTATTCAGGAGTAGGTTTCAGCTCATGTACCAGCCGCCATTGACGTTGATCGTCTGGCCGGTGATGTAGCCGTTCTGTGCGAGCAGGACGGCTACAGATGAGACTTCGCTGACGTCACCGAGCCGTCCCACGGGGATATGGGCGACGCTGGCGGAAGGGTTCGCGGCCAGCATGTCGGTTGCAATCAGGGCAGGCGCGATGGTATTCACCGTGATGCCCTCAGTGGCGAGGTGGCGGGCGTAGTAGTGCGCCATGCCGTGCATGCCGGCCTTGGAGGCTGCATAGTGGGGTCCGACCACACCGCCGGTCTGTGCGGCGACAGAGGAGATGTTGATGATCCGCCCCCAGCGACGTTGGCGCATGGCGGGCAGGACGGCTTCGGTCATCAGGAAACAGGACTTGAGGTTCTGGTTGAGGACGTAATCCCAGTCGTCTTCCTGAATCTCACCGGGGCGCTGGACACGGGCGATGCCTGCATTGTTGACGAGGATGTCGGGAGGTCCCAGTTGTTCGGTTGTCTGGTGAATGAGGTCGGCGACCTGGGGAGCAGAAGAGACGTCGGCCTGAATGGCAACAGCGCGCCACCCAAGGGCCAGGATGCGATCCCGAAGGCTGTGGGCAGCCTCTGTGGTCGCGCGGTAGTTGACGACGACGTCAGCCCCGGCCTGCGCCAGAGCAAACGCAATGTCACGCCCAATCCCCCGACTGGCACCAGTTACCACCGCAATTTTCCCGTTGAGATTATCCATGATTCTATTTTCTGCTGAACATAGGCCTGTAGTAGCATATGGCCGAGGGGTGACATGAACCACGAACAACAGTACCCGGGAGTACCGTGCGGAGAAGCATTGCAGGGTAAACCTGAGAACGAACCGACCATCCTCGAACACCTCGCTATGCAGGGGATCGCAGACCTCGAATTCGACATTCCTGTTCTGAAAGAGTTCTTCCGCCCGGCAGAATTTATCTGACGAGATTACCCCTCGATGCCGCACCTTCGCCTGGAAGTTCCCGCAGAGTGGCTGACCCCGGAGTTTCGCGAAGCAACAGGCTTCCACGCGGAGAAGTTATTGGCCGTGCTTGTTCAGACGGTAGCCGGGTTGACGATGGTGCAGCCGGACTCTGACATCCGCCTGGAGGTTCCGATGATTCAGCTGCGCAACCTGAAACACGCCATCATTCCGGTGTACGGTGCCGGGGTTGGTGGCGACACCTCGCAGCAGTTTCTCCATATCACGCTGGCGGCCGGAAATGACACGCCTGGTCGCACGGCTAAGGTGCGATATCGGGCTGCGGAGGCGCTTGGCAGAGTGGCCGACGAGTTCACCGCAGGCCTGCCTGGTCTGGCGTCCATAACGGTCCATATCCAGGACATCGACCGCAGCCGGGGGTATTCGACGACTGCGGAACGACGCGCCTATTTCGCGGGCAAAGCGTAGACGTAGTAGCCCTGCGAATCCGGCAGACCGGGCTTGTAACTCACGGACTCTTTGGCCCCGCTCACGGCCCCGAAGAAGGCGATGTACTGGCGGCCAGCCACTTCGTAGACAGCCGGAATGCCATCGGGGTTCGCGGGCATTTCCACTTCCCACAACATCTTCCCGGTGTCCTTGTCCAAAGCATGGAGCATGCGGTCGGGACCCGTGCCGATGAAGATCAGGCCACCTGCAGTTACGACCGGACCGTTGCGAATGAAGGCCGAGCTTCCGGTGTCCTTAATACCCTTTGCTGCCAGCCCAGGCGTAGTGCCGATCGGCACGCGCCATTTGATGGTGCCCTGATTCAGATCGTAGGCCACGATGGAAGACCATGGCGGGGCCATCGCGATCAGGCCGTTGGCCGCCTTGAAGATATTGCCAAAGGGGCCGTAGTAACGGGACTGGCCCGCAGGAGGAGGAGCTGGTGGCGGCAGACCTGCGCGTCCCCGTCCGCCCGCAGCGTTCGCCGGAGGTGGCAACGTGCCCTTGGCAGGGTCGGTGAGGAAGGCAGCCAGCGCGTCGATGTTTTCGGCTGAAAGACTGGTGGTTGAAAAAGAGGGCATTTCGCCCTTACCACTGCGGAGCGAGGCGGTGAATTGAGCCCGCGCCATCTCCTTCGGAAAGGGGATGCGTTCACGGTCCGGACCGTGGCAGCCGATGCAGTTCTGCATATAGAGCGCGTAGCCCTTTTGCTCAGTTGTCACGGCGACAGCGTTGCGCTGGTTGCCCGGCGGATCAGCGGTCAGCTTGTGGATGGCCGGAGCGTCATAGGCACGGACATAGAGCATGCCGGTAGCGGGGTCGCCTGCGGTGCTGCCCCAGTTCGCTCCACCCATTTCGCCGGGGACGGCAATCTGGTTCCGGTTGTAGGCGGGAGGCGTGAAGATGCCCTCGTTGTAGGCCTCCATCAGGGTGGCGCGAAGCTTGTCTTTCTCGGCCTGCTCCAGATGGGGATTGATGTCATCCACGGTGAATTTCTGGCGCGAAAAAGGCGGGGGAAGGGTGGGGAAAGGCTGCGTTGGCGAAGCGTGCTCGCCGGGCATATCGGACTTCGGAACCGTGCGTTCTTCCACCGGCCAGAGCGGCTTGCCTGTCACGCGATCCAGGACATACAGGAAACCGAACTTGGTGGCCTGGGCCACGATGTCGACGTTCTTCCCGTTGTGCTTCACGGTGAGGAGGTTGGGGGAAGCGGTCAGATCATAGTCCCAAAGGTCGTGGTGCACCATCTGGAAGTGCCAGAGGCGCTTACCCGTGCGGACATCCAAAGCGAGCAGGCAGTTGCCGAAGAGATTGTTGCCCTCGCGGTCGGCACCGTATAGATCGTAGGTGGGCGAACCCAGCGGGAAGTAGGCGATGCCGCGTTTCTCGTCGATCGACAGGCCACCCCAGGTATTGGCACCGCCGCTGTACTTCCAGGCGTCCTTCGGCCAGGTTTCATAGCCGAACTCGCCGGGCTGCGGAACGGTGTGAAACGTCCAGACCAGCTTGCCTGTTTTCACATCATAGGCGCGAATGTCGCCGGAGGGTGAACCATACATTTCGCCGGGCGCGGAGCCGAGGACAATGAGGTTTTCGAAGACGCGACCGGGCGTTCCGCTCTGCACGTCACCCACGAGTTTCGGGTCGCGGCCGAGGCCTTCACGGAGGTTGACGCGACCATCGTTACCAAAGGTATTGATGGTGATGCCGGTCTTGAGATTGATCTCCTGCAGATAGCTGTCGGCGGCGAAGATGAGGCGCTGGTCGGAACGGTCGGCGCTCTCCCAGTAGTTGAAGCCTCGATTGGTGGGGCGACCTTCCACGTGATGGACCCAGAGCTGTTTGCCTGTGGTCGCATCCAGCGCGAAGATGGAGTTGTTCTCGCCGACCAGGTACATCTTGCCGTCAATCACCAGAGGATTGAACGAGAAGCGACCACTGGGGCCCGGAGCTTTCACCTGCCAGGCCAGCTTCAACTGCGCCACATTGGCCTTGTTGACCTGCTTCAGGCTGGAGTACTGCATGGAGTCAGCAGTTCCGGCGTAGTCATTCCATTTGGCCCAGGTCTGAATGCGCGGAGGCGTGGCGGCAAACACGATGACCGCCGCCACTCCGGCGGAGAGGATGGCAAGGCGTTTCATGCGTTTTTTCTCCTATTTCTTCACGATTTTGGCGCTGGGGGTAGCATCAGCTTCAAGATCGCCCAGCATGAACTGAACGGCTGCGAGCATATGCTGTTCAAACTGGGGTGAGGTGTACAGGTACTCGGTATGGCCGAGCAGGGTGCAGTAAACGCGGCCCTTGCCGTAGTTCTTGATCCAGGCGGCCGCGTAGTCGTTGTCGGGGCGGCTGCAGTTTTTGCAGAAGCGCCCGGCGGTAGCGAGATCTGACTTTTCAATGTCGAGGCTCAACAGGACGCGCTGCTTCTGGCGCGAGTACGGGGAGTAGGCCGGCATGTGGTAGAACTCGTCGTTGTGTTCGAAGCCCTTGCCTCCGAACATGGCGGTGAGGGGGCTTGCAGTGTCGTCGATCTTGAGGACCTGAGTTTCTGTTCTGTGTTCCCCGGACCAGGCGCCGAGCATGTCAGTGAACTCGGGCCAGTTGAGATTGGCGTAGGTGACCGCGTGGCTGCCACCGATTCCGCCACCTTCGCGGACGTAGCGCAGGATGCTCTCGCGAACCTGAGGGTCAGGAAACACCATGCCGCAGACGTTGTTGAGGTAGATGGCATCAAACTCTTTGATCTTCGGGTATTTCAGATTTTCCAGATCATTGCTGAAGGTGGGTTCAAAAGCGCCCGTGTACTTGCCCATGAGTTCCAGCATGAGGTTGCCGTGCGGGATGGAGGCGTGTCCCAGAGGCTGCGCCTTGGAGTACATCTGCAGATCCACGACCAGCAGTTTGCGGGGCTTTTTGGGTTTCACGATGGCCTGGCGCGCCACGGCCGCATCGATTTTCTGCCGCATTTCAGCAGAGAGCGCGGTCGAGCGCTGCTGTTTGCCGATGGGGGAATCCACAACCTGAGCGACCCGGGCTGCCATGGCAGGCAACATCGCCTTTTCGAAGGCTTCTACAGACCGTTTCAGGTCTGCAGTTGCATCAGGGGCACCAGGAGTCACATCCAGGGTGATGATGAGGGGCTTGATTCCGGCGCGGAAGGCGCCGAGGAAGAAATCACCGAGAACGCTGACGTTGCCGGGGATGTTGACGGCCATCAGACGGTCCTTGACCAGGGCAAGGCCGTCGGTGGGTTTGAGGCCGACGCGCGACCAGGAGCCAAGATCCACCGCGACGCCCAGCTGCGTGCCCAGGCCCGTCATCGCTGCGATCACGTCCTTTGGATCCCCCTTGCTGTCAATGGCTACGCGGACGCCCATTTCGGCGGCGAGCTTTTCGAGGGACGCGAAGTCGGCCGGCACCGCTTTGCCGATTACCGTCCCGGCACCGACAGCTTTGGCGAATTCCAGCAATTTCCGGCGCGAGGCGTCATCCACCGGGATATTGTCGACGTGATAGCCGGACAGGCCTACGGACAGTTCGGTGAGCCGGAACTTCACGGCATTGCGTTCGCCGCGGGCGAGATTCATGGTGAACTTCTTGGGAATTTCGGCACTCAGAAGCTGCGTGTCGAAACCATCAATACTGCTGAGGCCGAGGTAGTCGGCCTTGGCGGCCGCCTCGGAAAAGGTCAGGCGGCGGAAAGCGGCGGAGGGGATACCAACGCGCCAGCCGAACCAGACGCCGTCGTCTGAGGCTCCCAGGCGGATCGTTCCCAGCCCGCCATTGGTACGAATCGATTGGGACCCGGCGACCGGGACAGCCTGCACCGGAAGGGTCTGGGCACAAAGCGGCGTTATCGCAAGAGTCAGGGAGAGCAGGCAGCGTTTTGTCATGGGGTTAGCTCCGGAATTTATAGCCCTGCGAAAGCAGGAAGGCTTTGGTGATCTGTACGGTCTTCAGCGGCGTCATCGGGGGATTGCGGGAAGAGTCAAGTTCCACCATGATGTTGGGGTTCTTGCCTGCCGCTTCCACAGCATCAAGGATGGCGACGAGATCGACTTTACCCTCACCCAGAGGGCAGTAGCCACCGTAGTGTTCCCAGCCCTTGTAGTCCTTCAGGTGCATGTGATTCAGGATGCTGACGTAGTCTTTTACGACCTTGGCGGCATCCGCACCGCCCTTCTGTAACTGGCCCACGTCGGGCGCGAACTTCAGGTTCTTCGTGTTGGCCGAATCCATCACGTAGTAGACTTCGTCGCGCGTTTCGATACAGGTTCCGGTGTGCTGGTGGAGTCCAGTACCGAGGCCCATGTCCGTGATGGCCGCGGAGTAGTCATTCAGCGCGGAAACGACGTTGGCACGGTGTTCTTTGAAGTCGAAGCCATCGCGCTTCACGCCGTTGGGCGCGAGGACAGCGTAGGTACCGCCGTACTTCTTGATGACACCAGCGAGGCGCTTGATCCGGACGATCTCCTCCTGACGCTTTGCAGGCTCCAGGAGGTTGCCCGTGATGTAGCCGGACCGGAGGGGGATACCGTGCTTGTCCATGAGTGCGCGCAGCAGGCCGCGCTGGTCCCAGTTGTCGAGAACTTCCGGGAAGGTCTCGTAGCTCCAGAAACCTTCGGCGGCGATATCCCGCACGGCAGCTTCGAGCGTGGTGTCATCACCCTTACTCGGGAAGGTGCTCCACGTGATGCAGGTATGGCCGATGTTCAGCTTGCGCGCAGGTGCGGCAGGAAGCAGGGAAGCGGCAGTGGCCGCCAGGCCGGCGGATTGGAGGAATTCGCGTCTGTTCATGATTCAGGATCTCCTATTTTTTGGGCAGTTTCGCGCTGGGGGTGGTGTCCGCATCGAGATCGCCCAGGACGAACTGCAGGCCATTGAGCATCATTTGCGCGGTGAGAGGGTTGGAGAAAAGTGTCGGCGTATGGCCGAGTGCGCAGTTGAAGACGCGGCCCTTGCCATAGCTCTTGATCCAGACCAGACCGTAATCCATGTCGGGCCGGACTTTCATGTTGCTGGTGTTCGACATTCCGGTGTGGATGCTGAGCAGCACATGGAGCTTCTCACGAGAGTAGGGGCCCGTCGGGAGGAAGTGATAGAACTCGTCGGTGTAGGGGAAGAGCTGTTCTTTGAAGCCCTTCATCAGAGGACTGGATGGGTCATCCACCTTGAGCACGGCGGGTTCCACACGGTGCGGGCCATCGGCGGCGCCGATGAGATCAGAAAACTCCGGGATGTCCATGGAGGCGTAGGTCGAGGCGTGTACACCTGCCATGCCACCGCCCTCGCGGACGAAGCGCAGCAGCCCTTCGGAGACTTCCGGATCCGGGAAAACCGGACCGTCGATGGAGTTCAGGAAGACGGCATCGAACTGCTTGATTTTCGGGTACTTCAGATTGCTCAGATCGTTGCTGAAGATGGCTTCGAAGGCACCGGTATTCTTCGCCATCAGCTGCACGGCGAGGTTCCCGTGGGCAACGGTCGTGTGATAGTAGGTACCAGCCGGATTCAGGTCGACCACCAGCAGCTTGCGAGCCTTCTTCGGCTTCACCTGGGCCTGCTTCGGGAGGCCGGCTTCAATCGCCTTGCGTTCGTCAGCGGGGATTTTATCCACGCTGGTGATGGGCAGCAGTTTGGAATCGAGATCGACGCGGTAGCCCATGGCGGGGCGAACGGCTTTCTCGAAGGCCGCAACGTCTTCCGCTTTGCCGGACTCGATGGAAATGAACAGAGGGCGGGTACCGCCGTAGGGGCGACCGCAGTTGCCGCATTTGTCAGGCTGTTCCTCAGGAGGGGGAAGCTGCTTCGTAATCTCCATGAGCGCCTTCGGCTGGGCTGCGGCACCGGCGTGCAGGGCCAGAGCCATCAACCGGTCTGCCTTCATACCGGACTTCGTGAAACCGGCCACATCGGTGGCAATACCAACCCGGTTGCTGAGGCTGCCCAGGGCGGCGACGAGAGATTTCGGGTCTTTGTTTTCGACGGCGACGTTGATGCCGGCTTCGGTCGCCAGCTTGTGGATGGCGGAGAGCGAGGCAGCGTCACCGGGGGCAATCACGATGTCCGCGCCCAGGCTCTTCGCGAAGTCAAGAACGGCACGATCACCAGCTGCGAGCTTGCTTACGCGATAGGCACCGACGCGCAGACCCAGAGCCCGCAGTTTCGTTTTCACGGCAGCCAATTCGTCAGCCGTCAGAGTAGCATCCAGATTTTTCGCGATTTGAGCGCTGGTCTTCTGGGAAGAAGACGCTTCAATCACGCCCAGGCCAGCTGCGTCTGTTTTGACAGCGCCCTCCAGGAATGAGGTCGCGGTCGCCGATGCGGGGGCACCAACTCTCCAGCCCAGGAGTCCGGCAACAGAGCCCGAAATCCGGTGCGTGCCGGTGCGGACAGATTCGGAGGGAGCTGCTGCCGCAGCAGCGCCCCTGCCCCGCCCTGCGGGAACCACCGGGCCGACCGGCACCTGGGCAAATACCGACACGGTACTGGCGATCACGCTTAAGTAAACAGAAAGACGACGCTTCATTGGGTTTCTCCCCTTCGGCCAAACAACGGGCATGATGCACATGGCGCAACGCTCGTGCTGTATAGCGAACGGAATGCTATCAGGGCGCTGAAGTGAAGTCAAGCAACGGTGAGCTTGGAACAGGAACCGCTACGCCACCCAGACCGTCTTGATCTGAACGAACTCGCGAATTCCTTCCACTCCAAGTTCGCGGCCGTAGCCGGAGGTCTTGATTCCGCCGAAGGGAATTCGGGGATCGGAAGCGACCATGGCGTTCACGAAAGCCTGGCCCGCTTCGATTTCGCGGACGAACTGCTGTTGCTCGCCAGGGTCATTCGACCACAGACTGGCACCGAGGCCGAAGCGAGTGTCGTTGGCCAGAACCAGCGCTTCGTCAAGACCATCGACCACGAAGACCGAAGCCACGGGGCCGAAAAACTCGTCTCTGTAGGCGGGGGAGTCCACCGGGATATCGACCAGGATGGTGGGGGGATAGTAGCAGCCGGGTCCGGGCAGGGGTGCGCCACCGAGAATCACGGAAGCCCCGGCCGCAAGGGTGGCCTTTACCTGCGCGTCCAGCTGCGCGATGAGATCGGGTCGGGCGAGAGGCCCCAGGTCGGTGGCAGGGTCCAGGGGGTCGCCAACCTTCAGCGCTGCCATCGCTGTAGCGAAGCGACTGACAAATTCTTCGGCGACCGGTCTCGCCACGATGAACCGCTTCGCTGCGATGCAGGACTGGCCACTGTTCCCCGCCCTCGATTTCACGGCTGTGGCGATGGCTTTGTCGAGATCGGCCGAGGGCATCACGATAAACGGATCACTGCCACCCAGTTCCAGGACACTTTTCTTCAGCGCTTTACCGGCATGGGCAGCGACATCGCGGCCAGCCCGGTCACTGCCGGTCAGGGTCACAGCATGCACGCGGTCGTCGGCAATCACGGCGGCAACCTGCTCGGTTTCGAGCAGAAGGGTTTGAAACACCCCGACCGGAAAACCGGCGCGGAGGAAAATATCTTCAATGGCTACGGCACATTGGGGCACGTTGGGGGCATGTTTCAAGAGCGCCACATTGCCCGCCATCAGGGCCGGAGCTGCAAAACGGAAGACCTGCCAGAAGGGGTAGTTCCACGGCATAATCGCCAGAACTGCGCCCATCGGCTCATAACGAATATAGCTTTGTTGCGCCTCGGTGGGAATGTTGGAATCCGCGAGGATGCCTGCCGCGTGCTCCGCGTAGTAGCGGCACCCCTTCGCTGATTTCAGGACCTCATCAATGGCCGGACGCAGGGGTTTCCCCATCTCGACAGTCATCAGCCTGCCGAGGCTTTCGGCATCCGCTTCCAAAAGGTCCGCGGCTCTGCGCAGGAGCGCCGCGCGCTCTGAAAACGTGGTTCGTTTCCAGAGCGCGAAGGCGGCGGCCGAGCATTCCAGCCGGGCGTCCAGTTCTTCCGGAGTCAAAGCCGGAAAGGATGCCAGAAGTTCGCCCGTAGCCGGGTTGATGCTTGCAATCGACATGAGGTTAGGCAGGTTCGACGGTGTTGTAGAAATTGCGAACGCGCGTTTCCAGCATCGGAACTACCTTGCCCAGGATGTTCTCCTTGAACGGCTCGGTCGCCATGTGGGCTTCGTAGCCGGCGAGATCGTGATACTGCTCGTACAACAGAAACTTGCGGGGATCGTCGAAGGCACGATTCACGGTATAAAGTGCGCAACCGGGCTCGGCGCGTGAGATGGGAATCATGGTCTGCAGGATGGCGGCGATTTCGTCGTCCTTACCTTCCTGGGCGTAATACTGGGCGGCAACTACGTACATATGTTTTTTCCTTTCGCTTTCGTGCTTTGTTTCGGATATCAGCCCCGGACGATGTTGTTCGCCAGGATGCCGATGCCCTCAATCTCAAGTTCAATGTGGTCACCGGCCTTCAGCCATTTGCCGAGTTCCAGGCCTGAGCCTCCGGTTGTTGTGCCGGAACCCCAAAGCTCTCCGATCTGAATCGTTTCGCTTCGAGATACATAGGCTATCAGATCCTCAAACGAGAACTGGCGGCCAGCACTTGTCGAATCTGTCCATACTTCACCGTTTACTCTCGCAAGCATACGGGCATTCGCGGGATCGAATTCATCGGCAGTGACCAGATACGGCCCAATGGCGTTACCGCTATCGAAGTCCTTACCCTTGCTGGGCCCCATGCCCAGCGGACCTTCGCGCTTCTGCTGGTCACGAGCGCTGAAATCGTTCCAGATGGTGTAGCCGGCGATGTACTTCCCGGCGTCTTCGGCAGCAATGGCCTTGCCACTGCGACCGATCACAATGCC
>RGPS01000531.1 GCA_010084195.1 Terriglobia bacterium
TTAGAATTAGAGAGGTGGTCCCGCAAAATCGGACAGTGCTATAAGTGGAGTTCTGCTCTAATCGGCGACGAAGTCGCCAAGGAGAGTAGACGATGAGACGTCCCCGCCGTAACCACTCAGCGGCGTTCAAGGCGAAGGTGGCCTTGGCTGCCGTGAAGTCAGACCAGACGCTGGCGCAGTTGGCCGAGCGCTTCGATGTCCACCCGAACCAGATCACGCAGTGGAAGGCCGAGCTGCTGGAGCGTGCGGCCGAAGTGTTTGCCACCGCCGGTGAGAAACGCGAAGCGGGGCCGGACTTGAAGGCGCTGCACGCCAAGATTGGCCAGCAGGTGCTGGAGATTGATTTTTTGGCCGGCGCGCTCGGTCGCATCGGCGATGCGAGCGCAAAGCGATGATTGATCCCGAACACAAGCTGCCTGTCGCGCGACAAGCCCAGTTGCTGGAGCTGTCGCGCTCCTCGGTCTACTACCAGCCTGAACCCACGTCGGAGTCGGACCTGGCCTTGATGCGGATTCTGGACCGCTGGCATCTGGAGTACCCGTTCGCGGGCAGTCGGATGCTGCGCGACATGCTCAGGCTCGCCGGGCACTCGATCGGGCGCAAGCACGTGGCCACGCTGATGCGCAAGATGGGCATCGAGGCGTTGTACCGCAAGGCCAACACCAGCCGCCGGCACCCGGCGCACCGGATCTATCCGTACCTGCTGCGGGGACTGGCGATCGAGCGGCCCAACCAGGTCTGGGCGATGGACACGACCTACATTCCGATGCGCCAGGGCTTTGTGTACCTGACGGCGGTGCTCGATTGGGCCAGCCGGCGGGTGCTCGCCTGGCGCGTGTCCAACAGTCTTGCGGCTGATAGCTGTGTCGAGGCGCTCGAAGAAGCGATTCACCGCTATGGGGTGCCTGAGATCATGAACACCGATCAGGGCAGCCAGTTCACCGGTTCGTCCTTCATCGGCGTACTCGACCATCACGGCATCCGAATCAGCATGGACGGCAAGGGCTGCTGGCGCGACAACGTGTTCGTGGAGCGGCTCTGGAAATCCATCAAATACGAAGAGGTCTATCTGCACGCCTACGACAGCGTCACCGCAGCCCGGGCCGGCATTGCCCGATACGTCGCCTTCTACAACACTCGCCGACCGCATCAAAGTCTTGACGGACAAACCCCCGACACGATCTACTTCAACTACCCGCCGCTCGCCTCGGCGGCTTAACCCCGCAGAACACACTTATAAATAGCTAAAAACTGTCCAACTGCGCGGGACCACCTCCCCACTTACACCACGCGGGACACTAGCGGGACACTGGCAGGAAAA
>RGPS01000532.1 GCA_010084195.1 Terriglobia bacterium
CGGTCACCTTGGCGGTGTTCTTGACCAGATGCCAGGCCTCATCGGTCATGTCCATCTCCACCAGCACATATCCGGGAAAGAACTTCCTTTCCGATATATTTTTCTGGCCGCCCTTCATTTCCACAACCTCTTCGGTCGGGACCAGAATTTTCCCGAACATTTCCTGCATTCCGGCCCTGGCGATGCGATCCAGCAACGTGCGCTGAACCGTTTTCTCGAACCCGGAATAGGCGTGTACGACGTACCAGCGCATGGTCATGACTTCTTCCAACCTAAGATCACGTCGTAGAGCAGGACTTCAAGGGACTTGTCGCTGACCCAGAGAAAGACCGCCATGACGACAACGAACGCAAAAACAACACCCGTGGTCTGCAAGGACTCCTTGCGCGACGGCCAAACGACCTTCTTGGCTTCGGTAACCGATTCCCTTGCGAAAGCGAAAAACTGCTGACCTGGCGCACTGAACCAGGCTACCGCCCCCCCGGCAATCATGCCGGCCATCAGGGCAACCAGACGCAGCACCGCCGCACTCGAAGAGAGCAGGTAATAGGCCGCCACTCCGGCCACCACGCAAAGTACAGCAATAGCAATCTTTATCTTGTCAGACATCTGTCCGGTCATCGCGGTCTTGCAACCGCTCCCGTCCTCGCTTGTTTGTCTTGGCAGGCCAAGAGGGAATCGAACCCCCAACCTTCGGTTTTGGAGACCGACACTCTGCCAGTTGAGCTATTGGCCTTCTAACATTCCGCAAATAACGCGAGTAAGGAGGCTTACCACCTCCTTGTCCGTGTTTCTACTCGATGACCTTGGCGACGACACCGGCGCCCACGGTCTTGCCACCCTCGCGGATCGCAAAGCGCAGACCCTGCTCCATCGCGATCGGCGCAATCAAAGTCACCACCATCTTGACGTTGTCCCCCGGCATCACCATCTCCGTGCCCGCAGGCAACTCGCAGCTGCCCGTCACATCCGTCGTGCGGAAGTAAAACTGCGGACGATATCCCGGGAAAAACGGCGTGTGACGACCACCTTCGTCCTTGGACAGGATGTACACCTCACACTCGAACTTCGTGTGCGGATTGATCGAGCCCGGCTTGGCCAATACCTGGCCACGCTCCACCTCTTCCCGCTTGGTGCCGCGCAGCAGCACCCCAATGTTGTCTCCGGCCTGGCCCTGGTCCAGCAACTTCCTGAACATCTCCACGCCCGTGCACACCGTCTTGATTGTCGCCTTCAGACCCACAATCTCGATTTCCTCGCCCACCTTGACGATCCCACGCTCCACCCGCCCGGTCACCACCGTGCCGCGACCCGAGATCG
>RGPS01000533.1 GCA_010084195.1 Terriglobia bacterium
CGAGTACGCTGCCTCGCCCCCTGCGCACAAGGTGTTGGCGGATCGGATTACCGCGCGGGACCCTGGCAATGCGCCGTCGAGTGGTGAGCGCATCGGGTTCGTGTATGTGAAACCGCCGGCTGGCCAAGCGGCGAGCAAGCTCCAGGGCGACCGTGTGGAGACGCCGGCGTGGATTACGGAGCACGGGCTGGTACCGGATGCCCAGTACTATATTGAGCACCAGCTGATGAATCCGCTGTCCCAGCTGTTCGGTATTATGCTGGAGATGATGCCTGGCTATGTGGCGCCGGCCAGCTGGGGGAAGACGCCGGAGAAGATCATTGTCCAGCGGGAGGAGTTGGCGGGGGATTTGTTGTTTCGGCGCGGGCTCCAAGCCTGTGGCCAGGCAGCTATGAGTCTGTTTGTGAAGTCGCTGGGAGGCACAGGAGTACAAGCGCAGGCCAAGCCCAAACTCTACAGGGGCGGGATTCGCACGCCACTGATTGATCCGAGTCTTCTCGCTGCCGCCCCCAAGCGCCAGTCATCCATGGACGCCTTCCTCAACCAGACGGCCTTCATTGAGGACGGCCGGCTGGTAAGAGAGATGCAGGCGGTTAAGCGCTCAGTCAATAAATCCACGAAGAACACAGAATGAGACAGGCACAAGCAACGTTGAAAACAGCCGAGAGCCTGGATTCCTATGAATCGGCCTGTTCCTCTTGCCCTATAAATTCCAAAGCCCGTACTTTTTGTCAGTACATTGCCTGGCAAGACCAGAGCCTTTCTGCAAAGGCACTGACTGCTGCCGCTGCAGCAAAGGCTGCCGCCGCAGCAGCCAAAGATATAACCGTGGTGATCCTCTCACCATCCGCCGAGGGCGGAATGCCGCACACGAGACCGCCTAATGTGATCTGTCTTCCGGCATACTTCCCCGAAGAAAGTCTCGCAGAAACCATGGAGCACGAACTCGTCCATATAGACCAGCGCAAGAACCCCCAAGCCTGGAGAGAAAAACTGGCTGCCCACGGCTGGACGCCGGCATCCCACGAAGAAATCCCCCAACAATGGCGCTCCAGAGTGCGTATAAATCCAGACACCCACGCAGCCCAATTCTGGAAATGGGCCGGCAGATATATCCCCCTTCCTCTTTTTGAGCGCGAAGACAAGCCCGTCCTGCGTGAAATATCAGTCCGCTGGTGGGACACGCTCGACCAAAGACTAAACAGCCAACCACCAACCTCTTTTACACAGAAATACGGCTCTATGGCAGCGTCGTCTATGGAGCACCCCTATGAATTGTATGCTTATCACAATAGATGAGTGGCCTCGGTACAGTCCCAG
>RGPS01000534.1 GCA_010084195.1 Terriglobia bacterium
CTCCACAACCTTGCGATTACTAGAACCTGAATCTAGCGCGTCTGCCAGTTCCGCCACATCCGCACGAGGAGGGCCAGCCCCTATTGTCTCTCGGCCCCCGCAAAAAGTCAATTCTTCCAGCCGTTAATCTTTGGGGAGCTTGTCGAGGATCGCCGCAGCCTCTTCGGTCTTGTCTTCGCGGAATAAGACACTGGCCAGGCCCTTAATGGCTTCAACGTTGTTCGGCTCCGTCTTCAGCACAGTCCGATACACATCTTCCGCCACGGCATAGTCTTTATGGTCCATCGCTTCCTGTGCCGCCTGGATCTTGGTCTTCGTGTCCACCGCGCCCCCTCTCACACCTGGGGACGGTACCTTGCCCTTCCCATCCCCTTCCGGCTGCGCCCCTGAAGCACTCTCCGAAGCGGGGGCATCAGGTGCTTTCACTACCAGCTTGACGATTCCCCAACCCACGAGCCCAAACATAACCAGGCCCACGAGGCCTGCCCACACGCCCTTGGGGATCCGAATACCTGTGCCACTTCTGCGCTTCACTTTGCGGGGCGCAGGCTTCAGATTGTCCTCGGACTCCACTGCTTCCGACTCCACTTTGGCGCCGGCCAGGCGTCGCGGCAGGTCCTGTGCGAGGCGGTCCACTCCACTAATCAGGCGTCCCAGATTCTCTTCCGTACGTTGAGAATATTCTCGGAGCTGGTTCATCGTGGCCGCCTGCCGGGACATGTCATGCTCCAGAGCCGTCACTCGCTGGACCAGCTTCACCTGGACGTTCTTCACGAACGATTCCATCGTCCGAACGTGCGTTTCTTCTATCTCCTGCTGGAGTTTCCCCGCCATTTGACTAAACCGTTTGGTGACGGCTTCCTCAATCAGTTGGGGCAGGCGAGCTTCGAAGTCATCCACGCTGCGGTTGGAAAGGGCGGCCTCGCGAGTGTGCCTCACTCCAATTGTCTGGGCCAGTTCGGTAGACAACCAGGTTCGGGGATCTCCCGGAATCTCAACGTCGCCCGACTCCATCATGGCGACACGTGAATCAATTTCTTCCAGCTTGTCGAGAATCGGACGGATACCGTCAGCCATCGCCGACATGATTTCGTAGTCACGGTCGTTCATGCTCGAAGACGAAGTGTCCTCGCGCAGTCGCTGCCTCATCGTAGGTGGTTCGCTACGCCGCGCCGAGGAGTCCGGCGTGATGAAGAGAGCCGGCACGACGAAGATGGGGAGGACCGCGAGGAAGCAGCCCCCCGGCGAGGCCGCTCGACGCGGCGTAGCGAACCACCTACGATGAGGCAGCGACTGCGCGAGGACACTTCGTCTTCGAG
>RGPS01000535.1 GCA_010084195.1 Terriglobia bacterium
GTCGCCATCAGATATTCATGCGCGCATTTCTCAATAAATGTTGTGAGATTTGCGAGCTTCTTTTGTTTTAGGATATATTTATCGACGCTTGACGTGTTGCCGTCATTGGGTCGCTGGTCTTGTTCCGACAGAAATGTCTTTTGAGTTTCCGTCAGGCCCTCTTCAAACTTGAAGAAACCAATAGGCGTCGGAAAAAGGTTCTCAATTATCACCAAGAGCCTCCTCTAATTCCCGCTGCTTAATGCCCATTTCTTCCAATTGTTTATCCGTCCAGATCGTTGGGATGCTTTCCTCAAACGCCTTGATCTTATCAATCGTCTCGTAGACCTCTTCAATCGTTGGGCAAGGGCGTTCATCTTCCCAGCGCGTGAATTGGTTGTTGCTAATTTCCCAAGCAGCGCCGGGACGCAATAAATGCATCGCCGTGTCGATACCCATTAGCCTGTATATTTTCGTTCCTTTGTCCATAATGAGCCCCTTCTTCTCATTAGTTGAACTTGATGATTACGATACCGGATCCGCCATTGCCGCCGTTGCTAACCGCCGTAGGTGCAGAGCCTCCACCACCACCGCCGCCACTGCCTGTATTTGCAGTTCCGGCTGTTCCAGCAGCAGCAGACGAATTTGATCCCGCGCCGCCACCTCCTGAACCTCCGGGACCCGGAGTCGCGCCATTATAAACGCCTCCACCGCCACCGCCCGCATAAGTTACGGAAGGCCCAGTAATAGTAGAAGCCTGTCCAGAACCACCGGCTCCGCCTGCAGAACCAGATCCACCGCTACCTGCGCTACCGGCACCACCCCCGCCACCTTGTCCATATCCGGGGCCAGTAGCCGAGCCAGTGCTGCCTCCGTTATAACCCTGTTGAGAAATTGCTGGCGCACCATTGCCGCCAGCCGAAGGAACATTAGGCGTATTTCCTAATCCTCCAGTGCCAGCGTTCATGGCTCCGCCGCCACATCCCCCGGCTACGCCATTTACGTTATTGCCGACTCCCGGCGCCCACGTTCCACCGCCACCGCCATAGGATGTTATGCCATTAAATACACTGTTGCTACCATTTGATCCGGCTGAATTGTCTGATGTCGCGCCCGGTCCACCAGCGCCTACGGTTACGGTATAAGAAGACCCAGCAGTAACTGACATTCCAGTTCCGGTTCTAAATCCTCCTGCGCCAGCGCCAGATGCAACTTGATAAGCGGCAGTGCCACCGCGCCCACCACCACCACCACCCGCAACGACAAGATAATCAACCGTCGAAACGCCGGTCGGGATTGTCACGGTGCCAGA
>RGPS01000536.1 GCA_010084195.1 Terriglobia bacterium
GGGTCGAACGTCCGCCCCACTACGACACCTTTGCGGAGTTCCAATACGCCTACCACTACGGCGACACCTACGCCCCGTTCATCAAGCATGACGAGCCGCTCCGCACGGAGTGCCAGCACTTCATCGATTGCATCGCCAACGGCACGACACCCATTACGTCGGGAGCCACCGGGCTTGATGTCGTTCGCATTCTCGAAGCGTCGTCCCAATCCCTGAAAAATCAGGGCGCGCCGGTTTCCCTGCCAATCGCGGGTGCCGCCTATTCCCGGAGCCCCTTTCCGCGGAAGGGCGCCTGAAGGTTTCGTAAATGCCCCGGAAGCTCGGGCTTTCCCCTTGTCGGCAGATTGCAACCGGGGTGTTATGCCCATTAGATTAATCAGGCTTTACCCATCCTTGGTCATGTCCGCACGTTGCGGGTATGGCACCGAGATGGCGGCAGCTTGCCTGAAATAGTTGACGCGGCTCTTGTGGAATACCTCGGATTGTCCACCGTCTTGGGGTTTACCGACAAGACGCGTGAGTCCGCAATTCAACTGGTATTGTCTCCACACCAAACCGCAGAAGGAGGCCCAAGTAGCCGCTTTCTGCCGCGACAATCTCCAGCTCGAAACTTACTTTCCCAAGCTGCGGCAGTATCGAACGATTCGGCGGGTGCGAAAACTGGTAACCTCGCCACTCTTTCCCCGCTACCTGTTCTGCCGCTTTGATCCGGCCATTTCCTACCGGGCCGTACGATACGCCCCTGACACGCTTGATATTGTTCACCTCGGCGAAAAACCCGCGGTGGTAGAAGATAACCTGATCAAAGACCTCAAGGATTGGGCTGGAGACGCGGTCGACATAATCAGCCTCCGCTCACCCCTCACTCCGGGAGATCACGTGGAGATTACAGCTGGGCCGATGCGCGGTCTTTCCGCCACCATCCTTCATAGCCACGAAGACCGCGATCGGGTCGCTATCCTGCTCTCTATTTTGCAGCACGGAGCGCAACTCACCATCAGCCGGTCGCAAATCAGGCGCTGCGATTAGGTTGCCGGGATCGCTCGTTACACCCCGCGCGACTCCGCCGCCCCTGGCCATCGGGCGGCCAGCTGCTATGTCCAGCATCCCCCGCGATTTATCACTCACGAATCCCCTGGCGGTGCCGGATTGGGATCAACGTGTAGCGAAATTCCCCACCGCGACTTTCTTCCACAGTGCCGCATGGGCCCGGGTTCTCCACGACACTTACCAGCACACGCCGAACTACATTATTTCGTCCGGGATCGAGGCTCCCTCCTCCATCCTACC
>RGPS01000537.1 GCA_010084195.1 Terriglobia bacterium
CTCGGTATATGTTCCCGCCGCATACAAAGACGGCACCTAAGGTGGACCCCGATCGTTGGACCACTTTTGGTCGGAATTAAGTTATGGTTTGGGGTCCGAAATGGTTGTTCGTTTGCTGTTCTTTTTGCCTGTTGCGGACGCTCGCAGACGGACCTCTGCGCGTCCAGCCCGGAGAGAGCCCCGCAGGGGCGACCGGAGGGCTGGACGCGGCGTGCGCGCCACGCTTGTTTTTCTTTGGTTTCCGGTCTCATCACTTCATCGTCCGTGCCCCGTGGGATTCGGGATTGCGATACACGTCCCCAGGACACGCGTAGTTCAAGGCCTGGTGCGGCCGGCTCTCATTGTAAGCCGCAAACCACTTCCCCAGGCCACGGCCTAGGTCCAGTCCATCCAGATAGTCCCGCAGGTAAACGTCCTCGTATTTCACACTGCGCCACAGCCGCTCGATGAACCGGTTGTCGATCCACCGGCCGCGCCCGTCCATGCTCACCGCCGCGCCGGCGGATTCCACCGCCTCAATGTAAGCCTCGCTGGTGAACTGCGATCCTTGGTCCGTGTTCGAGATGTCCGGGGTCCGCCGCCCTTGGGCCAGGGCCCGTTCCCACGCGCGCACGCAGAAGTCGCTTTCCAGCGTGTTCGATATTTCCCAGGCCAGCACGCAGCGGCTCCACCAGTCCATCACCGCCACCAGATACATGAAGCCCTGCGGCAAGGGAATGTAGGTGATGTCGGCGCACCAGACCTCGTCCGGCCCCTTTATTTCCAGGCCTTTGAGCAGGTAGGGGTAAATCCGGTGGCCCGCGCCGGGATCGCTTGTTTTGGTCTTCGGATAGATCGCCTCTATGCCCATGAGCCGCAGCAGGCGCACCACGCGTTTGCGGTTCACCAGCCGTCCCTCTTGCTCCAACACTTTGGCCAGCTTACGGCTGCCATAGACGGGATGCGCCAGGTGCAGCTCGTCCAGCCGCCGCATGAGAGCCAGGTTCTCCGCGCTCTGCGGACGGCACTCGTAATAGTAGGCGCTGCGCGAAAGCCCGAGCAGCCCGCACTGGTCGCGGATGCTCATCGGCTCCTGCTCATCCACCAGTTCCCGCAGCTGGTTCATAGTCCCAGTTGCCGGGACTTTTTTTCAAGTAATCCAGATCCACCGTCAGCTCGCCGATCTTCTGGTGCAGATCGGCCACCAGCTTCTGGCTGTCCTCCCCCGCCTGGCCGCCACTCTCGAAGAGCTCCGGCAACCGCTCCCGGATCACCGTCTTCCACTGGCTCACCTGGACCGGATGCACCGCA
>RGPS01000538.1 GCA_010084195.1 Terriglobia bacterium
GGCTTTTGCTGGGGCAGAAAGTGCAGCGGATTTTTTTGGAACGTCGCCAGATCGCCCGCCGTAATTACAAAGCTCTGACTCCGGGAGAAATAATTGCTCTCGAAATGAGCGATGGGATTGGACCCGGCGGTAGACTCACGCAAAACCCCCAACAACTGGTCCGCCATTTCGTCCGCACTCTGAAATCGGCGGAATGGCTCCGCGTGGGTGGCTTTTTGCAGGAAAGCGTAGAGGGCAGGAAACTGGGCAAAAGCTGGTACCGCCTTGGCCTCGGGGAGGCTTTCCTGGTATTTCCCGAAGAGATCAAACGCCCCGACCATGATCGCGAGCGTGCGACCCACACTGTAGAGGTCGGAGGAAAAGGAAGGCTCCTGGGAGGCCTCCGGCGCGGAATAGCCGCGCGTGCCATATACGGGGGTGACCCGATCTTCCAGCCGGCGAACGCAGCCCATGTCGATCAGCTTTACCTCCGCTTCCTCGATCATGAAGTTCTCCAACTTAAAGTCGCAGTAAACCATGCGCAGTGAGTGGAGGTAAGAAAACGCCGGCAGGATGCGCAGGATGTAGGCGATCGCCTCCGGCACCGGCAGCACGCCCCTCTCCTCCCGCAATTCCTTCAGGGTCTTTCCGCCGATATACTCCATCACGATGAAACCGATTTCACCGTGGCGGGCAAAATTGTAGATGCTGACGATATTGGGGTGTTTGACGGCCGCGAGGTACTTCCGCTCGGCCACGGCCATCGCAATACTGGCCTCGTCAGTCTGGTGCATCAGCGCCTTTAACACCACCCAGCGCGAGAGGATCTGATCCCACGCCAAATAAATCCAACCCATGGCACCAAAAGCCATGGCGCCGCGCACCTCGTACTGGTTGCCGATACAATTTCCGTTCAGCATCGAGGGCCGGAAAACAAAAGGCTGCTGACAGCCGGGACACGTTCCCTCGACCGCTTCCAGCTGTGTTTGGCAACCCTGGCAAATTCTCCGGGCCGGAGGCACCACCGGATCTGAAAGAATCCGGGTCTGGGGATCGGCCGAAGCCAAAGGCTCCACCATGACGAAACCCGCTCCTAAACCATTGCGGCGGTTCAAGGAAGCGTTGCCACTCCCACGCTTCAGCTGCGCCGCCTTGGAGAGGGAAGAGCTCAGGCTATCGTGTTCTTCGGGCCGACCGAGAAACACCGTCATCGATTTCCCCCCACGAACCGACATCCTCCCTGATACGCTGGGTTTGGGCCCCTGCCCTGCGAGAGAATTGCTCTGAGCTGGAAGATTCATGGTCGAGAA
>RGPS01000539.1 GCA_010084195.1 Terriglobia bacterium
GGCCGATTGACAATCGGCCGCAGCTTGCCAAGCTGCCCCACAAAAGCGCCTCCCGCCTTGCGTACGCATACGCTCGGGTTCCAGTCGTTTTGCTGGTGAATCGCGTGGGCGGCCACTTGTGTGTCACGCCAGTAGCTCCGGGACCAGGTTACCTTTCACGTCGGTCAGGCGGTAGTGGCGGCCCTGGTACTTGTACGTCAGGCGTTTGTGGTCGATGCCGAGGCAGTGCATCATGGTCGCGTGGAGGTCGTGGACTTCGACGGGGTTTTGGGTGATGTTGTAGCTGAAGTCGTCGGTTTCGCCGTAGCTGATGCCGGGCTTGATGCCTCCTCCGGCCATCCAGAGGGAGAAGCAGCGGGGGTGGTGGTCTCGTCCGTAATTGACGTCGGTGAGGACTCCCTGCGAATAGACAGTTCGGCCGAATTCTCCTCCCCAGACGACTAAGGTGTCTTTGAGAAGACCTCGACGCTTGAGGTCGATGACTAAGGCGGCGGAGGGCTGGTCGGTTTGCAGGCACTGTCCACGGACCTCTTTAGGGAGGTTGGCGTGGGCGTCCCAGCCCCGGTGGAAGAGCTGCACGAAGCGGACGCCGCGTTCGGCCATGCGGCGGGCGAGGATACAGTTGGCGGCGTAGGTTCCGGGCGTGCGGGAGTCGGGGCCGTAGAGTTCGAAGGTCGATTCGGGCTCGTTCGAAAGGTCGGTCAGTTCCGGGACGGAGTGCTGCATCCGGTAGGCCATTTCGTACTGGCCGATGCGGGCTTCCACTTCGGGGTCGGGATCTGTGGCGGTGCGGATTTTGTTGAGTTTGGCGAGGTCGTCCAGGAAGTGGCGGCGGGCGGAGTCTTCGTAGCCTTCGGGGTTGGAGAGGTAGAGGACGGGATCCGCGCCGGAGCGAAATTTGACACCCTGGTGTTGGGTGGGCATGAACCCGCTGGACCACTGGCGGTCGGCGAGGGCCTGGGTGTTGCCGACGCCCTGGGAGACCATGACGACGAAGGCGGGGAGGTCTTTGTTTTCGGTGCCGAGGCCCCAGGAGATCCAGGAGCCGATGCTGGGGCGACCGGCGAGCTGGAAGCCGGTTTGGAAGAAGGTGACGGCGGGGTCGTGGTTGATGGCTTCGGTGGTCATGCTGCGGATGACGCAGATGTCGTCGGCGATTTTTGCGGTGTGGGGCAGCAGTTCGCTGAGCCACTGGCCGCTTTGGCCGTGTTGGGCGAATTTGAAGATGGAGGGGGCGATGGGGAATTTCGCCTGGAAGGCGGTCATGCCGGTGAGGCG
>RGPS01000540.1 GCA_010084195.1 Terriglobia bacterium
GTTCCGGCTGACCGTGCTGGTGTAACAGCTGTCAGGCTGTTGCCATCGGCGGCGACAACTACATTCGTTGCCGCAACTCCGCCGAGCGTTACTGCCGTGGTGCCCGCCAAATTACTGCCGCTGATCGTCACACTCTGCCCACCGCCAGTTATTCCACCAGCGGGGCTGATGCCGCTAATCGTCGGCAGAGATACATAGTTATAGAGCGTATTCGCGGCGTTGGTGCCGCCAGGCGTCGTCACCAGGACGCTGGCCACCGGGGTTACGCTCGCTATCTTTGTGACATCGTTCGAAGAGTAATTCCCCGTATAAACATTGCCTTTGGCATCGATTACGATGCCAAAGGGCCCGGACCCCGTAGTGCCCAGAATGGTCGATACTCCTCCCGGGGTTATCTTGCTGACGTTATTCGAATTAAAATTCGCAGTGTAAACGTTGCCGCTGGAATCGATCGTGATGCCAAAGGGATTATCCCCCGCGGTGCCCAGAATAGTTGATCCTCCTCCCGGCGTTATCTTGGTGACGTTATTCGAACCATAATTCGCCGTATAAATGTTGCCGCTTGAGTCGATTACGATGCCAAAGGGACTACCCTCCGTAGTGCCCAGAATGGTAGATACTCCTCCCGGCGTTATCTTGGTGACGTTATTCGAATTATAATTCGTTGTGTAAACGTTGCCGCTGGAATCGATCGTGATGCCACGGGGATTACTTCCCGTAGTGCCCAGAATGGTGGATACTCCTCCCGGGGTTATCTTTGTGACGTTCTCCGAACCCAGATTTACCGTATAAACATTGCCGCTGGGATCGATCGTGATTGCAACGGGATTACTTCCCGTAGTGCCCAGTATGGTCGAGACTCCTGCCGGGGTTATCTTTGTGACGTTATTCGAATTATTATTTGCCGTATAAACGTTGCCGCTGGGGTCGATCGTGATTGCAACGGGATTACTTCCCGTAGTGCCCAGAATAGTTGATACTCCTGCCGGGGTTATCTTTGTGACGTTATTCGAAGTCCCATTCGCGGTATAAATATTGCCGCTGGAATCGATCGTGATGCCCCAGGGATTAGCTCCCGTAGTGCCCAGAATGCTCGCCGTGGGTGCACTCAACGCTGGTGTGGTTGCTGTGATCGTCGTGTCGTTCACTACCGAGATGCTGGTCGCCGGGGCTCCCCCGATCGTCACGCCCGTCGCTCCGGTCAAGTTCGTTCCCGTGAGAGTGACCGACTGGCCGCCAGCGGCCGGTCCGCTCGGCGGGCTGATCGCGCTGACGG
>RGPS01000055.1 GCA_010084195.1 Terriglobia bacterium
CTGATAACCTAACTTTATATGCATGATTTGGGGACGTTTCGCGCCAATCTGGATGCGTTTGCGGCTCGCCTGGCCACTCGCGGCCTGGTGCTGCCACTCGATGAATTCCGAGCGCTCGATTCACGTCGCAGGGCGGCAATTACGGAGTCGGAGAACCTTCGCGCCGGGCAGAATAACCTGTCGAAGGAAATAGGCAAGCTCCGCAAGGAAGGTGCCAATACGGATGCACTGCAGGTGCAGTCCCGGGAGATGTCTGACCGCATTACGGCTCTGGCGGGGTCTGTGGAAGAAGTTGACGTCCAGTTCAAAGAGATGCTGGCCGGGATTCCGAATCTGCCTCATGACTCGGTCCCGGTGGGGAAGTCGGCCGATGATAATGTCGTTGTAAACCGTTTCGGTGAAGCGCCGAAGATGGATTTCGAACCACAGCCACACTGGGACCTCGGGCCTGGTCTGGGAGTGCTTGACTTTGATCGTGCCGCGAAGATTACTGGTGCCCGATTCGCCATCTATATGGGCCTGGGCGCGCGCCTCGAGCGCGCCCTCATCAACTTCATGCTCGATACCCATACCGGCGAGCATGGCTATACCGAAATCCTGCCGCCTTTCATGGTCAATTCGGCCAGCATGTACGGCACAGGACAGTTGCCGAAGTTTGCCGAAGACCTGTTCAAGCTGGAGAAGACCGACTACTGGCTCATTCCCACCGCCGAAGTTCCGGTGACGAATCTGTACAGGGATGAGGTTCTTGATCCGGAGAGGCTACCGATCTGCTTTGCCTCGTATACGCCATGCTTCCGCAGCGAGGCGGGGTCGTATGGCCGGGATGTTCGCGGGATCATCCGCCAGCACCAGTTCCAGAAGGTGGAACTGGTGAAGTTCGCGCATCCGGAAACGAGTTATGCGGAACTGGATAAGCTGACGGCGGATGCGGAAGATATTCTGCGTCGGCTGGGGTTGCACTTCCGCACCGTGGTTCTTTGCTCCGGCGATATGGGCTTCAGTTCGGCCAAGACCTACGACATTGAAGTCTGGCTGCCGGGCCAGAACAACTTCAAAGAGATCTCGTCGTGCTCGAACTTTGAGGCCTTCCAGGCCCGGCGTGCAAACATCCGCTTCCGGGGCGGGAAGAAGTCCGAGCTGGTCCACACCGTCAACGGTAGTGGCCTGGCGGTGGGTCGAACCTGGGTCGCCGTGATGGAAAACTACCAGCAGGCAGACGGCAGCGTGATTGTGCCGGACGTGCTGCGGCCTTATTTGAACGCTGAGGTAATTACTGCATCGGCTCAGTTGAAATAAGCCTTCGCCCGGCTACAGTAGCCGATGTCCCCACGATGGAAGCGCTCATCGCGGTTTCGGTGGCAGGTCTCCAGAAGGAGGATTACACCGAGGAGCAGAGAGCCGCTGCGCTCGGCGTGATCTTTGGCGTGGACAATCAACTGGTACGCGACGGCACTTACCTGCTGGCGGAAGTTGATGGCACCCTGGTCGGTTGTGGCGCCTGGAGCCAGCGGAATAATCGGTTTGGCAGCGACCATGTGCCCGGCAAGGACGACGGTCGCCTGGATCCCTCGAAAGACGCAGCCCGCATTCGAGGTTTCTTCATCCATCCGGCCTGGTCGCGGAAGGGAATCGGAAGTGCCGTTCTCCGCGAATGTGAAGCCCGCGCCCTTGCCGCCGGTTTCTCCCGAACGGAACTGACCGCAACCCTGACTGGCGTTGCGCTCTATTTGGCCCATGGCTACACCATCGAATCGCAGGAGGAAATCCCTCTCCAGGGCGGCGTCATGCTACCTGTGACGCCAATGTCAAAGAACCTTTCTGTTTGATCAGGCACCGTTAGTGGCGTGGCGATAGAATGGCTTTTTAACATGAACGCGCTACTTCTTACCGAATACATGAAGCTGGAAATGGTGGATTTTCCGGTTCCCGAGATTGGACCTGACGAGGTCCTCGTGCGCGTAAGGGCCTGCGGGATCTGCGGCTCCGACGTGCATGGCATGGACGGCTCTTCCGGGCGTCGCAATCCGCCCTTGATTATGGGCCATGAAGCCGCTGGTGAAGTAGCCAGTCTCGGCGCGAACGTGAAGGACCTGGTGATTGGGGACCGGGTAACCTTCGATTCCACGGTTTACTGCGGTAAGTGCCACTTCTGCGTCCGAGGCGACGTGAATCTTTGTGATGACCGCGAAGTTGTCGGTGTCGCCCCCAAGGAATTCAAACGCCACGGGGCCTTTGCAGAGTACGTTTCGGTGCCTCGCCGCATTATGTACAAGCTGCCCGAGACTTTCCCTTATGAGCAGGCCGCTCTGATTGAAGCCGTTTCCATCGGCGTTCACGCGGTTTCCATCACCCCGATTCATCTGGGCGATGTTGTGGTGATCGTGGGTGCGGGCATGATTGGCGCGGTTACGCTCCAGGCGGCGAAAGCTGCGGGTTGCTCGCGGATCATCGCCGTGGATATTGAAGATTCCAAGCTGGAGCGCGCGCTGAAGATCGGTGCCACCGATGTCCTCAACCCGAATAAAGTAAATGTCCCTGATGCAGTTCGGGCTCTGACGGGGGGACGCGGTGCCGATGTCGCCTTCGAGTGTGTCGGCTATACCGACCCGGTTGCAACCTGCATTTACTCGGTCCGCAAGGGCGGCATGGTGACCCTGGTAGGCAACCTGGCACCTGGTATCGACATGCCCCTGCAGTATGTGGTCACTCGCCAAATTCGCCTGCAGGGCTCCTGCGCGTCGAACGGCGAATATCCGCAGTGCATCGATTTAATGGCGCGCGGGATTATCAACGTGATGCCTTTGATTTCAGCAATCGCGCCGCTGTCGGAAGGCGCATCGTGGTTCAACCGGCTGTACCATCATGAGCCGGGCCTGGGGAAGGTGGTTCTATGTCCGTAGTTCACAATTTCTTTGATCTGACCGGCAAAGTCGCCATGGTTACGGGGACGAGCCGTGGTCTGGGCCAGTACATGGCACGGGCACTGGCGCGGGCCGGAGCGGACCTGATTATCACCAGCCGCAAAGTGGAAGATCTGGCACCGTTTCAGGCTGAAGTGGAAGCGCTGGGCCGCAAGGCCTTCCCGGTAGCTTTGGACGTGCGCAATTACGACAGCATTCAGGCAGGTGTGGCTGCCGGGTTGGCGCACTACGGGAAGATCGACATCCTGGTGAACAATGCGGGGCTCAACGTTCGCAAGCCGGCCGTCGAAATCTCCTGGGACGAGTGGAATCTGGTGCTGGAAACCAATCTGCGCGGCACGTTCTTTGTCGCCCAGGCGGTGGCTCGGGACTGCATGATTCCCAAAGGCTACGGGCGGATCATTAATATCGGTTCGGTCACCAGTGTCTTCGGGTACGCGGGTTTGACGCCCTATTGCGCCAGCCGGGGCGGCGTGAAGCAGATGACCATGAGTCTTGCGGATGACTGGGGCAAGAACGGCATTACTGTCAACTGCCTGGCTCCGGGATGGTTCAAGACAGCTCAGAATTCAGTGCTCTACGAGAACAAGGAATGGCTCGACTACCTCATCGACCGCATTCCGATGCGGCGGCCTGGCGCTCCGAAAGATCTGGATGGCGCAGTCGTGTTTCTGGCGTCGGATGCGAGTGAGTACTTCACCGGGCAGACAATGCTGGTGGATGGTGGTATTTCGACAGGTGCCACGCGGGCCACGGTGGCCCCGAAGCAGGTATGACGCGGTCCCTGATTGCTGCGCTGATACTGGGCGGGACGGCGCTGGCGCAAATCAAAGTAGGGCAGATAAAAGGTCCCCTGCTCGATGCCCATAATTGCTATCCGTACCACGGACAGCATACCGACCGGCTCGACCGTGCTTTGTCACTTGGCTTTCCGGTCGCGATTGAACAGGACGTAGCGTTCTGGAAGGGTCAGGCAGTCGTCTCACACACCCCCAAAACCACCGGCGTGGAGCCAACCCTGAAAGCCCACTTCTTCGAGCGAGTACGCCCCCTCATGGAGAAAGCTCTCAAAGAAAATAAGAAGTCGCAATGGCCCCTGATCGTGGTCCATTTTGATTTCAAGGATCTGCAACAGCCTCTGCTCGAAGACGTCTGGACGCTATTGGGCGAGTATGAGCCGTGGATTACAACGGCAAGGAAATCCGCAGATCCTGCGAAGCTCTCAAAATTCGACGTGCGGCCACTACTGGTTCTGACCGAAGAGGCTGACGAGCAGGAAGCAGTCTTCTATAACAAGGTCGCCGTGGGGCAGAAGTTGCGCCTGTTTGGTTCCGCTCACACGAAAGATCTGACGGCGCGGGCCACCAACTACCGACGCTGGGTGAACTATTCCTGGAGAGCCGTGGAACCGGAGGGTCAGCCAAAGGCCGGTAACTGGTCTGAGGATGACCTGGCGCGGTTGCATGCACTGGTCTCAAAGGCGCATGGGCTGGGGTATTGGATCCGTTTCTATACGACAGATGGTTTTACTGCGGCGGAGAATCAGGGCTGGGACGCCGGTTACAACTTCGGTTCGCACGAAGCGGTGCTGGCGCGCTGGAAAGCGGAACTCGAAGCTGGTGTCGATTTGATCGCGACGGACCAATACGAATTGCTGGCGAAGTTCATGAAACCCGGCAAATGATCACGCGCCGCGCCGCTTTGCAGCTACCGTTGTTCGCGCTGCCTGCCTTTTCGGCTACAGGCCGCGACACAGCCATCACGTTCAACGAAGACAACAGCCACTACTTTTTTTCCCGCGTGGGGGAGGAATTCACGCCCGAGAAGGTGGCGTCTTATGTGGACCAGTTCGCAGGGACACAGGTCCGCGAGGTTGTTTTGTCAGGGAATTCTCAGCGGACCAGCTTTGCCTCGAAGGTCTGGGATCCGATCTGGAAGGGCTACGACCCAAGCGCCCCGGACGACCAGCCAATGTTCGCGTCCACCCCGAAGGAAGGCCGGGCCATGGCGCGGGGCTGGGTGCACACGGCCTGGAAGCTGAATCAGCAGGGCCTCGATCCCTACGCGCTCTGGATCAAACGCGCGAGAGAGAAGAAGCTCTCTCCCTGGATCAGTATGCGGATGAACGATCTCCACAACGTGGATGATCCGCAAAGCTACATGCACTCCGATTTCTGGAAAGCGCACCCGGAATATCGGCGGCTCCAGTGGCGGACCGAACAGGGTCCAGGCTTCGATTGGCGCGATCGTGCATTTGACTACCTGCAAAACGAAGTCCGCGACTACCATTTCCGCCTGGTGGAAGAGTACTGCGAACGCTACGACTTCGATGGTCTGGAACTGGACTGGATGCGGTTTGGGTTCCATTTCAAGCCAGGCCAGGAAGTGCAGGGCAATGAAGTCACGCTGGAGTTCATGCGGCGGACGCGGGCGCTTTTGAACCAGTGGGAGAAGAAGCGCGGCCACAAGATTTCGCTCGGAGCCCGGGTCCCGTCTCGGCCCGAGACCGCCTGGGCGATGGGTATGGACGGCGTGCGGTGGGCCAATGAAGGCCTGATCCAGATGCTGGTGGTGACGCCGTTTTGGGCCTCTATCGAAACCGAGATTCCCATCGAGGAGTGGCGGAAGCTGGTGGGGCCTAAAGTGCTCCTGGCGGCAGGCCTGGAAGTTCTCATCCGCCCGTATCACGAGTACAAAATCCAGATGAACCGCCTGGAAACCGTCCGTGGAGCCGCGGCGGGCTTCCTCGCGCGCGGGGCCGACCGCGTCTACCTGTTTAACTACATGGACGCCATCCCGACAACGCCGGATCAGGAGTATTTCCCCCAGGTACTGCGCGAATGCGGTTCACTCACGACCCTTGCCGGTAAGCCTCGCAGGCATGTAGTGACCTACGCCGACACCTGGGCACCCGGCGAAGCACAGGGAGCACAGTTACCCAGGACGGTCCCTCCCGGCGGCTGGACTGCCTTCCGAATATACGTCGGGCCCAAACTCCCGGATGCAAAGCTGCGGATGGAGATCCCCGATGTTGCCGAGGTCCACGTAAACGGAGCCGCGCAGCCACTTGGAGAACCAACCGAAGTCCCAGCCGGGAAGCTGGTACCCGGTCCTGTAGGCAGGACTTTCGAGTGGAGCCTTGGTCCGGTGTCCGAATGGGTTGTTCTGAATGTCCGCGTCCCGAAGGGCGGGAAGATTCAGTGGGTTGAAATCGCAGGGTAGGCATGGAAACCCGGAAGCAACCGGATTTCAACGCCGCGCCCGAACATTAGCTCACTGGTGTTGTGCGCCGGGTTCGGCAATCGTCGTCGCTGCGTTTTCGATGTTAGTGTCGCACTTCTCAAGCGCGGAATCCCAATGCTCTCGCGCCCATCAGACCGACTTCACGCCCCTTCAAAAGGCCCCACACTCACCCCCATGAGATCCTGTAATATCAGGCTCCAATCTCCTTCTAACATTCAAAATGGGCAAATATAAGGCCTTCAAAAAGAAAACCGACGCCCCTCCGCAGGTCAAACCGGGCGTCCCCTGTCTCATCATTGTCGTCGGTGCCATGATCTTCATCGTCGTCGTTATGATCCTGGTGATGCGCAGTGCGTAACGACGGACGGCGACCGGACCAACTCCGGCCACTCGAAATCATCCCCGGCTATCTCAAGACTGCCGAAGGCTCGGTCCTCATCAAGACCGGAAACACCCACGTCCTCTGTGCGGCAACCGTTGAGAACTCCGTCCCCCCCTTTCTGCGCAATACCGGTAAGGGATGGGTGACGGCCGAGTACTCGATGCTCCCCCGTGCCACTTCAACCCGCACCCCGCGCGAAGTGGTCAAAGGCAAGCAGGGCGGCAGGACCCACGAAATCCAGCGCCTGATTGGCCGCTCCCTTCGCGGCATCGTTAACATGCAGGCCCTCGGCGAACGTTCCATCATTGTCGATTGCGATGTGCTTCAGGCTGACGGCGGCACTCGCTGCGCCTCCATCACCGGTGCTTACGTCGCCCTCGCCCTTGCCATTAAGCAGCTCATGAACTACAAGGTCCTGCACAAATCGCCACTTCTGGGCTCTATCGCTGCCATCAGCGTCGGTATCCGCAAAGGCGAAGCCCTGCTGGATCTCTGCTACGAGGAAGACTCGTCAGCCGAGGTGGACGCCAACATCGTCATGACGGGTGATGGTCGCTTCATCGAGTTCCAGGCCACCGCCGAACAGCAGGCGTTCGACGACAATCAAATGGACCAGATGCGCGTTCTTGCCCGAATCGGTATCGCTGAAATTATCAAAGTCCAGAACGCCGTCCTGGGCATCTAGCGACGCAAACATGAAGCTCTGGTGCGCAACAGGTAACCCCGGCAAACTCCGTGAGTTTCGTCTCGCCGGACATGTCCTGCAAATCGAAGTCGAACCCCTCCCGGACCTCAAAACGATCGAGCCACCCGAAGAAACCGGCGACACCTTCGAAGCCAACGCCATCCTCAAGGCCGAATTCTACAGCCAGTTCGCTTCGGGGCCCCTCTTCGCCGATGATTCCGGCCTCGCTGTTGACGCCCTGGGCGGGGCCCCCGGAGTCCTCTCCGCCCGGTATGCCAATTCTGGTCTCGCCGGACACGATGCCGACGAGGCCAATAACCAACTGGTGCTGAAGAACCTGGCCGCGCACGGGGATCGGACCGCCCGCTTTGTCTGTGTCATCGCGCTGGCTGAAAAAGGTAAAGTCATCCGGACCTTCCGGGGCGAAGTGGAAGGTCAGCTTCTGCACGAACCCAAAGGCCCCGGGGGCTTCGGCTACGACCCCCTCTTCTACTACCCGCCCTTCGGTTGCACGTTTGGCGAGGCGGCCAGTGAACGTAAGTTCGACGTCAGCCATCGCGGCAACGCGCTCCGCCAAATGCTCCAATACCTGACCCGCTAAACTGGTCGGAAATCATGCGAGCTTCCGCTGTACGAACCAACCTGGAGCGTTACTTCGAATTCGCCAGCCTCCAGACCACGTGGCGGACCGAGATCCTCGCCGGCCTCACCACGTTCATGACGATGGCCTACATCGTTTTTGTGAACCCCGCAATTCTGCACGAGGCAGGTATGCCCTTCGAAGGCGTGGTGGCCGCTACCTGTATCGGTGCCGCCGTCGGCAGCATTTTGATGGGCGTCATCGCTCGTTATCCCATCGCCCTGGCACCTGGGATGGGCCTGAACGCCTACTTCACCTACACCGTCGTGAAAGGCATGGGTATTCCCTGGGAAGTTGCTCTTGGAGCTGTCTTCCTCTCCGGCGTCGCGTTTTTGGCCCTGACCGCGCTCGGCATCCGCCAACTCATCGTGGCAGCGATTCCAAAAGAACTGCATGCTGCCGTGGCCGCCGGAGTTGGTCTGTTCATCGCTTTTATCGGTCTCCGTAGTGCCGGAATTGTTGCGGCCAACCCTGCCACTCTCGTGGGGCTGGGTGACCTCCACAATGCCAACACGCTCCTTGCTGTCTTCGGCCTCATCCTGATTTCTGCATTGCTTTGTGCCCGTGTCAACGCCGCCATTCTCATCGGAGTCGTCACCACGTGGCTGCTGGGCTCCGCCCTCGGTGTCTTCCATTTCGACCCCAAACCCTATAGCTTCACTGCCATCACGGCCGCCGCCGGGAAACTCCAGATCGGAGCAGCTACGGCCATCGGTTTCGCCGAGATCGTCTTCGTCTTCCTCTTCGTGGATCTCTTCGACAATGTCGGAACGCTGCTGGCGGTGGGGACGAAAGCGGGCCTCTTCCGCAAGGCAGAAGAAGTGCCGCGCCTCAATCGCATCCTCTACTGCGACGCCATTGCCACCATGACCGGAGCCGTCTCCGGTACGTCTACCGTCGTCAGCTATATCGAAAGCTCTGCCGGAGTCGCCGCCGGAGGCCGCTCCGGAGTTACCGCGATTGTGACGGGGATGCTGTTCGCCATAGCCCTGTTCGTGGCCCCTCTGGCCGGTGCTATTCCCGCCGCCGCCACCGCCCCGGCGTTGATCGCAGTCGGCAGCATGATGATGACGTCTGTCTCCGAAATCCCCTGGGCGGATCCGGAAATTGCGATGCCGGCCTTCCTGGTCCTCCTCGGCATCCCTCTGACGTTCTCCATCGCCAACGGCCTCGCCCTCGGCTTCACCGCCTGGACCCTGATTCGGGTCCTTCGGGGCCGCTTCCGCGAAGTCCACTGGATGGTCTACGTCCTCACGGCCCTTTTCATTGCCCGCTTTGCCTGGCTCCGCGCGGCTTAGTAGTTTCCAGCGTTCCCTTGCAGGCAGCATCCAGTACACGTTTTCGATCGCCAAATGGGGCCGCCCAGTGTTTTTCCACTTGGCCCATCGCGTCGCGCGAGGGTTGCTCTGGTGAAGTTCAACCGAACGGGCTGCGTCCGCATGTGCCTGATCATCGCCCGCTTTGCCTGGCTTCGCGGGGCTTAAGTCCCAGCACCTTGATTCGGGATGTCAACGTAGCCGGATTCACACCCAACAGGTCCGCAGCACCTCCCTTACCCGAAATGCGATACCCGGCCTGCTCCAGCGCCGCCATTACGTTGGCCGCTTCTCTTCGTCTCCACTCGTGCTCGGGGATTACTTCGCTGTGGCTCGGCTCCGGTCGGAGGGGCGCGGTGGTCTTCCCCTGCGGCAGGTCGAACACCAACTTCCCGCCGTGCGAGACAATGATGGCCCTCTCCACAGCGTTCTGCAGTTCCCGGACGTTTCCCGGCCCGGCGTACTCCTGAGCCCTCTCGAGTTCCCGTCGGGGCACCATGGGCTCTGCCACGTGGAACCGAAATGCCGACTGCCGAAGGAAATGCCCCACCAGTTCCGGAATGTGCTCCCGGCGCTCGCGCAGGGGAGGCATCTCCACGGAAACACCGCCAACCGGTAGTACAAATCCAGCCGGAACCGTCCCTCCGCAATCTCTTTCAATCGCTTCGACATTCT
This sequence comes from Terriglobia bacterium, assembly GCA_010084195.1. Classification (GTDB taxonomy): domain Bacteria; phylum Acidobacteriota; class Terriglobia; order Bryobacterales; family Bryobacteraceae; genus BOG-234. The sequence continues at coordinate 9,866 of RGPS01000055.1, forward strand.
GCCCCTTCTGGTCGCCACAGACGGTGCGATTGAAGCTTTCGGGCGTGATAGTTGGCGGTTGCGGCCAAACCTGATCATCGGAGGGGTTCCCGGCCTTGCAGAACGTCAGTGGCCGGGCCGCAAGCTTCGTATCGGCACCGCCATCATCCACCTCGACAGCCTGCGGGGTCGTTGTGTCATGACCACCTATGACCCGGACACTCTCCGGCAGGATCTCTCCGTGCTGAAGGACATCGTCCACCGTTTCAATGGCGAGCGCGCCCTCAATGCAGCGGTTGAAATTGGTGGAAGCTTACAGGTGGGGCAGGAAGTGGAGCTTCTCTGATGCCTCAGAAGCGGAGCACTTAGATGGCTGCTCGCACCAGCCGCGCCAGATTGCCTTTCACGCGCAAACCATCGGCACGTCCCGCACAATACCGGGCATTCATCTGGTCTCGCCCCAGGTCCTCAAGGGAATGAAACCCCATTTCGAGCAGGCGCGCGTGCATTACGGCTGGCTCGAAGAACAGCTGGAAGGGTTCGCCCGCGTTTTTGACGTGCAGCGACAGGGCGTCGAGCGCCATCGTTTCCACCGGATTCAAGTGCGTCCGGGGGATCGCATAGTCGAAAGCGATCCCCGAACCAGCCGGTCGGGCAGCCACAAAGCGGGAATCCCGGCGCCTGCGAGGCGCTCGAGTTTCCAGGCCTGCGTCGCCGGGTGATCCACTTCATAGACCTGCAGGTCCGGATAAGGGCTTCGGCAGGAGAACGTATCGAGGCCAGCGCCCAGAATCAAGTATTGCCGGATTCCCTGTCGCACGGCTTTGGCCAGTTCGTCTTCCGCCCATCGGCTACGGACCGCCATAAAGGCACGGAAGGACTTCGTCAGGCGCTGCTTGCGGTTCACGTGCCCGGGGCGGATTTTCGCCAGGCTCTCGGGTTCGATGATGCGCAACGACAATGGATCGTCGAAAATCCGGGGGAAATCGAGGACCTGGTGCTCCGCTCGCCGAACCGCGACACGGTGCGCCGTCCGGCTGGCAACGGTATCAAGCATCAATGGCTCTATTTTACTAAGCCGGTTTCAGGCGTCCCATGCTGCGGGCCGCGTTATCAAGATTGCGTCGCTCGTAACCTTCACTTCTGCCGTACTCCCGCGGCGTACGCGCGTCTAAAGGGACCATCGGCCAGTTCACCAGGACGAAGGCCGCCGATTGGCCCGATTTCGACGCAGGGATTGCAACAAGAACGCCTCTTGCAGTCGCCCGCGGCCTCCTTTATCACAGGCGAGGTGATCTGCGTGGATGGCGGCTTGACGGCTACATTCTGAAGCTGCCGTCAGGACCAGCACGCTAAACTGGGGGTCTTTCCCATGGCCGCACTACTATCTCTTTCACCCGAACTGTTACTGCATATCGCCCAACTGATCCCGGTCTCACTGAAGAGCCTGATCTCGACCATCGAACTGCTGGATGAGGGTTCCACCGTCCCGTTCATCGCCCGATATCGTAAGGAAACCACCGGCAATCTCGACGAAGTCCAGATTCGCGAAATTGAAGAGAAACTGCTGTACTTTCGCGACCTGGTGGCCCGCAAAGAGACGATCCTGGCCTCGATTCAGGAGCAGGGTAAGCTCACAGACGAGCTGAAGGCTCGTATTGAGGCCACTCTCGACAAGAGCGAACTCGAAGATCTGTACCTGCCCTACAAGCCCAAACGCCGCACCAAGGCCATGATTGCCCGGGAAAAGGGTCTGGAGCCGCTGGCGAACTACCTGTGGAGTCAGGAACCTGCCGAACTGCCTCTCGCTGCGTTCGCCGCTACGTTTGTGGACGCCGCAAAGGGCGTCACGGACATTGATGAGGCTCTGGAAGGAGCCCGTCACATCGTCGCCGAAACCATCAGCGATGACGCCGATATCCGCAAGATGCTGCGCCGGGCGATGTCGGAAGAGGGCGTCATCGTTAGTAAAAAGACCATGGATGGCCAGGACGAACAACAGAAGTTCAAGATGTACTACGAGTACCAGGAGCCGGTGAAGGCGATTCCCTCCCACCGGATGCTGGCCATCCGGCGCGGCGAGACCGAAGGCGTCCTGTATTTCGTCATCGAACTGGAGCCGGAGCGACCTGTTTTTCTGATCAAGGGTCGGGTTCACAAGCAGCCGGGCGACTGGACCCCGCAGCTGGATCTGGCGTCCGAAGACGCCTGGAAGCGGCTGTTGAACAACTCGATCACGTCGGAAATCCGCCTGGAGCTGAAGCAGCGTGCCGATTCGGACGCCATTGGGGTGTTTCGGGAAAACCTGCAAAACCTGCTGCTTTCTCCCCCCGCCGGGCAGTTGGCTGTGCTTGGCCTCGACCCTGGCATTCGCACGGGCTGCAAGATCGCCGTAGTCGATGATACCGGCAAGTTCCTGGGCCACGATGTGATTTACCCGTTTCAGCCGAGGAACGACATTGCCGGGTCTGAGAAAACGCTGAAGGCGCTGATCACGAAATTCGGCGTACGGGCCATTGCGATCGGGAACGGAACGGCATCGCGTGAGACCGAGACGCTGGTTCGCGATTTCCTGAAGAAAGAGGGCCTGGGTTCCATCTTCTGCGTGACCGTCAGTGAATCAGGCGCATCGATCTACTCGGCCTCCGACATCGCCCGGCAGGAATTCCCGGATCTGGATCTGACGGTACGAGGGGCCATCTCCATCGCCCGTCGTTTGCAGGATCCCCTGGCGGAACTTGTCAAGCTCGACCCGAAGTCCATCGGCGTCGGCCAGTATCAGCATGACGTGGACCAGAGCCATCTCCATAAGTCGCTGGAAACGGTGATTGAAAGCTGTGTGAACCGGGTCGGTGTGGATCTGAACACCGCCTCCTGGGCGCTGCTGCGTTATGTGGCGGGTATCAACGAGCGGACCGCTCTGAAGATTGTCGAATTTCGTAACGAGCATGGGCGTTTTAAGTCGCGCGTGCAGCTTACGGCGGTTCCGGGCATTGGCCCGAAGACGTTCGAGCAGGCGGCCGGCTTCCTGCGCATCCGCAATGGCGACAATCCTCTGGATATGAGCGCGGTCCATCCGGAATCGTATCCTCTGGTGGAGCAGATCGCCAGGAAACTCAACGTGCCGGTCAGCCAGCTGATCGAACAGCCCGCGCTGCTCGAAAAGTTCGATAAGACCGGCCTGGCCGCTGGGGTGTTCACCCTGAACGACATCCTGGAAGAACTGAAGAAACCGGGGCGCGATCCCCGCGACAAGTTTGTGGCACCAGCCTTCAGTGACAACGTGAAGGAAATGTCGGATCTTGAAGAAGGCATGATGCTTGAGGGCATTGTCACCAACGTGACAAAGTTTGGAGCCTTCGTCGATATCGGGGTTCACCAGGATGGGCTGGTCCACATCAGCGAACTGTCGAATCGGTACATCAAGGAGCCGAGCGACGTGGTGAAGGTGGGCCAGATTGTGCAGGTGCGGGTGATGAGCGCGGACGCAAAAACGAAGCGAATTGCGCTTTCGATGAAGTCCAAAGAGGCTGCGGCACCGAAGCAACACAAGCCCGCACCACCGAAGCCGGTGGTAAAGCAAGAGCCCAGCATGAACGACAAGCTGTCCGCGCTGGCAGATCGCTGGAAGCGGCGTTAGTTGATGCGGAGCATCCCGCTGGCATTCCGCTTCGGGACTGCTCCGACCGCAATCTTGCCCACGACGCGCATCGTCTTGTTATCAACAACGACGGTGGCGTCGTCTCCGGCACAGGCAACATAAAGATTCTTGCCGTCGGGCGGGATGGTCAGCCATTCCGGGTGAGAGCCGACCGGAACTACCTTGACCAGTTTCAGATCCGGCAGTGAAAATGCCGCTACGTAGCCGTACCACTTGCTAGTGGCCCAGAGGATCTTGCCGTCATTGGTGATGGCAAGGCCGTGGGAGGGAGAACCCTGAATTCCCATCGTCTCCTTTTCCTGCCCCGGCGGAATCGGCAGGTCTACCCGCCTTACTTCTTTGTGGGTGGCGAAGTCGATTGCCACGATGCCGTGATACTCGGAAAGCTGGATGATGATCTGTTTGGTTCCACCGTCGGGGTTGGTCACGAATGCCATGGGGCGAACACCGCCCTCGGTGGCGAGGGTCCAGGCTACCGTGTTGGTGGCGGTATCGATGATATTCAGGAGCTTGCCTGGAATCGAACCAGCGGCCGCAAACCGGCCATCTGGCGTGACGTAAACGTTGTGAATTCCACCCTTTACGGCAATGGACTTCACGTTGGCTCCGGCAACCACATCAATCACGTCAACCGCACCCGGGGCTTCCACGATAGCCACATAGACGGTCTTACCGTCCTTTGAAACCGCCAGATTGTTGGGCCTCCCGCTGAGCGGGACCTGCTTCGTGACCTTGAGGCTGACGGAATCGACGATATCGAGCGTTCGTCGTGATTCGTTGGTGACATAGATATGGGCACCGTCCGGGGAGATCACCACCCCATGTGGAACCTCGATGCCTTCAATTGTTCCAACTACCTTGTTGGTGGCCGGGTTGATGACGTGAATGTCGTCACCGGCGGCGTTGCTTTGCAAAACGCGGGCCTCGGTGCCGCTGGAGCGGGTACCGGTAACCCATTGGGCCAGCACCTGCCACTCGGGATCGTCCTTCGATGCCCAATGTTTCCCACCGGCATGGAAATGGTCGCCGCCCGCTTTGATTGCCAGTGGATGTAGCAGTAGCGGGCTGGAATCGGGTTGGCCTGGGCGAACAAACTGCTTCCACATGTCGAAGTTCTTCCGGGATTGCGCTTCGGTCCACCCGGAAGCCCCGGGGGGCAAAGGCTCCAGAGGCGGGACACCGTGCTCGTGGCAGGTGACGCAACGGGCGTGGCCGACGCGCTTCTTCAGCAGAATCGGCTGTACCTGATCGCGAAAGAAGGTGTAGTCAAGTACGGTGGCTTGCTGTGCCAGAAGCGGCGTGATGAACAGGGCGAGGGCGAAACGCATGGTAGTCACCTTATCACAAAATCACATTAAGTCCGGTGCCGACGCAGGACCAGCAGGACCAGCCCGCCCGCCGCAGCAGCGCCAAGCCCGACCAGCCATGAGATCCAGGGCTTACCGGGCGACGGTTCAAAGGAATAAACGAACCCAATGGAGCGTTGGGCCTCGTCGCGTTCCTGTCTTCCGACCGTAAGACCGTCACCGGGCGCAGCCAGGCAGTTCACCAGATAGGCGCTCAATTCCGGGAGGTGGTGGTTCCGAAAAGCCAACCTGGTTCCAGCATGATTTCCATGCAGTTTCAAGCGGATAGAGCCTAAGCCTTCATGCATCTCCTGCAGCGAAGAGAACCGCATTTCAACAACGCGGAGAGGCGCTTTCTCCCCGTCGATGACGAGTTCCAGGTCCTTCGCAACCCATTGCGCGTAGCTGGTTTCCTCGTCTGGAGACAGGCGCCCGTCCAGATTTCGATCCAGCAGGGGAAGAACCGAAGGGAAGACTGCAATCCCCGGCGTCAACTGAAGCTCCACATCGACACCAGTCCGGGTCAGCCCGAGCAACGTCGCCTGCAGATACTCGTCCAGCCGGTGGGCGGAGGCGCTGGTTGCCAGCATCAAAGCCACCATCATCAAAGCCACCATCATCAAAGCCAGCAGCCTCAAAGCCAGCAGCCTCAAAGCCAGCAGCCTCAAAGCCACCAGCGATCCGGCGGCGCGAACCACTTAACGCGCGACCGACTTCTTCCCGTAGTCGTTGGTCGGGTCTCGGTAGATGGTGTGGAGGTGCATCATCGGGTCGCCCCCAAGAGGCTGGGGGGCATACTCGATGACCACGGTCGGCCCCTGAATCCGGTAGTAGGCGGGCCTGGTGGGGTCGGTCGGGCCGCTCCAGGCGAACCAGGTGTCGCCGATACCGGCTTTCAACTCCGCCATTCTGATGGCTGCAGCCGCTTCGTTGACGATCCCTGCCCATTCCCCCGCTACATCCAGAAGCATCGCCTGTTGCGCGGTGGTGAGAGCGGAGCCTTTAATACCTTCGGGTTGGATGGTCTTCCCGTCCTGTCCCGGTCCGAGCACAAGGTCAGCAACCTTGTAGTTGAGAATAGCCTGTTTGCGTTGGCCTTCATCGAGCGCGTTGATCATCGCATAACCCTTGTCGGTTTCGCCACCCAGGGGCCGGACCATTCTGCCCTCTACGGTGTATTTTGCGGGCTGGGCTGCGGTGTGGCTGGGGGTCAGAATCCCTTCGCGCCCTACAATTGTAATGTTCAGGGCCAGATGATGCCCTCCAAACTGGAGCATCCAGGGATCTTTCGCCGAGGGCTTGCCTAAAATGGAGATGTAATACAGATCACGTCCGAACATGGGCCCGGCAGCCCGTGCAGGGCTCGCCAATTTGAGCTGCTCGTCACCCTCCACAATGGCCATGACCTTCTCGTAGCCCTTCTTGCTGAGTGCTACCGACAGTAAACTCATGGCGGCCTTCCGCTGGGCGGGATTCAGGTCACCCAGTTTCAACCCGGCCCGGGCGACCATTGTGGTCGGCAGATTCGACCATTTCGCCCGTTGGGTGGCATCGTTGAAATCGAACAGCACTTTCGAGCGCTGGGTTTCATCCAGGGAATTCAGGAAGCCATTGGCATTGGTCACGAGGGGACCTTGTGCCTGCAGCAGACCCACGGCTAAAAAAGTGGTAAACAGACGGAGGTTGGTCACCCGTCCATCATGGACATAATTGCCGCGAACTTCAAGTAAGGAAATGTTATGAGCCTGAAACAGACTTCGGGGCATACTGATAACTAATGCTGCGCCAGATATCCGTACTCCTGACTGTAGTCTCCCTGTGGGCGGCTGAATACCATACTCCCGCGGGGCCTCTGCACACGAAGAGAACAGAAGCCGGCCCGGGAACTATCTTGCCCGGCGGTCGCCTTCTTTCGCCCTTCGGGACCCAATACACCACAGGCCCCGGGCCATTTGGGCTGGCAATCAATGCCGGGGGGGACCGTGTCGTAACGGCAGATGGCGGTCCGGACCGATACTCCCTTTCCTTTCTGGAGAAATCAGGCACCGACTGGGCAATCCGTCGGAAGCAATTGGCGAAGAAGAGAGATGCGGACGACTCGAAGGTCGCCGATGATGATGACTGGAACAGCACCTTCATGGGTCTGGCATTTGGCGACGACAACACCTTATATGCGTCAGAAGGAGAATCGGGCCAGGTTCGGGTCCTTGACCCGACGTCCGGTCGCAGCCTGCATGTCTTCAAACTGAACGCGGGAAAATTCAAAGACAGCTATTCCGGGGACCTGGCGCTCGATAATGCAAGGGGTTTGCTGTACGTGGTGGATCAAGCCAATTTTCGGGTCGCGGTCTTCGATACGAAGGTAAAGAAGGCGTTGGGAAGCGTCGCGGTAGGGCGGCTACCCTTCGCCGTCGCCCTTTCTCCCGACCAGAAGCGCCTGTATGTGACGAACGTGGGGATGTTCTCCTATAAGGTTCTGCCGGGGGCGCGAACGGATGCAGCGAGGGAAACTGGTCTGGAATTCCCGCCGTACGGCTTCCCCTCAAAAGACGCCACCAGGGGAGTTACCCGCAAGAATGGGAAGGGGGAAAACGTTCAGGTTCCGGGGTTGGGCGATCCGAATGCCCCTGAGGCAAACAGCGTTTGCGTTTTGGACGTCAGCGAACCAGGACTGGGCAAGCTGCTGAAATTCATCCGCACGGGCCTGCCGTTCGGTCGGGATAGCAAAGGCGGCAGCAGTCCGGCCGGAGTCCTGGCGGTTGCGGGGAAGGTTTTTGTCACCAACGGGAACAATGACACCATTTCTGTGATCAACCCGGAGACACTGGTGGTGGAAAAAGAGATACCGCTGCGCATTCGAGGCCTGGAGAAGTACCGGGGCGTCCTGCCCATTGGGATGGGGTTTCATGCGGCGTCGAACCGGCTGCTGGTGGCCGAGGCCGGCATCAACGCAGTCGGGGTGGTGGATTTGGCAACCATGACCGTACAGGGCCATGTCCCGGCGGGTTGGTTTCCCACTCGGGTGCTCACCCATGGCGACAACATCTACGTCACCAATGCCAAAGGACATGGTGTTGGCCCGAATGCGACGCTCGATGCGCCGATGCCGAACAGCTTCCAGGCAGAGCGGCGAAAAGGGTCACTTTCCCGCTACATCATGCCGGGGGTGGGTGAACTGCCTGCCCTGACTCAGAACGCGATGGCGAATAATGGGTTCGTTCTTTCAAGTGCCACGGCCAGCCCGATCCCGAAGGAGATCCGGCACGTGGTCATCATCGTGAAGGAAAACCGAACCTTTGATGAGGTCTTTGGCGATGTCGCCGGGGCGCCGAAGCTGGCGCGATTTGGTCGGTCCGTCTCGCCAAACCACCATTCCATGGTGGATCGTTGGGCGATGAGCGATAACTTCTACGCGGATTCCGAGGTGAGTGTTGACGGGCATCACTGGCTGGTGGGGTCGTATCCGAATGAGTGGACCGAGAGCACGCTGATGGCGGCTTACGGCGGAGCCAAGAAGTTCCGGCTCACGCCGGACGCTCCCGGGCGGTTACTGTTTGCGGAGTCAAATTCGTCTGTCCACCCGGAAGAAATTCTGGAGGCAGGAACCCTGTGGGACCACCTGGAGCGGAACAAGATCACGTTCCGGAATTTCGGAGAGGGCTACGAACTGGCAGGCGTGGACGAAGGCACAGGTCTGAAGCCGACCGGGGGACGTTACCTGACCAACATGCCCATGCCGAACGCCCTCTATCGGAACTCGTCTCAGAAATACCCGAACTACAACACGAATATCCCGGACCAGTTTCGGGCCACACAGTTCATTGATGAGATCGAAACCATGTACCGCAAACCCGGGAAGGACCTGCCGCGGCTTTTGTTTATTCATCTGCCGGACGACCATACGGCCAAACCGCGTCCCGGCGATGGCTATCCGGTGCAGGCTTCTTATGTGGCCGACAACGACTATGCTTTGGGCCGAATTATGGAGTATCTGTCGCATTCACCGTGGTGGAAGGACATGTCGGTCTTTGTGACAGAGGATGACGCCCAGGGTGGCGTGGATCATATCGACTCCCACCGGACCGTGATGATGCTGGCCGGACCGTATGTAAAGAAGGGATACGTAGCCCACACCAATACAAGCTTCACCGGAATGCTGAAAACCGTGTTTCGGACCCTGGGGCTGGGGCCGCTGAACCTTTATGATGCTGCGGCTGCCGATCTGGCCGACTGCTTTACGACGACGCCGGACTTCCGGCCCTATGACCTGCTGCCGGTCGACAAGGCTATCTTCGACCCGAAGAATGCCCGGGAGCCGCTCGATCCGAAACCTGCCCCGAAAATGGACGATCCCCGGGAGTTAAGACGCCAGCACGAAGCGAAGTAGGTCGCTATTTGATGTAACCCAGGGAAGTCAGAAACTGTACGGCTTTTGCGAGCGTTTCATCGTAGTTCTTGTTTCCGCCGGGGCGGAAGTTGAAGAAGCCATGGTTCTCTCCTTCGAAACGGATCAGGTCACAGCGGACACCTGCCGCCTGCATCTTCCGGGAAAAGGCTTCGACGGTAACGAACGGAACCGTGGTGTCAGCTGTCCCGTGAAAGATGATGGTTGGGGGTGCCGATGCCGTCACGTAGTGCCATGGTGAGATCGCAACGGCACTCGCTTCCTGGGCTCCCCTGGCGGTGATGGCCCCCGACTGGGCGGTCAATTCCGCATCACCCACAGCGGGTGCCATAATTACGACGGGATTAAAAAGCACCAGGGCGTTCGGGCGGGAACTGACCGACAGCTTTTCTGAGGGATTGTCCAGGCCAATAATAACCCCGGCTGCGGCCGCAATATGGCCTCCGGCTGAGCCGCCGCCAGCAGCGATACGGGACGGATCAATACCCAGGCGGTCGGCATTCTCACGAACGTACCGGATGGCAGACTTGGCGTCGCGAACACTATCCGTAATGGTGGATTGATTCCGGCTCTTCACACGATAGTCGGCCGCAATGGCGACCATGCCTTTTGTGGCGAGGTGGCGGCACTGCTGCTCAAACTGACCGGGGGTACCGTTTGTCCAGCCACCACCAAAGAACAGAATGATGGCGGCACGCTTTCCCTGCGCTGCGCCGGCAGGCTTGAACCCGGGAGGATTGAAGATGTGGAGATTCAGCTTCGTCCCATTCACAGTCTTGTAGACCTCCTGAATGGCACCCTGCATCACCGGCGGATACGGGGCGGCCTGTTGGGCCTGGAGGAGGCATGCGCTGAGGATGGCGAAAAGAAGATACCGGGAGGTGTTCATTGCCTCCGATGGTATCAGGCAGGAAAACGGAAAACGGCGTCCGTTGGAGAACGGACGCCGCAGAGAAGACTGGAAATGTGAAGCTGTTATGCGCTGAACGAACTGCCGCAGCCGCAGGTGGATTTCACGTTTGGATTGTTGAACTTAAAGCCGGAACCTTCAAGGCCCTCCACGTAATCCACTTCGACGCCGTCCAGGTAAAGGAGGCTGGCCTGATCCACGAAAAGACGGAGACCCTCGTAAGTGAAGGTCTTATCCAGCATATTCGCGGCGTTCTCAAAAGCCATCGAGTAGCTGAAACCCGAGCAGCCACCACCCACGACTGAAATGCGCAGACCGGCAGGTTTCGGTTCCTGAGTCTCGATGATTTCCTTAACTTTCGTAATGGCTGTTTCTGTGAGCTGTACCATGTGATTCGATTTCTCCACTGTGCTAATTCAACGTCAGTATAGCAGACGCGCGAAGGGTATATTTGGATTCAGGAGACCAGCCATTGGTGCAGTGGGGATGGTGCAGTGGGGAGATGGTTGGCGCTTTGGCTATGCAACTGCTATGTGTTTCCACAGTGATCAGTTTCCAAATGTCATATTTTTTTGAAACCGGACGGAACGAGCCAGCGTCGAAGTGTTCAGTATGGGAATCTTCACAGCGACTCTTCCGGCACCGGTGGTAACCGCCACCAGAACCCGAGTGGATTACGAGACCACGCCCGAAGCAATTCTTGTTCGCCGCGCTCAGGCCGGCGACGAGACGGCCTTCCGTGAAATTGTGCAACGTTACCAATCGAAGGTATTTTCGATTGTTCACGGCATCGTGCGGCACCGCAACGACGTGGAAGATATCTCCCAGCAGGTTTTCGCCAAGGTGTACTTTTCCCTGAAGAACTTCGACTTCCGGAGTTCGCTGATCACGTGGATCTACAAGATCACGGTGAATGAGTGCTTCGACTACCTCCGCAAGAAGAAGGTTCGGAAGCTGGTTTATGAGAGCGACATGAGCGAGGACGAGTCGCGTCGCGTGGAGAACAGTGCCCCCGCCGTGGACCGAGCTCCCTCTGCTGACACAACTTTGGCGCGCCGGGATTATATTGCCAAGCTGATGGAGCGGGTTTCCGTTGAAGAGAAAGAACTACTCATGCTGAAGGAAGTGGAAGGCCACTCGGTTGAGGAGCTTGCCGGCATTCTCGGGATGAACGAGAATACAATCAAGGTTAAGTTGTTCCGCGCCCGGCAAAAACTGGTCAAGGCGGCGCAAAGGCTGGGTCGAGCACCGGTAACGGTCTAAACATTATGCACGAAGTAGTCAGGAACGAACTCGAGCGTCATTTGTCGGGCAAAGCCTCGGAGGCTTTTTACATGCACGTTGCCAAGTGCGAAGCTTGCCGGGCTGAAGTTGCTGAGATGGATGAGTTGTCGGCAGTCCTTTGCGAACTTTCACCCTCGCTTGGGGAAGTGCCGGAGCCGAGCCTCGGTTTCTACACCAGAGTGGCCGCAACCATTCGGGAGCAACAACCACGATCCCCGTTTGCGCGTCTGTTTTCGCCAGGCCAAGCTTTCTTTCAGCGGGTCGCCTTTGCATCTCTGCTGCTGATCGCGGGTCTTGGAAGCGTCCTGATTAGCAATGAAATGAACGAAGACGGTTTAGACGCAACCACCATCATGGCGCAGTACGATGGTGCGACAGCTCATGCCAGTGCGGCCGAACCGGATCGCTTGCTGGTTACGCTGGCAGCCTACCACCAATAGGCATTTTGGGAAAATTGAACAGCTAAGCCTCCAATCATGTGGACCGCCACCCTCCCCCGACCTGCGGAAAAGACGGCCATCGTGTCGCTCCTCTTGGTGTTTCTTTGCGGAGGTGTTCTGGGCGCGATGGTTATGAGTTACGTTCACCCGCGAATGCACTCCGCAACCCAAGCTGCCCCGATTGGCCTGTCTGTATCGATCTCAGAGTGGAAGACGGAGCTGGATCTATCCGAAGAGCAAGTCCGGCAGTTGACCTCCATTCTGGATGATTTCGGACACTACTACGAGAACCTGCTGGCGGACGGTAACACCCGCATCACGCAGGTGCTGAGCCCTGAACAACAGGTTCGATATGAGCGATTACTGCAAAAGCACAGGACGAAGGCCCGTTGAGCGAGCCGAAGTTGCAAATGGTCGCGCGTTTCCTCGACATACCCTTTACTGATTTGAGATAATCCTCACGGTGCCTATGCTTCGACCTATCCTTCTCCTCAGCGCAAGCTTCCTGCTGGCAGGCTGTAACGCCACACCTTCCCACCAAACCAAGATTTATCAAACAGGCGAGAAAGCCGAACACAACAAGTTGACCTATGGTGTTGTGGACGTGCAGATCTTCCCCCGTCTGGGCGAAGATCCCAACGCCCGGATTCCGCAACACCGCTTCTTCGTGGTGCAGCTTTCAGTCTCGAGTTCGAACAATCAGCCGTCGAACATTCCGGCGCTTGCGCTGGTGGACGATGCCGGGAAAGTTTACCAGGAACTGCCCGATGGCAGTGGGATTCCGCGCTGGATGGGCGTGGTCCGCAGCATTGATCCTGCGCAGACCGAATCCGGCCAGATCATTTTCGACGCGCCTTCCGCCCACTACAAGCTTCGGCTGTCTGATGACACGGACTCCGACGGCGTGTACATTGATATCCCGCTCAACTTCATGCATGAGCAGATGGACAATGCGGTTATCGCTACGCCGGACGATGGCACCGCGAAAAAGCCCTGATGAACCGAATCCTGACTAGTGCTGTCGCAGGTTGGCTGATCGTCGGGACGCTGCGGGGGCAGGCTCCAAAGCAGGTAAAATCGGGTTTTCGTGTCAGCGACCCGATTGTCTCGCAATTTGAAGACGGCGCAGCCCTGGCGGCAACCCAGCGGGTGGTGCCAGGCGAAACCGTCTTCTTCCGGTTTTCAGCCGCAGACTTCAAAGTTGGCGATACCGGCAAGATCATCATGACCGGCCACGTGCAGGCGTTTGACCCTCGCGGCACCGCCATCATCTCCAGGGATGAGGCTGGCGTGGCGACTTCGTTACGCGAAGAAGACAAAGACTACAGGCCCCGTTTTCACTTTCAGTTCCAGATTCCTTCGCTCGCACCTTCCGGTGCCTACAGGATTCGGTTTGATGCGACTGACGACCAGACGAAGGCCACCGCGTCTGCGGAAACTACCTTCCAGGTGGATGGTCGGGATGTGCCGGCGTCTGCGCAATTGGTGCTTCGGAACTTCGCGTTCTATCGCACGGCAGATGATGAGGCTCCGGCCCGCAGCGTCGCCTATCGGTCGGGCGACATGGTTTGGGTGAAGTTCGACATCACAGGCTACAAACACGGTGAGCAACATGCCATGGATGTGGCTTATGACGTGACGGTGACGGCACCGGACGGCAAGCAGTTGTTCAACCAGGAAAATGCGGCCGTGGAGCGAAACCAGGCGTTCTACCCGCAACCCTGGGTTCCGGCGGTATTCAGCATTACGCTGCAACCGAACATGCGACCGGGGGAGTACGCGATTGCGATCACCGCGCATGACGGCATCGGAAAACAGACCGCTGTGGGCAAGGGCGTTTTTCGGGTCGAGTAGCGTTAGCGGCGGCAGAGGGCAGTGGCAAGGTCAACGTTGCCGGCCCCCGAGCGCCGGTATCAGGGAAAACAGCCCTGCGTGCAGGTCAAAAGGCATGGCGCAGTGGAGTTGAGCCTCGATTTGGGTGCTTGCACAATGGAAACAAACCGACAGGGCCAGATAACTGGCTGAATACCAGACGCAGGTTGCGCCCGTACTGGTGCCCGGTTACAAACTCAGGCCGCATGCCGCAATAGACCGGGCAGCAGGCGACGGTGAGGCAAACCGCTTGTTGACGGCATATTTTCAGGTGCTATCCTCATCGTATTTCCCTGCTATCGTATTTCCCTGCTGCTAATCCCATCGCTGCTTAACACTCCGCACAGGCCTGGTCCCCTCGCCGGACGACTTGTGGAGGCCTGTTTGGAACCGGGTTCTACGGCCAAAAATCTCGCTGAAGGAGACGCAGAAGTTGCGGCGGAGGGTGATGGATCAGGAAGCGAAGCTGGCGGAATTGCAGGTGCAGTTGGCTGAGTTCCGGAGCATGATGTCCAGAACCAGTGCCGCCGCGGTGGAGCGTTCCGAAGTGGAGGCGTTGCGGACAGAGGTTGAGGAATTGCGGTGGCTGACGCGGCAGTAAATTGCGCAGGGCGCGGGCACTCCGGACAAGATGGCGACGCAAGGGGTGCCAGCCAATGCGGCAGCGGCACCAAAACTGGGAGAACAGGTAAGGGAGAACAGCATGAATCTGGGACTGGCAGGGCGTGTCGCGGTGGTTACGGGTGGAGCGAGCGGGATTGGGCAGGCGTGTGTCCGGGGGCTCGTAGCAGAAGGGTGCCGGGTGGCGGTTTGGGATATGGCCGAGGAGCTCAGTTCGGAGGGGGCCCTGAGTCTGCGGGTGGATGTGAGTGATCTGACGTCAGTGGAAGCGGCGGTTCGGGCAACCGAGGCCGAACTGGGGCCGGTTGAGTTGGTGCTGCATGCGGCGGCGATTGGGTCGGGGAAAGTTGGGTTTCCGTTCAGCAATGTTTCGCCTGCGGAGTGGCGGCGGGTGCTGGATGTGAACGTGATGGGGATGGTACATGTGGCCCACGCGTTGACTCCCGGGATGGTGGCGCGGAAGTTGGGGAGCCTGGTGTTTCTGGGGTCCATTGCGGGACAGGTGGGGTCGCAGACGGATCCTCCGTATTCGGCGAGCAAGGCGGCCAATATTAACTTTGCGCAGTGTCTGGCTAAGGACATGGCTCCGCATGGAGTTCGGGTGAATGTAGTGAATCCGGGGATGGTGGAGACGCCACTGATGCGGCGGATCTGGCAGGCTTGGTGGGATCAGCAGAAGCCGGAAGACAGGCGGACGTATGAGGAGTGGTCGGGGGCGAAGGTGAAGGCGATGGTGCCTCTGGGGCGCTGGCAGCGTGGCGAGGATGTGGCAGATATGGTGGCGTTTTTACTGTCGGATCGGGCGTGCCAGGTGACGGGGCAGACGATCAATGTGGATGGCGGCCAGGTGATGCACTGGTAGATTACTGGTGGAGGTGGAAGATGCGAGTTCTGATTTTGGGTATGGCAGTTGGTTTGGTGGCGCAGGGGCAGGTTCTGACGAAGAGCGCGATTGTGCGGTATTTCGATCCGGTTCGGGCCAATATTGAAGCGGCTGCGGAGCAGATGCCTGCGGAGAAGTATGAATTTAAGCTGACGGCCGATCAGATGTCATTTGCGGAGTGGCTGCTGCATTCGGTGGATCGGAATTACCAGGACTGCGCGGCGCTGAAGGGCGAGGCGGTACCGGTGAAGCTGAAAGAGACCGGGGCATTGCAGGGGAAGCCTGCGATCAGCAAGGCGGTGAAGGACTCGTTTGCTTACTGTGCTGCGGCTTTGGACGGTGTAGATGACAGGAAAGTTGTGTCGACGCCGGAACTGAGCTATTCGTTTCTGCACACGGTGGTGCATAACAACGAGATTTACGGGAATCTGGTGGGCTATCTGCGGGTCAGCGGCGTGATGCCGCCTTCAACGGCTCGGCGACAAGGTGCCGCCGGAAAGAAGTAACTACCAGCAGGGCAGCCAGGCCTCCGAAGGCGAGGGCTATGGAGCCGGGCTCGGGGGCTGCGGTGTCGAAGGAGACGGTGAAGCTGCGGCTGGATGGCAGCTGAAGGCCGACCATATTGATACGGATTGAGGTTTCGGTAAAAGTGATGCGGGAGAGATGGAGGCCAGCTATGTCGGTACTGAGGGAGACGGCGAGGATGGGGACTCCGGGGTTCAGGTGCAGGAATTCGAAGCCGTTGAACGCGAGCTCGGGGTTGAAACCGCTGCCGTTACCGGAGTAAATGTAGGTGATGGCAGAATCCAGGAAGTCGACGGATTGATTTGGGCCCGTGAGGGCACCGCACATGTCGGCGTTGCCGGCACCGAGGCCGGTGCACTGGATCTCGACCGAGTTGCCGACGGTGATGGAATCCGATGAGTAGACCGTGTTGGCGTCAGGGAACAGATAATTCGCCGTCAGGGTGGTTCCGAGGAGACCAGCGTGAGCGGCTGGGACGGCTGCAGTGAGCAGGGCGGCAGTAATGGCGGTCAGTGTGAGGCGGCGCATGAAGTAATCGGGAGGCGGAGTGGAACCTCGGATTACCACGTCGGCCAACATCTATTTTCCGGTTAGCTCCTGCCGGTTAGCCAGGCTTCGAGGTGCTGTTTCTGTTCTGCGGTGGCATCTGGGCGGACCTCGATTTGCCATTCGGTGGGCTGGTCGTTGCCCAGCGTGACTTCGAGGCGTTCGAGCTTATCGCGGCGGGCGATGAGGACGGAGACTTTTTCGCCAGGTTTGTAGTAGCCGAGGTGGGCGGCGAGCTGGTCGGCGCGAACGCGGAAGTCACCGATGGCGAGGATTTCGTCGTCCACATTGAGGCCTGCGGTGTGGGCGGGGCTTGCAGTGGCGACTCTGGTGATGAGAAGGCGTCCGGCATCATTCTTGGTATCAGCGCCGAGAGATGCCCTGGCCGGGGCGTTGCCGGGGCGGGGGCGGAAGCGGAGGCCGTACCAGGCGAGGGCTTCGGTGTAGTCGAGTTCTTCGGTGGATTCCACGGAGCGCCGGAAGAAGTCCCGGAGCGGGGTTCCTGCGACTTCTTCGGCGGCGGCCTTGAATTGTTCGGGCGTGTAGCCTTTGTCCTCAGAGTAGCGGGAGTAGGCGAGGCGCATCATGTCGTCGAGGGTTTTCTGGCCGTTGGTGGCCTGGCGAATTTTGGCATCGAGCAGGAAAGCGACAACGGCTCCCTTGCTGTAGTAACTGATGCCGGTATTGCCGGAATTTTCGTTGGGCCGGTAGTAGCGGATCCAGGCATCGAGGGAAGCTTGCTCGGCAGACTGAAGTTTGCGACCGGGGGCGTTCTGGACGTCGTAGATGAGGCGGGAAAGGGCACCGGAAACTCCGGGGGCGGCTCCGCGCCCACCTCCGGCAGGTCCGCCGCCGAGATAATCAGCCCGGGTGGAGAGCCCGGCCCGGTGGGTAGAGAGGGAGGCGTAGTAGTCGGTAAAGCCTTCGGCGACCCAGAGAGATTTGGTGGGGTTTTCGTTCTCGTAATCGAAGGGTCCGAGTTCCACGGGGCGGAGCCGCTTCACATTCCAGGCGTGGAAGTATTCGTGCGAGACGAGGCCTAGCCAGCCGGTGTAGGAAGCCGGGGTGCGGGTGCCCCAGCGGCTGGTCATCATGCAGACGGAGTTCTTGTGTTCGAGGCCGCCGCCGGAGCCGGTGAGGAGGTTGAGAAAGACGTATTTTTTGTACGGCAGACCGCCCCACATCTGGCGGTAGTGGCGAACGATCTTTTCGGTGTCGGCAGAGGAACGGGGACCGTCCCAGACGCCGTCTTCGCCCTGATTGACGAGGAAGTGGGGAATGCCGTCCACTTCGAAGCGGTGGACGGTGGGATTGCCGGCGACGATGGGGGAATCGACGATGGTGTCGTAGTCCGGGGCGAGGTAGTGGTGGGGTTTGGCGATTCCCGAAACAGGGGGCGCTTCGGTGAGGCCCGTCATGGAGGTTTTCCAGGTGGGGGGTAGTTCGAGGGTGACCTCGTGAGGGTGTTTCAGGCCACCGACCAGCGTGACAAAAGTGGGGGCGCCGTTGAGGAGGGCGAAGCCACTTTCCACCCAGTTGGTGCGAACGGACATTTCGCGGCAGTAGACGCGATAGGTAAAGTGGATGCGTTTGGCCCCGGCGGTTTCAATCTTCCAGCGATTTTTGCGGGAAGTGGTGAAGCCGAGGGGCTTACCATTGTCGCTGGTAACGGCTACGGTATCGACATTTTTGGCGAATTCGCGGACGAGGTAGGAGCCTGGGGTCCAGACCGGCATGAAGACTTCGACACTTGGGCCCGACACCGGAATATCGGCGTCGACGGAAATGTAGTGGGTCTTCGCTTCGGTGAAACGCACGGTATAGCGAATGGGGTCAGATGACTGTGCGGAGAGAGTTGCGGACATAATGAGAGCGAGACCGACGAGAGGTTTCATGAGTGAGTGACCGGAGCGGACCAAACTCCAGCATGGACCACAGGGTGATGGAGATCAAGCAGGGTGGTGGTTTTCAGCCAGGGACGAGATTGGGGAGGAGCGCGTAAGTGGTTTGATTTGTTTTACTTCCAATTTGGAAGTGGAAGTGCAATGTTGAGGGCGGGTACATGACCATGAAAAACCTGACGCTCCGACCCCTGATAATTCTGGCCCTGACAACATCGGCGTTTCTGCGGGCGCAACAAACGGGACAACTGGCGGCCCCGCCCCCTCCGCCGCCAACTGACATCGCGGGCTTCGACAACGGTGCGGAACCGGATGAGCCGGGTCGCCCGGTGGCGCGGTTGAGTGTGGCAAGTGGCGACGTCTCGGTGAAACGGGGGGATCACGCCGAATGGGTTGGCGGGGCACTGAATGCTCCGGTGATGGAGGCGGATGCGATTTCGGTGTCTCGCCAGGCGGCGGCAGAGATCCAGTTCGACCATGCTCATTACGCGAGAATGGCAGGCGATACAGAGATCCGCGTAGTGCAGATTGATGGTGGCCTGCACAGAGTACAGCTGAGCAAGGGATTATTGACCTGGCGAGTGCTGCGGGAAACAGCCGTACCTGCCGAGATTTCGACGCCTTTGCTGGCGGTGCGTCCGGCGGGTCTGGCGGCTGTGCGCGTGGAAGTAGCACCGGATACAACGACGAGGGTGACGGTCCGGCACGGCGAGGTGGAGATTCAAACTGCCCGGGGGACCGAGACTCTGCGGGAGGGTTCCATGATGATCGTGCGCCCGGCGCGGGGAGAATCGGAGTATCAGATTACGTCGGCAGCGGGGCTGGACCGGTGGGATACGTGGAGCGACCAGCGGGATTCGTACCTGCTGCGGGCAGCGTCTCCGAAGTATGTGAGTTCGGACATTTATGGTGCGGAGGATCTGGACCCGTATGGCCGATGGTCGAATGATCCGGCGTATGGAGATGTGTGGATTCCGAATGTTCCGGCAACGTGGGCTCCCTACCGAGATGGACGTTGGGTTTGGGAAGACTATTACGGGTGGACGTGGGTCGATTCTCAGCCATGGGGCTGGGCTCCGTTCCACTACGGAAACTGGTATTACAGGGCCAGCTACGGATGGAGTTGGTTCCCGGGGCGTCGCTCGGACCGATATTTCTGGAGACCGGCCATGGTTGGGTTCTTTGGATATGGTGGCGGGTACGGGGGCGGCTTTGGAGTTGGGATCGGGTTGGGGAATGTTGGCTGGGTGGCTCTGGCACCTTATGAGAGGTATCGCCCGTGGTACGGACGCGGCGGCTTTGGGGGTGGGCGGAACATGGTGGTGAATAACATCAACATCACGAATGTTTACCGGAATTCGCGCTTTGGGAATGGCGCGACCGGCGTTTCATCGCGAGATTTCGAGAGAGGCAACTACCGGAATCGGGTAGCGGTGGACCCGAATCATCTGCAACAGGCATCGCTGGTTCGGGGTGCGGGGATGACGCCGACGAATGACCATTTGCGCTTCAGTGATCGAAACGGGGTGGGGATAGGGCCTCGGACTGATTTTGGGAATCGACAATTTTTTGGGGATAATCG
>RGPS01000541.1 GCA_010084195.1 Terriglobia bacterium
CGACTCCACGCTGTCACCCGCCGCCGTTGTAGCCATCGCCAAACACCATCAACTCCCAGCCATAGCGTTGATGGACCCTAACCTGCATGGCGCGGTGGAGTTCTTCTTGGAGGCGAAGAAGGTGGGCGTGAAGCCGTTGATTGGGGCGGAGCTGAGGCTCGACGGCTCAACACTCTGCCTCTACGTGCAGAACTCCATCGGCTACCACAACCTCTGCCAGCTGCTCTCCACACCGAAGCCGAAGCTCGACGGTTGGACAGACGGTTTGCTGGCAGTTGGGGTTGATGAACGCTTCTCCAGCCACTTCCCCTCACGCTTCTACCGGGGCGTGTCCAACAGCGAAGAGCTAAAAAAAGGTTCCAGAGATCATCCTGTCATCCTCCATCAGCCGGTCCACTACGCCGGTGCTGCTGAACGCTGGAAGTTCGATGTGGTCCAGAGCATCCGAACGCTGACGTTGTTGAAACAGGAGCATCCCGAGAAGCGTTTGAACGGGGAGTTCCACTTCCGCTCGCCACAAAATGTCTCCAATTGGCGACAGTCGAATCCCGAGCTGCTGACCAACACCCTCGAGCTGGCCGACCGCTGCAACTTCGAGATGCCGCTGGGTAAGCCGCAGTTCCCCGCCTTCAACACCCCCGGTGGTTCCACTTCACCTCAATTTCTCCGCCGATTAGTCGAGGAGGGTTTGCGGAGACGATACCCGCATAACCACGCCGGGATGAAACGCCAGATCAACGAGGAGTTGGGCATAATCGCGGACGTTGGCTACGAGGACTACTTCCTGGTCGTCTGGGACATCCTTCAACAGTGCCGGCGGGAAGGCATCGAGTGGATCACGCGGGGCAGTGCGGCCGATTCCTTGGTGTGCTACTGCCTCGGTATCAGCGACGTGTGCCCCATCCGCTTCGACCTCTACTTCCGCCGCTTCCTCAACAAAGATCGGATGGCGTTGAACAAGCTGCCGGACATCGACATCGACTTTCCCCACGACCGCAAAGACGACGTGGTGGATTTAATCTTCGACCGGTATGGGGCTGGGCACTGTGCGGTTGTCGGTGGGTTCTCGACGTTTCAGCCCCGCAGTGCTTTCGCCGAAGTAGCCAAAGTGCTTGGAGTGGCGGAGCGGGAAGTCAGGAAGTTCACCGAGCACTTTCCTTGGGGTTTCGGCGGTGGCTGGGTGCCTGATGAGCCAGCGCCGAAAAGTGGTGCCGGGCTGATCGAGTTGCTGCGCGCCAATCCTGAAACCAGCTCATTGCCGTTGGACGAGGA
>RGPS01000542.1 GCA_010084195.1 Terriglobia bacterium
CCCTGCTCCCGTCCACCCAGTACTCCCTCTCCATCGGAGGCTCCAACGTGACCGATCAGGCCGGCAACGCCTTCCAAACCGGAACGGTGGTGAACAACTTCACCACCCAATAGCGATCTCCGTTGTCGGCAAGGTGAACGGGGAAGCATACACCCGCGCGGTCGGGTAGAAGAGATGCAGCGCTGGAGGCTCGTTCTTTGCCCTCCGAGGATTGCCGCAGTATTGGTACCATTTGCCCCGCAGAGGAGAATTCGGCTGCGAACCCTGCTTCGCCGTGGAAACCCAACAGGAAAAGTCCTCGGTCTTTAACTGCCGGAGCCGAAAGACCTAAGACCTTAGAGGTTGCGGCCTTTGCCTTCGCGCTGAATGCCCTCGGCTATCCACATGCGGAGCTGCGTCTGGTAGCCGACGGATTTGGCCTCGGCGATCTTTTTAGCCGCAGCAATTTGTTCAGGAATCAGCCGGATCGAAATAGGCGATTTTGCCCGGGCATGTCGCTCCCGGATCGACTGTTCGAGTATCCCGGATGGTTTTGATTGTTTGGCAGGCGGCAATTCCTCCCACGCCTCGGCAATCGAATGGGATGAGAAATACTCGGCTGCGTCTTCGTCTGAGGAAAACGCTGGCAGTGGGAGCTTGGCGGCGGTAAGTGTTGTCTTCATACGGTTCATCTTGCCTGCTGATCGAACTATTTGCGGCGGAACAGACGCCGTTCTTTATCTTCCATGTCACGGGCCGTCACTACCCGAATTACACCTGCCCGCAAACGGCGGAACACAATGAATGCGAGGCGGCCATCAAGCGTTTCCCCGAGCGCGACATACAGGCCGTCACGGGTCCGCCTCACTTTGTAGTTGCCAACAAAGACCTCTTCCACCTCATCCGGCGTGTACTCGTGCCGGTCTATATGGTCAATGTTGCCACAATCCCAGTCAAACCCAGAAATGACCACACCCTAATCGTAGCGTATTGTATACACAAACTGATACGTCTGTCACGGAGTTGACGGAGTTGCCTGCCGAAGTTCAAGACCCGCAAGTACAGCGTGCGTTTCTCCCCGACATTGCCGTTGCCGTTCCCCTCGACTTCCCGGACCGCCCTTCATACGGACCTGCTCAAAACTGCGTAAGCGCCGTCCAGCTCACGGACCAACCAAACGTTCGAGTCCGACTGCGCCCTGTTCCTGCCTTCGACACCGCAGGCCAGGGCAAGCTCAACTCCATTGTCAGGCATAAAGTGTGATTGATTGTGCTTGAAAGCGTCATTTCAGGC
>RGPS01000543.1 GCA_010084195.1 Terriglobia bacterium
ATACACGGATTCCCCGTACTTTCAGCGGTCTTGCTGATCAGGCCGAAGAAGGCACCGGCATATAACGCAAATCTGCGCTAAATTGGGGACCATGAGTCGAAACACACCAAACCCCAGGTTCGCCTGGTCGAACTTCCCCCGTGTAACTCGCCGAAAGTCCCTCCGAAGTTATGCTGAAGGGACCCAGGCCAACATCGGAGTAGTTGCTCACCCATCCGACGCCAGCTGGTCGACTGGCAACCGCCGGAGGTGTCGTCGGAATTCGAACGCCTTCGAGTACTGGAGTCCCTACCAGCCACAATCCCTTGGCCCGCTTATACGGCAGGTGCACAGCGGTAAGGCGCCGCCTTGCTGCATCCACTGCGGTGGGCCGGCGGAGATGGTTCTGCGCGCTACATTTCACTGTCACGTCGAGAAACGAAGTATCCGGTGGCAGTGTGCGGATCCCTGTTGCTTGGGCCGGTTCGACGGGGTGATTTACGTTTATCCCATGGGAGGTTATGAGCGCCGAGCTTGAATTACTGTTCGCTGTGACCGGGTTGTCCAGGCACCGGCATTGTTATGTGGAGCAGATGTTTGTCTGCTGTAAACAACACCGTTCCTACTATTGGAAGGGGAGTTCCGACCCCGCTAGACACGATGAAACGTCTTCGTAGTGTGGTTGGTCGTCCCAGGTAAGCGTCGAGGATCAGGCCCCGGAGGCCTCTCCGGCAGGCAGCGTCGACATTTCCAAGCTAGATCTTTGATTTGGATACTGCACGGCGGTTGGGGCGCAAAGATCGGGACTTACCGATGTACTGGGTTGACCTGTAAGTACCCTTAATCGAGTCCGGTCAGGATCTAAGCGGCAAACGGGGGTAAATCGAAGATATGGAGGCACTCCCAGCCAGTTGGACGATGGCACTTAAGGACTTAGCAATCTCAAGTCACTATCGAACCGGCCGGGACGACCTGGTTAGGGATTTCTACGAACCGTGCCTTGCCGTAGCTTCGCGTTACGACCGAGCAGTTGGCTATTTCACCTCTACCTCCCTTGCGGCAGCCGCCAGAGGGCTTCAGCCATTCCTCTCAAACCCCGAAGCGAAAATGCGTCTGGTCGCCTCACCGGCGCTTACGGACGAAGACATTGTCGCGATTTCTGAGGGCTACGACTTGAGGGATAAAGCAACAGAGGCGGTCAACCGCGAGTTGTCCCGCGAAGTTCCCGATGCAGTTTCGCAGCGGTTGCGGCTTCTGACGTGGCTGATCGCCAATCGACGGT
>RGPS01000544.1 GCA_010084195.1 Terriglobia bacterium
GGCCACGAGGTCGGCTTGATAGGCGAGGTCGATGCGATTGCCCCGGCGTCCGGCCCGGGCCAGCAGCGGCATGAGGTCCACGATGTGGCGCTCGAAGAGCGTCCACTGTCCGGCCTTCCGCAGGTCGGCCTCAATGCCCCGGGCATTCTGCAGCGCCACGTCTACGTCAATGGCCGCATAGCGGGCCAGTGACTGGTCGCTCAGGTGCTTCCATGGGGCGTAGTCGGTATAGAAGCTGGAGACCCACTCCAGCCCCTTGGGCAGGTCGGACTGCAGGAGGTGCCAGCCATCCTGATAGTCGTAGACGCGACCCCCCACCTCCAGCCCCTCCGCTCGCAAGCGGGGCAGATCGAAGGCGACGCAGTTGTGGGCCCCAAAGCCCTCTAAGAGATAGGTGTGCGTGGACGTTTCCAGATGCACCACCTCCCTATGACCCAATGCCTCCACGGATACCACCCGACGATAGCGTGTTGCCTTGGTTTGAAAGACCCCCAAGTGCCGTTCTGCCAGATTCTGGAGAAGCCGCTGCGGACGAATGGTGCCGAGGAATTTCAGCATCTGTGGCACCCCGTTCACATACAGCTTTTGCACCTTGTGGTTCTTGCCGGTGGTGGTGCTGCGGCAGGTCTTAAATGGGATGCGTTCAGCCGCCATGACCGTCTTCACGTGCTCATACAGCGGTCCTGCGTTTTGAGACGCCGTCACCTGAAACTGGCCCAGCGCACCCTCGCCGTCAAAGAACCCTGCGAGGTAGCCCGCGTTGCGACTGGTGTTGTCCTCCCAGACATCCAGCACCTGAGCGATACGGCACCCCGGGGTTAACGCGGCAGTCTCCACCCAGCGGGCATTGTTACATGCCTGCCCTCTGGCGACGAGCCATTTGTGCTCTGGCGTGACCTTCACGACGGTCCCATCGTCAAACGTCACGGCCATGACGGGGCTCTGTGCCCGTTCACAGGCCACCACTGTTGCCTCGCGATACCGGCGACGACGACCGGGTCCCGGAATCTCTTCGTCAAATGCCAGCAGGCGGTCCCCCACCGTGAGGGTTCCTGCTTCGACCCAGCGTTGATCCCACGTCAGAATTCTGTGTTCTGGGGTGGGGCAGTTCCAGCCCAGCTTGGGCCGTGCGCTCCGGAGCAGCGCCGTGATCCCCTCCAGATATTCCTGCTGCCATGGGACGCTGACGCCCGCATAGGGCGTGTGACTGAACGCGATCCGGAGCAGGGCCCCTTCGGCGATGGGAGTCTCCTCGTCCTCG
>RGPS01000545.1 GCA_010084195.1 Terriglobia bacterium
CTTCACCAATAGTCAGGGTAATGCCGTCGAAAGTGAGCTTGCCGTCCGCCACCGCTGGCAGATCGCACGACAACACTGCCTCGATAGGTTCCGCGTCCAAGCCAATCCTTTTCAGGCTTGGAATCAGCACCTCCTGAACGTGTTTCCAGCGGCGCACGAACTTGGAGTGAACTCCAGGCTTCCACTGGTGGGGCTGGACTGAGATTACGCGAGCGAGCATGGTGGACCCCAGTTGTAGTTGATGTCGCCGCCGTGGTGGGCGTCGTTGCCGTCGCGGCAGAGATCGGTGTGAGAGTGACCCTCCCGGTGCGAGCAGTGCTGGTTGTGGCGATAGCAGAAGCCTTGTTCAAGATGGACTTTTAGGCCGAGAAGCGGGCAGATGATGTTCGCTATCATTCCCTGAATGATCGCGTCGTCCCACCCCATCGTGATGGCTCCATTCTTCTGGTCGATCTCCTCGACAAACTGCTTGATGATGGGGTGCCTCCACATTGCCAAGCTGGAGGTGTGATAATTGGTGTAGGGGGCAGTCCTGACGGCGAAAATGCGGTCGCGCAGAAACTTGAATCCACGCGCCTGCATGAAGTCCTCCGTGAACTGGTTGAAGCTGGGAACGAAGTCCTCGAAGGTGCAGCGGTAGGTGTAGTCGTTCTCGCTGATTCTCCGAAGGACGCCTTCGTCCAGTGGAGACATGAAGTAGGAGTCGTCGTCCAGCCTCATGTAGTGGGTGAAGTCTTGAAGCAGGGGATGGTTCTGCACCGCTCCGCTGAAGAATCGGCACATCATGCCGTAGCCGTAGCTTCCCACTCGGGCGTCGCGGTAGCCGGGTCGGTAGTGCTCCTTGTGCGTGGAGAAGTCCACTTGGGAGAGTTGCAAGTTGGAATAGACTGAGAGTAGCTCGTCGCGTTCCTGGTCGGTGTAGTCCTCGTGGAAGACGATTACCGGAGCCTTGGGACCGAACTTCTTCAGCAGCTTCAAAGAAGCCTTCAGGCAGTCCAGACGGGACCACTTCAGCCAAGACCACTCACGCGGCGCAGCGAGGTAAATGACGACGAGTTTCATACTTGGAAGTAGGCGGCTCCAGTGTCGCACTCAATGATGGGCTTCAGGTCGATGCCCATGTCGCGGAAGAACTCGTCCAGTGCCTTGCGTGATCCGGGAAGCGGGTAGTCGTCCAGAATTAGGCACCCTCCGGGAACGATCCTGAAGAACAGGTTCTCAAGGCATACCTTGGTGGATTCGTAGAGATCACCGTCGAGA
>RGPS01000546.1 GCA_010084195.1 Terriglobia bacterium
TCGACCTCCACGGCCACCGTCGCGTATCGGTGTCCCTTGCGCGTGGCCGTGTCATCGATGCCCACGTCCTTGACCGTGCTCCAATCCTGCTCCCTATGGGCCTGCGCCACATAATGACGCACAATGCGCCATATACGCGTGTCATGTTCGCCCATCAGCTTGGCGAGGGCGGACACTGGCATCTCGCGGGCCATGGCCATCGCGAAGGCCTCGAACATGAGGGTGAATCCGCTGCCGGGCCTTGCCCATGGCACCCCCACCTGCAGCACCCCGTGCTCGTCGCACTTTATCCGCGGCACCCGGGCGCTGAGGACTGTGGCGTGCTGCCAGAAGTTGAGATGCCGCCAGGTCTTGATCTCATGGTCGTAGAGCGCACAGGCCTGCCCGCACCGGGGGCAGGGCATTCTGGCGCCGGACTCCAGATCGATATCCACGTAGAGGTGCTTCGCTCCCTCGCCCTCCTGCTTGAGCCCGCTGTCGACGACCTTCCAGGGTGGCATCAATCCAAGGGCGGCGGCGAAAAGGAGGTTCTGATTCATGCCAATCCCATAGCCTCCTGCGCTCGTTCAACCACACCTAAAACTCAGCGGCACCAACGGGACCATCCTCCTCAGAAATGCCAGCGGTCAGGGCGTCCCCGGTAAATTTCCGCCCACTCGATTTAGCGAAGCGCCAGATTTTCACGTACCGCCGGAAATACTCCTCCACGCGGCTCCTCTTCGTCGTGTTGTCCCGGTATCCGGTAATAATCCTGATGCCCTCTTCGTAATCCACATGGCTCCTCGCACCAACTCCGATTTTCTCCAGTTCAGCCCTGTGAGCTGCTCTCCATGTATGATGATCGCGGGTTTTTTTGACCAACCGACCACAAGCATCGACCAATAGGATGGCGCGTGAAACGGATTCTTCTGGAGGCATGGTCGGATCGTCCAGCTGCGCCGCCACGCCAGCGACTAAATCGAGAGGGTACTCCGTTTCCGCAATCAGCCATCTACCCTCAATCTCCCGAATGCGCTGCTGCTCGCGAGCCTTCAATCCCTCCTCATAGTGCCATCTCTCTTCAGAGCCCTCACAATCAAGATCAGGCCCGGGGACGAGCCCCGGCTGCTGCCACGTATGCGAGACACACTGCTCCCACGTCCACCCCTTGTGCTCCATATAGTATAAATACTCGTCCTCACATATTTCTTGCGGGTTGGCCTGCATATATTTCTGCGCCTCCTCGGAGGTGAGCATACAATCCTGACTCGTCCACACCGG